>JABJCN010000219.1 GCA_018668635.1 Opitutia bacterium
AAGAATAATTCGAACACTTGCCAGTTGAAGATTCACCACTCAACATCCGGTGCTTCAACGAATGAAAATCCAGCTCCATAACACCCTTACCGGGAAACGAGAAGATATTGATCCCGAAAATAAAGGGAAATCAGGTTTTTACTGCTGCGGCCCCACCGTATACGGACCGGCACATATTGGAAACTTTCGCACGTTTCTTCTTCAGGATGTTTTCCGAAGGGTCATGGAAATGGAGGGGATCAATGTTCACCACGTTCGCAACCTGACAGATGTCGATGACAAGACCATTCGCCAGTCGCTTGCAGAAAATATGTCCCTTGCCGATTTCACGGAAATGTGGACCGTAAAGTTCCATGCAGACTGCGAGCAACTGAACATGCGCGCACCCCACGATGAACCGACGGCCACCGGGCATATCAAGGAACAAGTCGACCTTATTGAGCGGTTGATTGATGCAAACCATGCCTATGTGGCACAGGATGGTTCCGTATATTTTCGTATCACATCCTTTTCCGAGTATGGGCGACTCAGCAATCTAGACCAACGCGAGACACAGACACAGGCAACCTCCAGTTCCGGCGATCGCAACGATGCTGATGAGTATGACCGAGAAACCGTTGCCGACTTTGCCCTCTGGAAAGCCCACAAGGAGGAGGATGGGGATAACGCATGGGACAGTCCCTGGGGACGAGGACGCCCAGGGTGGCATATCGAGTGCAGTGCCATGAGCATGAAATACCTGGGGGAAAGTTTCGACATCCATGGAGGAGGGATAGACTTGTGCTTCCCCCACCATGAAAATGAAATCGCCCAGAGCGAGGCTGCCACGAAAAAGCCCTTTGCACGCCACTGGTTCCATTGCGCACATCTGATGGTGGATGGCGGAAAGATGAGCAAAAGTCTGGGCAACCTGTACACTTTGGAGGATCTTGTCGCCAAAGGATACCCCGCGCAGGTAATTCGCTACCTTTTGATCTCCGGAAGCTACCGCCAGTCACTTAATTTCACATTCCAAGGTCTTCAGGCGGCCCAAAGCGGCATCCAGAAACTGGAAAAAACGGTGGCCAACCTTTGCCAGTCTGCAGAGATAAATAAGAATGAGTTTAGAGGCCTGTCAAAAAAAGCACCGAATGGCGAGATGGAGTTCTTTCAAAAATCAAGGGAGGACCTTTGCCATGACCTAAACACATCAGCCTGCCTTGGTAATATTTTCTCAACCTTAAAGAAACTTTCGATAGAAACGCCAGACAAAGCCCCGCTTCGAACTGCACTTGAGGAACTGGCAACGATCCTCGAGGCCCTTGGGATTCAGCTAATTTTCGAAAAAGAAGATGGGGACAAAGACGATATCCCGCCTGAGGTAAATGAACTTGCAGAAAAACGCTGGCAGGCCAAGCAGGATAAGGACTGGGAGGCCGCTGACCAATTGCGCGATGAACTACAACATAAGGGATGGAAGATCCTCGACCACAAGGATGGTTATGATCTTGAAAAGGCCTAAGGAGTCTTCCTCCTCCCCTTTTTACTTGTCTTCAGGCGTCACTTTCAAATAACCGCAGTTCCATGGTCAATATGACGCCGCTAGAAGAAATAAGGCATTCGTCCTCGCACGTGCTGGCAACAGCTGTCCTTCGATTGTTTCCAGATGCCCAGCTCGATATTGGTCCGCCAACAGACAGCGGGTTTTATTACGACTTTGACCTGGAGCATAAATTCACCGCCGAGGATCTCGAGGCAATTGAGGCAGAGATGAAAAAGGTGATAAAGGAAAATCAACGGTTTGAGCGAGTTGAAGTCCCCCGCGAGGAAGCTATTAAAATCATCAAGGATTTCGGGCAGGAACGCTACAAAATTGGACGCCTGGAAGACATTCCTGAAGGAGATACAATCAGCTTTTATCGCAACGGCGATTTTATTGACCTATGTGCCGGCACGCACGTCAATTACACCAAGAAGATCAAGGCATATAAATTACTTTCCGTGGCTGGGGCCTACCACCGTGGCGACGAAAAAAATGCGCAACTACAACGTATTTATGGGACCGCCTTCCCTTCCAAGGATGAACTAGCGGCCTACCTTGTACAACTGGAAGAGGCTCGCCAACGGGACCATCGTAAGATTGGCAAGGACATGGGCCTCTTTGAAATCAATGACAAGGTTGGCCAGGGGCTCGTACTTTGGAAGCCTGCCGGAGCAACCGTGCGCCAGGAGCTTCAGGATTTTATTGGTGAGGAACTGACCAAGCAAGGTTACGATCAGGTGTTTACGCCGCATATTGGGAAACTGGATCTATACCGAACATCCGGTCATTTTCCCTATTATAAAGACTCCCAG
The DNA here is from genome assembly GCA_018668635.1 of Opitutia bacterium. Classification (GTDB taxonomy): domain Bacteria; phylum Verrucomicrobiota; class Verrucomicrobiia; order Opitutales; family JABJCN01; genus JABJCN01. Next base: position 2,335 of record JABJCN010000219.1, read on the forward strand.
TTTGCCCCGATTCTGGAACCGGACGACCTTCAGTCGATGGCAAATGAAGGATGCGCCTGCTCCGAACTTGTCAACAAGCTGGACGATGCGTCACTCAATGGCTTTCTACTGAAGCCAATGAATTGCCCAATGCATATCCAGATTTACGATTCCGAACCCCGTTCCTACCGGGATCTCCCGATACGGCTTGCAGAATTCGGCACTGTTTACCGTTGGGAACAATCAGGAGAGCTAAACGGTATGACCCGTGTCAGGGGATTCACACAGGATGATGCTCACCTCTTTGTAACACCAGACCAGTTGGCTGCTGAAATCAAAGGCTGCCTTCACCTCGCAAAAGTCGTCCTTTCGACCCTTGGCATGAATGACTACCGTGTCCGTGTAAGCCTTCGCGGAACGGACTCGAGTAAGTACATCGGTGACCCTGACGACTGGGAAAAGGCGGAAAACGACCTTCGGGACGCGGCAAAAGATTTAGGGGTGCCCTTTACGGAGGAACTGGGCGAAGCCGCCTTCTACGGCCCAAAAATTGACTTTGTTGTAAAAGATGTCATCGGTCGCGAATGGCAACTGGGAACGGTGCAGGTCGATTACAATCTACCGGAACGGTTTGGTCTACACTACACCGGGGCAGACAATCAACCACATCGTCCGGTAATGATACATCGTGCACCATTTGGTTCAATGGAGCGATTTGTTGGAGTCCTCATCGAGCATTTCGCAGGCAATTTTCCCCTCTGGCTCGCGCCGGAACAGGTCCGCATACTTCCAATAAGCGAAAAGTTTGAAGACTATGCACAAAAAATCCACGACCTCTGCAAGTCCTTGGGATTACGTGCCACCTCTGACCTCCAAAGCGACAAGCTGGGCGCAAAGATTCGACGTGCCGAGACCAGCAAGGTCCCCTACATGATCATCGCCGGGCAAAAAGAAGCTGAAAGTGAAACCCTTTCCCTTCGCTCAAGAATTCATAAATCAAGGGAAGGCACCTACACCCACGATGAATTTGCCAAGCTTGTCCGGGAACAGGTCGCCAATCGCGACCTGCCAGACCCGGAGGAAAAGCAGTAGGACTAGAATGCCATTCCTTAATATCACCAGCAACGCGGACATTTCGCCGGAGGATATTGATTCTCTCCTTCGAGAAGGTGCGGCCATTTGCTGTGAGGTTCTCGGCAAACCTGCTGATTACATGCAAACCGCATTTAATACGGCCACCGACATGAATATGGGTTCCCGTCAAGGCCAGTTTGCCTTTGGGGAAGTCCGATCAATTGGACTGCCCGGGGATTCAATCCAACTGCTTTCCGAGCAACTATCCACTCTTCTAGCGGAAAGGCTTCAAGTCCCGAAGGGAAACATCTATCTCGTCTTTCAGGACATACCTGCTGATAAATGGGCCTGGGACGGCAAAACCTTCGGGTAGTCTTGCCATCGACCCCACATTAATCGTAGGGTCTTCCTGAAACAACTGCACCAACATGGACTGGGAAATCATATTTGTGATACTCCTGCTGATTCTGGCTCTAACCAGTTTCATCATGGAGAAAATCCCGCCGGATCTCACGGCATTAAGTGTGTTTGCAATCCTAATCCTGGCACAAGGAGTCACACACTCAACGCTCCTGCCAAGTCTGCCAGACATGTTTCAAGTGTTTACAAATTCCGCCCCAATAACCATTGGTGCAATGTTTATACTTAGTGCCGCTGTACAAAACTGTGGTGTGGTGGATACCCTCTCCGCTCTTTTGGAAAAAGTGGCCAAGGTTGGCTACACCGGATTCCTCCTGATCATGATGCTTCTAATCGCAGGGATTTCAGGTTTTGTGAACAATACACCGGTCGTGGTCATCCTTCTTCCAGTAATCATTACGCTGGCCCGCAAGATTGACCAACCAGCCTCCAAACTACTGATTCCCCTTTCCTATGCATCCATTCTAGGTGGAACCTGCACCCTCATCGGAACCAGCACCAACATCCTTGCCAGTAGTATTATAACCGAGCAAGGACAGGAACCAATCCGTATGTTTGAACTGGCCAAAGTTGGCCTGCCGCTCCTCGGGGTCGGCATTGTCTACCTTGTGATTTTCGGAAAAAAACTACTCCCCGTTCGAGAAACCCTCACAACCATGCTATCAGAGGATCAACGCAAGGAATTCCTCACCGAGGTTTTCGTGAAACCTGACGGGGAAATTATCGGGCAAAAAATCAAGGAAGCCGGACTGGACGGGAAACGTGGCATTCGTGTCCTTGAGATTATTCGGCACGGGGTCTCCCTCTTTGGCGATATTCGAAGCACGCCACTGGAAGCGGGTGATCGGTTGATACTCAAATGTCGCCCATCCGGGGTGGCGGAGGCTCGGGGGATGAAGGGAGTGGACCTGGTAAGCGAAGCTGGTGGACTTGAGCAAATCACAACAGATGAAGGAACCATGGTGGAAGGGGTGGTGGCGCCCAATTCAGAGCTTGTTGGTAGATCCATCCGTGAAATAAATTTTCGGCAGCGCTTTCGCACTGTGGTCATGGCAGTTCATAGACAGGGACGAAACATCAGCCAGAAATTGCGATCAATCAACCTCCGCCCCGGCGACACCCTACTTATGCTGGGAACACAGGACGCCATAGAAAACCTACGTTCCAGTGCCGATATCCTGCTACTCGACAAACCTCAGACACCGGCAGTCAGTCTCCGCAGGAAATTACCCGTGGTACTCTGCGTTCTCGCAGGGATAATAATTTGTAGCTCCTTTAACCTCATGCCCATTGCTGGATCTACCATCATTGGAGTGGCGATCCTATTCCTCACCGGTTGCATGAAACCCAAGGAAGGCTATGCAGCAGTGGACTGGGGGTTGCTTATCCTTATTTACGGTATGCTCGTCCTCGGGACAGCTCTTCAAAAAAGCGGGGCAACCGACCTTGTTGCAAATAGTCTCTCCGGATTGGCCCGAGTGCTACCCTTTGAAGACGGATATATATCCGCAATCCTTATGCTCGCAGTATGCTATCTGGTGACTGCCATTCTGACTGAATTACTCTCCAACAATGCAACAGTTGTTGTCATGACGCCAATAGCGATTGGACTTGCAATGAGTCTCGAAGTCGACCCCAGGCCATTTATAATCGCCACATGCATAGCCGCATCTGCAAGCTTTTCAACACCGATCGGGTACCAGACCAATACTTATGTCTATAGTGTGGGCGGATACCGATTTGGAGACTTCATCAAGATTGGGCTCCCCCTAGCTCTCATTTACTTCATTGGAAGTATGTACCTGATCCCAAAGGTTTGGTCTTTTTAACCCTAAGGCCCATGATATTCCTCCTGTTGGAATCGTAGTTTTTCCTGCCAATCGACCTCTGGGTTTTCCTGCAAGGAAACCCATAAAAAGCAAGCTGACCTTATTGCCTTAATCAATTATTAAATTAATAAGAGAAAAAAATGATTGATTGCCCCATGCACCTTGACTTCCCCGTAGGGGAACCCTAAAAATCATCATCTAGCTACTTTAATCGAATAACATCAGAAAAATACTTCCGAGAATTTAAACCCAGATCAATTTTGAAGTAATCTCAATGAGCGACGAATCACTGCCTGAAAATCCCGAAAGCAACGCAACGGAAGAAGAAGTCTACGACTCCACCAAAATCCAAAAACTGGAAGGTCTAGAAGGTGTCCGAAAAAGGCCGGACATGTATATTGGAGACACGGCAGAAAGAGGGCTACACCACTGTGTCTTCGAAATTGTCGACAACTCCATTGATGAAAGCCTGGCAGGATACTGTTCGGAGATTCAAGTAATTATACATCGTGACGGTTCCTGCTCCGTGAACGACGATGGTCGTGGCATCCCAATTGATGTCCATGAAAAGTATGGTATTCCCGCACTGGAACTCGTCCTTACCAACCTACATGCTGGAGGCAAATTTGGGAAAGGTGCCTATGCTGTATCCGGGGGACTACACGGTGTCGGGGCCAAGTGCGCCAATGCAGTTTCAGAATGGTTTGAGGCTGAGGTGAGACGGGACGGCAAAATCCACCAGATGAAGTTCGCTCAAGGTATTACAACTCAAAAAATAAAGATAATCGGTGACACAAAAGAAACAGGCACGAAAATCACGTTCATGCCAGACCCTGAAATCTTTGAAGAAACCAGAGATTTCAAGTTCGATATCCTCTCCAAGCGCCTTCGAGAACTTGCGTTCCTCAATCCAGGCATTACAATCAATGTAGAGGATGAACGCGATGGGCATGCCCAAAAAACAACGTATCAGTTCAACGACGGAATCGCCGAATACGTCCAGTACCTCAATCGGAGCAAGGACGCCCTGCATGAAGGAGTGATCGCCTTCCATGGAGAGGCCCCCTCAGTGGAAGATGAGACCCGAATGATCCAGGCCGATGTTGCCATGCTTTACAATGATTCGTATAGCGACCAAATTTATGCCTATGCCAACTCGATTCACAACGTAGAAGGCGGCACGCACCTTTCCGGCTTCAGAACAGCCCTAACACGTGTCATAAACAACTATGCCAAGGCCAACAATATCCTGAAGGATAAGGACCTTTCCCTTAGTGGGGAGGATGTTCGCGAAGGACTCATCGCAGTCATATCAATCAAGGTTCCCGAGCCTCGGTTTGAAGGCCAGACAAAGACCAAGCTTTCCAACAGGGAAGTCGATGGCATCATGCAAAAAATTGTTGGCGAAAAGCTAAAGTACTACTTTGAAACGGAGCCCAAAACCGCCAAGGCCATCATTGAAAAATGCGTCAACGCATCACGCGCGAGGGAAGCGGCTCGCAAGGCCCGAGAGACTGTCCGCAAAAGTGCCCTTGGTGCAGGAGGAGGTCTCCCCGGAAAACTTGCAGACTGCGCATCAAAAGACCCGTCCAAGTGCGAGCTCTATATAGTTGAGGGTGACTCCGCAGGAGGCTCTGCCAAACAAGGTCGAAACAGAGCAACCCAAGCAATTTTACCCCTCCGAGGAAAACTAATTAACGTTGAGAAAGCACGCCTCGACAGAGTACTTCAAAACACGGAAATACAGGCCCTTATTACAGCAGTGGGAACAGGCATAGGAGATAGTGAAGACGAAGGAGGCTTTAATGCAGAAAAAGCGCGCTATCACAAGGTCATCATCATGACAGACGCGGATGTTGACGGTTCCCATATCCGTACTCTTCTGCTAACGTTCCTCTTCCGCCAAATGCGTGGCCTCATCGAAATGGGATATGTATATATAGCACAACCTCCGCTCTACAAAATAAAGAGGAAGAAGCGCGAGCAGTATATTGAAAACGATCAGGAAATGAATCGAATCCTACTTGAACTTGGAGCGGAAGACGTTACTCTGGTTCGCAGCAGCGATAATCAACCAACCACCGGCCAGCCTCTTCAAGAAATCATTAACGACTTAGCTCGTCTCGAACTACTGGCCGGAGGCGTCACCCGATATGGTTGTTCACTCGCAGAATATCTCGGGAACCATAAGTCAGACCCCCTTGAACTACCACAATTTATTGGCCGGGTCCGCACGGGGAACGAGGAGAAGTTTCATTTTTTCCCAGGAGAAGAAGAAAAACAAGCCTTCATAAATGAACTGAATGTTCTTCCAGAGGAAGATCATGGGGGCAGCATCGCACGTCAGATTGAAGTGGATGAACAAGTTGTCCAGCAACGCATCTCCATACATGAAGTCTTCGAGGCTCACGAGTTGATCAAATTGCTAAACAAGCTCAAGCAAAACGGCATTAAACTTGATCAGTACAAGAATTGCGAGGAACCGGCCTTTCAACTCATTGAAAACATGGGGGAAGCAAAGGAAACGCAAGTTCCGCTACATAGCATCCTGGAACTTGTGGACAAGATTCGCACAATGGGTCGTAAGGGACTTCAAATCCAGCGTTATAAAGGTCTTGGAGAAATGAACCCCAAACAACTCTTTGAGACGACCATGGATCCTGAAACTCGAAGTCTACTCAAGGTCGACATAGCTGATGCAGCACTCGCAGACGGCATCTTTAGCATGCTGATGGGCGAAGATGTCCCCTCCCGAAGAGCGTTCATTGAAGATAATGCCCTCAATGTCTCCTATCTTGATGTGTAGCATCAACCGAGCATCTGTCACCCTTGATACAATTTAAATAATATAAATCCAACGCGCAAAGCTGTTAAACAGCCTAGCCCACACCTCAAAAGCACAAATGGTCGACGACGACACTCCAAACACTCCCGAAGACGAAGAAACTCCAGAGTCACCTGAAGCATCAGAAGAAGGTGGTGAATCTCCAGAGGACGCTCCGCCGGACGAAGCAACAGCGGGCGGAGGGAATGAACCTCCATCAAATGAAGACCCACCTGCCAGCGACGAAAATGAGGATGGCGAAGAAGAGGACGATGAGACCGCTGATATTCTTGAGCGACTGATCCCCACGAACATTACAGAGGTGATGCAGACCGCCTACATTGACTACTCAATGTCTGTGATTATAAGCCGTGCACTGCCTGATGCACGTGATGGGTTCAAGCCAGTACAACGTCGTATACTCTACGCAATGCTCCGCGAGGGGCTCGTTCATAATCGTAATTTCGATAAATGCGCCGGCGTCGTTGGGGAAGTCCTGAAAAATTATCACCCTCACGGAGACGCTTCCGTATACGACACCCTTGTCCGCCTCGCCCAGCCATGGGTCATGCGCTACCCGCTTATCGAGGGGCAAGGAAACTTCGGATCAATCGATGGAGACCCCGCTGCCGCCTATCGGTATACCGAGTGTCGCCTCTTCCCGATCGCGGAGGAGATGTTACGCAATATTGACGAGGATACTGTTGACTATGTCCCCAACTATAAGGAAAGCACAACAGAACCCTCGGTGCTCCCGGCCTCCGTCCCCAACCTTTTAATAAACGGCTCGACAGGCATTGCCGTGGGAATGACCACCAATATTCCACCGCACAACCTTAGTGAGGTTATAGATGCAACCTGCGCCATAATTGACAATCCCAGTATCTCTCTCGATGAACTCATCGAGATTATTCCCGGCCCCGATTTCCCGACCGGCGGGACAGTTGGAGGAAAACAGGAAATTGAAAAATACCTAAAGACCGGGCGCGGAATCCTTCGGACCCGTGGAACCTGTGAAATAGAAGAGCTTCCCAACGACAAAGAGCAAATCATTATTACGGAGACTCCTTACAATGTGAACCGTGCGACTCTCGTGACTAAGATCGCATATCTCGTCAATCAAAAGGAAATTGAAGGAGTGTCTGATCTTCGCGATGAATCGGATGAAAATACCCGCATCGTCGTAGAGTTAAAACGCGGTGAAATACCACGAGTAATAATAAACCAGCTCTACAAAATGACCCAGCTTGAGAGCTCCTTTGGCGTGATACTGCTAGCGCTAGACAAGCGACGTCCGAAGCAGATGAACATAAAGGAAATTATCCAATGTTACATCGAGCATAGGCGCGAGGTCATCTTTAGGCGTACCCAATTCCAACTGAAAAAAGCGGAGGATCGTGCACACATTCTGGAAGGCTATCTGCTGGCGCTCGATAATCTTGATGAAATCGTAAAAATCATACGAGCATCGCAGAATAGGGATGATGCCCGCACACGGTTGATGGAAAGATTTCCTTTCTCAGAGCGCCAAACCAATGCAATTCTTGATCTTCGCCTCTACCAGTTGACGGGGCTTGAACGCGAAAAGATCGAGGGGGAATACGAAGAACTTCAGAAACTCATCGCCCGACTTCGTGAAATCCTTGAAAACGAAGGAGAGCTACTAGGCGTCATCAAGACCGAACTGAAAGCAATCCAAGACAAATATGGGACTGCACGACGATCGATCGTCTCTGAGCATGAAAACCTTAGCATGGAGGACCTCATACCGCGTGAGGCCTGCCTCATCACCGTCACTCACAATGGATTTATTAAACGCACATCAATTGATGAATTTCGCGCACAGAAACGTGGCGGTGTTGGAGTCAAGGGAGCCGGTCAGTATGAGGACGATTTCATTGAGCAAATTTTTAGTGCATCGACCCATGACTTCATTCTCTTTTTCATGAATAATGGTCGCCTCTATGTACAAAAAGTGTACGATATTCCAGAAGGCAGCCGGATCTCAAAGGGACGCGCGATTAATAATCTTCTGGAAATTCAGAAAGGTGAAAAAATCGCTGCCATGATCTGCGTGGAAGCCTTTGAGGAGGACGGTACTCGCTTGGTATTTTGTACCAAGAAAGGCATTGTAAAGAAAACCTCCCTTTTCGATTACAAGAACTTCCGCCGGATGGGGACCAAGGGAATCAATATTGATGAAGATGATGAACTCCTCACAGTAAGACGCACACGGGGAGACGACAGCCTCATCATTGTGACCCGAAGCGGCCAGTCAGTCCGCTTCCATGAAGACGATCTTCGGAAACAAGGTCGTGTTACTCGAGGAGTCATTGGAATCCGATTCAAGGGTAAAGATGAGGTAAAGGCCATGGAGGTCGTTGACCCCGAAAGCACTCTTCTCATGGCCGGCACAAACGGCATGGGAAAGCGAACTGTCTTCGATGAATATCGCATTCAGAAACGTGGGGGAACAGGAATCATTGCAATGAAAACCCGTATTGTGGCGGGGGCTCTGAATGTGACTGATGATGATGAAATCATGATGTTTACGAAGTCCGGGCAAGCCGTGCGCTCACCCGTCAAGGATGTTCGGGTAATTGGCCGGACGACTCAGGGAGTGCGTCTTATCAATCTTCGTGAAGGTGACCGCCTAATTGGAATCTCCAAGGTTCTCGACATAAAAGACGAGGATGAGGAACCCAATGAGGACGAAGATGGCACAGAACAGGTGGAAGACACGGATTCTGCAAGTAATGAAGAAAACATTGGAGAGCCCAAAGAATCTGAGGATACCGCGGAAGAAACTCAAGAACCGGAGGATACCGAAAAGTAATATCTCCCAGCAAAGGTTTGGGAGGCCTACTTCTCCCGACAATTCATTCACCTAAAAAATATTTAGGAGGCTATTCAGAACAACTTTGCTTGGCGAGCATCTTGCTTCTTCCTTGACCCTGCAATGCTCTGCGTTAGCAACCAAGGAAGTGTGAGATGGGACTCCAATTCTTGATAGCTTTGGAGATTTAACAGCAATACTGCAGAAGCGATGGCATCGAATAGCGCGGCATGAAACTGCCGGCGAGAAGGGGGACAAAAACGCTCTGCCAATTGTTCCACCTCCGGCAAAAGATTGAAGGTCGAAATTAACTTTCCCAAACCATAGCTTTCAAGTTTTGGAAACAAGTTTGAATAGAGTTCTTTGGTGTCCAACCATGGGCCCCATTCAGCAATCGACTGCCCAGGGTGAAGGAAATCTGGTGCCATCCGGGGATGGGACCAAGTTCTTTTCAACAAGTTCTCCTCAACGGATGCATGATGAGCGCAGAGGGGGCCAGACTGCCTGAGTCCGATAAAATAATCCCAATATGCTTTCAACGGCTCGGCATCGGCCACATCCTCATTTACGATCCCATGAAGTTCCATCTCCCTGCGAGGAATTCGCCCTTGGGGTTTACAGAATTCCGAACGCGCCTCGACGACCTCACCTCCCTTCACTGTAGCCAACCCGAATTCAACAACGCCAGAGTAGCCATTGCCTTCAAAATCCAGAATGTGAATGGGAACATCCATCCAGTTTTCATGAAAATCGGACATTAGGAGGCTTTCAGGCTGGATTTTTAAATTAATAAGGTTAACTGGTGACAATGCAAATGGGCATATTTGTCAACTTCCTCAATGAACTGCTTGATACAAGTCGAGAAATTATTTGCCCCTACTTCACTGATCCGAACCTTCAGGTGGAGACCAAGAAAGATGAAACCCCAGTCACTATCGCTGACCGGGAGACCGAACGTGCCCTACGTACAAAAATTAGCAAAAAATTCCCTGACCATGGCATCATCGGGGAGGAATTTGGAAATGAAAGGGAGGATGCCGAATACGTCTGGGTACTGGATCCCATTGATGGAACAAAATCTTTTATCTCAGGAGTGCCACTATTCGGCACTCTAATAGGTCTGCTGAAAGATGGGGTCCCGATACTTGGGGCAATCGATCAGCCAATACTGAGACAACGTATGACAGGAGACGGGGAGCAAACCTTGCTGAATGGCAATCCCGTAGATATCCGAAATACGGACACTCTTGCCGAGGCCACACTCCTCTCCACGGACCCACTGGAACCAGGCAGGACTTGGAATCAAGCTTCATGGATGAACTTGACCAATCGTGTTCGCTTATACAGAACATGGGGAGACTGTTACGGATACCTGCTCCTTGCCGCAGGGAAATGCGACATCATGATTGATCCCATAGTGTCAAAATGGGACTTCCTCCCTGTTATCCCGATCATTCGGGGTGCTGGAGGGATTATAACCGACTGGACTGGGGAAGATCCCATCCAGGGGAGCTCAATTGTTGCGTCTTCGCCACGTATCCACGCTGAAATTATTCAAATTCTCAATCAGGACATTCCAGAGAATTAATCACCTTATCATTATGTTCAGTCATAATTTCTAATGCTTGGCTTGCGATTTGTATTGAAACATTCGTCAATTTTCATCAAATAGATGTCCCCATGGAGCATAACTACACTGAGAGTAGCATAAAGTCCCTTGACTGGAAGGAACATATCCGCCTCAGGCCTGGGATGTATATTGGGAAACTGGGCGATGGTTCCTCCGACGACGATGGCATCTACGTCCTGGTAAAGGAGGTGATTGACAACTGCATTGACGAGTTCGCCATGGGCTTTGGTAAGCAGATCGATCTATCATTAACACCCGATGGGACCATGAGCGTTCGTGACTATGGGCGAGGAGTGCCATTGGGCAAGCTGATGGATTGTGCCGCCAAAATTAACACAGGCGCAAAGTATGATTCTGAAGTCTTCAAGAAATCTGTTGGCCTTAACGGAGTTGGCATCAAGGCCGTCAACGCACTTTCAAAAGAATTTCGTATAGAGGCATTCCGTGACGGAGAAACCCGCCGCATCGATTTTGCCAAAGGTGACGTGGTCGATGAGGATAAGAAGGCAAAAAAGACTACGGAGGATAATGGAACAAGCATTACCTTCACCCCTGACGTTGAAATGTTCCGGAAATTTCGATTCAGAGAACGCCATCTTGAAAAGATGCTGCGTTACTACTGCTACCTCAATCCTGGTCTGAATATTCGATTTAATGGGAAACGATTTCGCTCAAAAAATGGTCTATGTGACCTATTGGAAGAAGTCATTACCGAAGAAGTGCGCTACCCTATTGTTCATCTTTCAGGGCATGACATTGAGATTGCATTTACTCATGTTGAGCAAACTGGTGAAGAATATTACTCTTTTGCCAATGGGCAGCACACAACACAAGGAGGAACCCATCAGGCAGCATTCAGGGAAGCAATCGCCAAGACAATTCGTGAATTTTATAAAAAAAGCTTCGAGGCAGTAGATATCCGAAATGGAATTGTCGCAGCAATTAGTATAAAGATAGAGGAACCCGTCTTTGAGTCTCAAACAAAGACAAAGCTGGGTTCGCTAAATATGTCTCCTGAGGGAGCAACCGTTCGAAACTTCGTTCTTGGTTTTATCAAGGAGAAACTGGACAACTACCTTCATAAGCACCCAGAAGTCAGTGAACCTCTTCTTGCTCGCATCCAACAGGCGGAGCATGAGAGAAAAGAGCTAAAAGGGATCAAGAAAATAGCACGTGAACGCGCAAAAAAAGCAAAAATTCATAACCGAAAGCTCCGTGACTGCCGTTCACATTTAAATACAAAGGATAAACAAAGATTTGAATCCACCCTGTTTATTACTGAAGGAGACTCCGCCAGTGGTTCCATAACTAAGTCCAGAAATGTCACGACTCAAGCGGTCTTTAGCCTAAAAGGGAAGCCTTTGAATTGCTTTGGACTAACAAAGAAGGTCGTATACGAGAATGAGGAGTTCAACCTCATACAGCATGCATTAAATATCGAGGACGACTTGGAGAACCTGCGCTACAACAAAATAGTAATTGCCACTGATGCAGATGTTGATGGCATGCATATTCGCCTACTCCTCATAACATTCTTTCTCCAGTTTTTCCCAGAACTGATTCGGGAACAACATCTATATATACTTCAAACCCCGTTATTTCGAGTCAGAAACAAGAAAGATACACGCTACTGCTATACTGAGCTGGAGCGACAAGAAGCCATATCTTCACTTGGAGCAAAAGCTGAAATCACTCGTTTCAAGGGCCTAGGGGAAATCTCTCCGGACGAATTCAAGTATTTTATCGGCGATGAAATACGTCTGGACCCCGTCATGATCAAGACCAAGTCCTCTATTAAAGAGATGCTTAAATTCTATATGGGCAAGAATACACCGGATCGGCAGGAGTTCATAATTGAAAATCTGCGAGTTGAGCAAGATGTGGCAGATGAAGAGAAGGACGAGGAGCCCAACGCCAATGTTGAGCCCATCCAAAATGAAGCTGAGGAAAAGGCAATCGCCTGAGATGAGACAACCAACTAAGGAATGGACGAGAACAAGGATCAAGCCACCGACGACAAAGTAAAACCAGTACCAGGCAAGAATGACCCTGCATCCCAAAAGGAAGCAGCAAATGAAGGCAAAGAACCCGAAACCGAAGGCAACGGGGAGAAAGAGGCTGGTGCCCCGGAAGCAGAACCATTTACACCAGCCCCCTACATGGAGGCTGGTGAAGGGGTTGGAGATGAGGACGATGATTCCATGCATGTTGGGCGAATGTATGGGAATTGGTTTCTGGAATACGCATCCTATGTGATTCTAGAGAGAGCAGTCCCGCATATAAATGACGGCCTTAAACCCGTTCAGCGGCGTATTCTACACTCCATGAGGGAGATGGAAGATGGTCGCTATAACAAAGTTGCCAATATAATCGGCAATACAATGAAGTACCATCCTCATGGCGATGCGTCAATCGGAGATGCCATGGTCCAAGTCGGTCAAAAGGAGCTACTGATCGACATGCAGGGTAACTGGGGCAATATCTATACTGGCGATTCTGCCGCAGCTCCCAGATACATAGAGGCACGGCTCACTCCCTTTGCACTTGAGGTCATCTTTAACCCAAAGACCACAATATGGAATTTTTCCTACGATGGTCGCAACAAGGAACCAGAAACTCTACCAGTTAAGTTCCCGCTTCTGGTTTCGCAAGGAGCGGAGGGTATTGCAGTTGGCCTATCAACCAAAATCCTACCTCATAATTTCTGCGAGCTTCTTGAGGCATCGATTTCTGCACTTCGCAAAGAAGAGATCAAAATCTTACCAGATTTCCCAACTGCGGGACTCATGGACGCGACCGATTACAATGATGGGCAGCGCGGTGGAAAGGTTCGGGTAAGGGCCCGAATTGAGCAGGTCAAAAAACATCTCGTAAAAATCACCGAGATCCCCTTTTCCACAACGACGACGAGTCTGATTGATTCCATCCTTGCAGCAAACGACAAGGGCAAGATTAAAATTCAGCGTGTTGATGACAATACAGCTGAGTTCGTGGAGATACTTGTCCACCTGCCATCTACCATTGCCGCAGAGGATGCCATACCCGCCCTGTATAAGTTCACAAATTGTGAAGTATCCATTTCACCCAACGCGTGTATCATCGTCGATAAGCAACCCCAGTTCCTTTCCGTCAGTGAATTATTACGCCTCTCCGCGATACAGACCAAAGCACTACTACGACAAGAGCTGGAAATTCGCCTTCATGAACTTGAGGAGAAATGGCATTTTGCCTCCCTTGAGAAAATATTTATCGAGAAACGCATCTATCGCCGAATTGAAAAGGAAGAGACTTGGGAAGGAGTTCTCAAAACAGTAGACGAAGGGCTTGATCCTCATAAGGAGCTTTTCCACCGCAAAATCACTCAAGATGATATCCTTCGCCTTCTTGAAATTAGAATTAAAAGAATCTCAAAATATAACTCCTTCAAAGCGGATGAAATAATAACAGGATACGAGGAGGAGATGGAGGAGGTAAAACGCCACCTTAAACAGTTAACGAAGTACGCAATACGTTATTTCAAGGACATCCTCAAGAAATACGGAAAGGGACATGATCGAAAAACTGAAATCACCACCTTTGACAAAATTGTCGCCTCTCAGGTCGCAACTGCCAACGAGACACTTTACCTCAATCGTAAAGATGGATTCGCAGGATGGAGCCTTAAGCGGGACAGCGCTATCGAAAAATGTTCTCAGCTTGACGATGTAATTGTCTTTTCAAAGGACGGAACCGTCAAGGTATCGAGAGTCCAGGACAAATTTTTCATAGGAAAGAACCCTGTACATATCGCAATCTTTCGGAAAGATGAACCCAAGACCTATGCAATGGTCTATCGCGATGGGAAAAGCGGCAATACCTTTGCCAAACGCTTCCAGATGGGCGGGGTTACACGGGACAAGGAATATGAAATTATAAAGAATCGACGAGGGAGTCGAATCTGGTTTTTCGCAATATATGATAATGACCAACAGACAGAAAAGGTTCTTGTTCATCTTGATCCCACAGCCAAAGCAAGGAACAAGACTGTCCATATCGACTTCGCGGAGATGCCTGTTAAAAACCGTGGGGCTATTGGTGTCACGATAACAAAGCATAAAGTCGAACGCGTTGCACGCTCCCCCCGCCCCAATGGAGAGCCCGATATTCAAGAAAAACCATCGCCTCCAGAGGATGATGAAATTCCCGATGCAACTGAAGAAAAACCTTTGGTATCGAAGAAAAAAGAGACCCCAGAAAAAAAATCTGGTAAAAATAAGCCAAATATCAAATCGCTCCCTCCTCCAAAGAAAGCATCTACAACAAAACCGCACCCAAAGAAGGAGGTTCCTTCCGCCAATTCATCAAAAGCCAAAAAAGAATCGACCACGCCCAAGGCTCACACGGTCTCAAACCCATCAAAAAAGGCCACTTCTGATTTCCTTCAGGAACTCCTTGACTTCGGTTAACTATCCAACCCCGTCGACCGACGTAATCATTATAGAAACCCTCGTGGGTCAGTTGCCTACATTGGACTGGTCAGGACGTTGCATCAATCTAACTTCATGCCGGGCGGCCGCCATCATACCATCAGCCAAATAACCGCCATAGGCAATCCCAGGGAAAACAGCAGCGTGCCGACCAAGGATAGTTCCCGGCTGAATGGTAGTGTTGCAACCCACTTCAGCCCCATCGCCAAGAATACCTCCTAGTTTCTTTAACCCGGTGCAAATTGAACCCTCCGGCGTCTTCACGATAACATACTGCTGGTCAAGCCTCAGATTTGAAAGGATGACCCCGGCACCAAGATGCGTCCGATTGCCGAGAATAGAATCACCAACATAATTGAAATGAGGAGTCTGTACATCATCCATCAATAAACAATTTTTATATTCACAGGAATTACCGAGGACGCAACCACGCCCAGCTATCACATTTCCCCGAATGAAAACACCAGGTCGCAATTCACACTCCGGACCGATATATGCGGGCCCCTCAATGACACCAAAGGGGGGAAGTTGTAACCCTTCGCTCAAAAAAACATCTCCTTTGATGATTAATCCCGGTGGAAGGTTTACCTGGTGACGATTAGGGAAAATAAATGCTGACAGCGCCTCACGCACTTTAGGCAACCATTCCCATGGTGCTGCCGTCTCCTCGAATAAATTGCCAAATGGCAATGATTCAGGAAATTCCCACAAGTCTCCAGCCTTCATATCCGGGCATAAAAATGGAGCGGGCGATGAGATTCGAACTCACGACCTCCACCTTGGCAAGGTGGCGCTCTACCAGCTAAGCTACGCCCGCCCAGCTATAAAAAAGAGCCCCACATGATCTAAGTCAGTAATCCGTTGTCAAATGGTTTCTTGCCAATTCAAAGAATTAAACATTCGTCAGTACATAAGTTATTCAAGCTAAGGCATTAATTATTACCAAACACAAATGGGGGTTAGAGACCGATCTCCTTCAATTTAGCTACGCGAAAACTATCGGGAACAGGCGCCATTCCCGCCTGAAATATAGCCTGTGCAACCTCAGCTGAATAGAGTACCCGGAGTGTGGGTGCCAAAGCCTGAATGCGAGACTCAGGAAATAAAATGAAAAAAGGCATCTGTAGCGAGTAGTCTCCAAAAAAAAGATTTTCTGGTGTCGCGCCAAAAGGTTCACCGCCCTTTGATACAATGGGGATAGATTTACCAAAGGCATCAGCATGCAGTGAAGCAAAAACCCCTATAGAACCAGGGTTTTTCTGAAATGCATTAGCAAGCGCCTGTTCGTCTGGAAAAACCTTTACCGACGATTGCAGGCGATCCGCAGGTAAAACATGGTGTTCAAATATTTCACGGGAAAAGGATGTATACCGCTGGACAACCATCGGCTCAATACCCCGTTGTTTCCAGTCCCCAGCCAAGCCCAAACCACCCCAACGCGCTAATCTCCGTTCTGCACGAATACCAAAGACAGCCCTAAGTTGATCAATTGAAATTTCGCTTATCGGATTATCCTTTGAGACGAAAACCCGGCTAATTCGGTAGGAAATGGGCAACTGCAACATACCCGACACCTTCGGAATATCATCTCTGGATTTGCTTGAGATAATTACCAAGTCGGCCTTGCCTGCCTCAATCAACTGACGAGCCTTTTGGGATCCAGACCATTTTGTATGAACCCCCAGCGGTTTACATAAACTGGTGATACGCTCGGCAATGTCTCCGCGAAAAAGGTCAGTTCCAACAATATTGATTGAGGAAGGCTCCTGAGCAGAAAGCTGGCAAAAAAATATGGCGAGAATCCACCAATAAGACTTACAGGCAACTCTTTTCATACAATCAATTATAGATGGATTCGCATATTATCATCTTGTATCCAGTTCCGGCCACTTAAGAACCTTGCGATGAAGTGTTCTACGGCTTATGCCTAGAAGTTGGGCTGCCTGAGTACGGTTCCCATGAGTCTGGACAAGTGCGTTACGAAGAAGTCGCTTTTCATTTTCCTCCTTGGAAAGAATGCCGCTCGGTGGCGTATACATGGGAGTATCGGTATCAGAATCGATACCTTCTGGCTTCTCCGGGTGCAAAAACCGGGGATCCATGTCGTATTCATTAACTTCACCGCCCTGTTTAAGGACAACAAGGTTTTCACAAAAATTGCGCAATTCACGAATGTTCCCTGGCCAACGATATGCCTGGAGAGCTGACATCGCCTTGGGAGTAAGAGTCACCTCAGGAAGCTCATTTTCTTCTGCAAATCGAGTCAGGAAATGTTCAATAAGCAAAGGAATATCATCCATGCGATGGCGAAGGGGCGGTAAGGAAATTTTGACAACATCAAGTCGATAATAGAGGTCTTCGCGGAACTCCCCTTTAAGTGACAATGCCTTAAGATCACGATTGGTGGCACAGACGAGTCGAACGTCAACTTGGACAGGCTTTATACTGCCTACTCGCTCAAAAGTTTTTGTTTCAAGAAAACGTAGAAGTTTGACCTGAGTAGATGCATCGATTTCCCCGATTTCATCGAGAAACAGTGTCCCACTATGAGCGGACTCAAAGCGGCCAATACGCTTCTCTGAGGCTCCCGTAAAGGCCCCTTTCTCATGGCCAAAAAGTTCACTTTCCAAAAGATTGGCAGGTAGTGCAGCACAATGAACCGCGACAAAAGGGTTACGTATCCGGTTACTATTCTGGTGGAGTGCTTGAGCGATCAATTCCTTACCGGTACCAGTCTCCCCCTCGAGTAAAACCGTGGTTGTTGCCGGAGCTACAAGTTTTACTCGCTCCAGCACAGAAGCGAGGGTTCCCGACTCCCCAATAATCCCATCGAAACTGTATTTTTTATCGAGACGTTGATGGAGAGCCACATTCTCTTCCTGCGTTTTTCGAGAATGCAAGGCACGGGAAATAAGAATCTCGAGCTTTTCCAAGTTGACAGGCTTGGTAAGAAAATCGTGAGCGCCTCGTTTCATGGCTTCAACGGCAAGATCAACTGTGCCATAAGCGGTCATCATAATACACACAGGATGGTACGGCATCTGGATAGCGCGATCAATTACGGTCATGCCGGACTTACCGGCCATCTTGAGATCAGTTAGAACTACATCAAACTTCTCGGCATCCAGTAGGTTAAATGCCTCAGTTGGGTTTTCCGCAAGATAGACATCATAGTCTTCCTCCAATGCAAGTTCCAGTCCCTCGCGGGTGTGTTTCTCGTCATCGACGATCAAAATGGTGGCAGGCATGGCTAGCTAAAATTAGTAGAGAAAAATGAAAGTAAATTAATGCTTAACCTTCCAGACCTTCATTTTCAAGTAGTCTTGTGCGTCGATACTTCCGCGGGAACTGAAGGGTAATAACAGTTCCCATACCGACCTTGCTGTCGATCCCGATTCGACCACCATGTTCCCGCATAATTCTCTGTACAATCATCATCCCCAAGCCATGTCCCTTGTCTTTCGTTGAGTAATATGGAAGAAAAACCTTCGAAATATCTGTTTCCGCGATTCCCATACCCGTGTCAGCAAACTGAAGAAAAATAAAGTCATCATCTCCTCGGGCGACAATTTTAAGGCGATTTCCCTTTTGCATCGCTTCCAGTGAATTCTTCAGTATATTAAAAAAAACCTGCTTGATCTGGTCGCCATCACCCTGAATTACAGGATTTTTCTCTATGATCTCAACCTCAATATGAAGATTACGATCCTGAAATTCAACTCCCTGAACATCAATTACTTCATGAAGAAGATTTAAAAGGCTTAATTCCTTCAGATCAGGAGGCGATGGGCGAACTGCCTCCAGGAAATGTTTAATAATACTATCCAACCGCTTGACCTCACTCATGCAAACCCCGACTGAAGTCCCTAGTTTCTCGAGTTCCCCTATGCCATCCAACTTCTTCAACTTCCTTTCCATGAGTTGGAGATGAATAATAAGAGAATTCAGTGGATTACCCAATTCGTGAGCAACTCCTGAGGCAAGCATGAGAACAGAGTTTACTTTTTCACTCTCAATCAATTGCTCTGTAGAAAGTCTCTCCTCAGTAATATCGGTGAGGATAATAGCAAGGTTACGTAGTCGCGGTCCTCCAGCACCATCCTGCAAGGGAACTATATAAAGACGGACCAACCGCTCTTCCGGGTATGAAAGTTCGATTTCACGAGAAACAAAGGATTCCTCATCGTCCGTCTGGAAAGTAGAACCCTCAAGGCTACGATGAAGGTCTGGCACCAACTTCCACAAGATCTCCTTGCCGATCTTGGTCTCTTTCATGCCAATGAGTTTACATCCCTGGGCGTTTGCATACTGGATAACACCGTTCTCATCGATAACAAGAATGCCATCCCGGATCGTATTAAATACAGTTTCCAGCAATCGACGTTCACGCATAAGTCTCTGAACGACTTGGGGAAGGTTCGCCGAATCCAAATCTTCCAGATTTCCCAGGATACGGTCGAGCGAACTTTTCTTTTTCGGCATTAGGGGATGTAGAATGCGGTGATACTTCGTCTAATTCAAGGATGGAGTCGCTCAAGTAGGAATCATGGAATTATCAGGCAATACCAATAAGGTCTAACAACTGACCTGCTAAGTCTATTTTAAGACCAGGACCGAGATCGTACCGTCGCCCATCACGATTGATCAGCATCAGCTCATTTTCATCACATTGAAATCCTCCATGATCCTGCCCCACCAAGTTTCCGGCGATCCAATCCAAATGCTTATCTGCAAGTTTCCTACGAGCATTTATCTCTAATTCCTCAGTTTCAGCACAAAAGCCAACAATCGTCTGGCGACTATGCTTTCGCAAAGACATCGTTCGCAGTATGTCTGAAGTCGGAATTAATTCCAGAGCCTGTACATACTTGGACTTCTTTATTTTATGCGATACCACATTTTTTGGGCTCCAATCACTTACTGCAGCAACCGAGATAAAATAATCACAAAATTCAAAAAGACGTGCGACAACCTCCAGCATCTCCTGTGCAGAAACTACAGGATGTAACGTCATGCCAGTAGGACACTCAAGAAAAGTGGGGCCACTAACCAAATCAACAGAACAACCTAGATTTCTGGCCGCTTCAGCAATGGCGTAACCCATCTTGCCTGAAGATGGGTTTGAAAGGAATCGAACGGGGTCCAGAAACTCCCGGGTAGGACCAGCGGTTATAAGAATTTGCTTATTTCTTGCTTTCACAGTTCGGTCAACAAGGCTTTACAACCTTTTTAAATGGTCAAAATTGGAATATGGAAACATCTAAAAAACGCTCTCAACAGGAAAATGCACTACTAAATATCGGCCTAAACTTTGCCTTGCCGGTGTTCATTATGTCAAAAGGGCCCAAGGCCGAATGGTTGCTGGCAATAGCAGACAAGCTAGATCTGAAACCAGGCATCGCGGCAATGATTCTAGCACTTGCTTTTCCGATTAGTTACGGGATTTATGACTTTGTAAATCGGAGGAAATATAATTTCTTTTCCATCCTAGGATTTGTCAGCGTACTCATGACAGGTCTGATGACAATTTTTGAAGTTCCCAAAGAATGGATTGCATGGAAAGAGGCCGCAATACCTACCTTACTGGGACTGGCAGTACTTGCCTCTCTCAAAACGAAGAATCCACTCGTGCGCCTTTTTATATATAACGATCAGGTGATGCAGGTGGAAAAGGTCAATGAAAGGCTTCAGGCAAATAATAACGAAGAGGGGTTCGAAAAACTCCTAAGGAATTGTACTCTTTGGCTCTCTCTGTCGTTCCTTATCAGCGCCATTTTAAACTTCATCTTGGCGAAGGTTTTTATCCAAAGTGAAACAGGGACTGAGATGTTCACTCAAGAGATGGGGAAAATGACTTTTTGGAGTTACATAATTATAATGGTCCCATCAATGGCCATCATGGCTTTCATCCTCTACCGCCTAATTCGTGGCATACGGCAAATGACCGGTCTGACGATGGAAGAATTCCTCGGGAATGAGGCAAATATTGAGGCTTCTAAATCAGAGTGATCCAGTAACGTGTGCAATGAAGTTTCGGTATAACTGAAGACCCTTGGCCTGACTTTTCTCAGGATGAAATTGAGTGGCAAAGCAGTTGCCACGAACGATGCCACTGGTGAAAGGCTGACCTCCATATTCACTACGGAACCAGTCCAGGTTCGGATTGGGCTGGTCTAAATAGTAGCTGTGAACAAAATAGTACTGCTCACTCTTATTCAAATCCTTAATCAATGGAGCACCTTCGACAAATCCAGCGTCATTCCACCCCATGTGCGGAATCTTATATCTGGCAGGCAAACGGAAACGAACGACCCGGCCCGGAAAAATACCAAGACCTGTTGTATCACCCTCTTCAGAATGCTCAAAGAGGGCCTGAAGGCCCAGGCAGATTCCGAAGAAATGGCGATTTGCAGCAATCCACTCACGAAGAAGCTGGTCAAACCCGGTACTGACTAGATGCTTCATACAGTCAACAATAGCACCCTGACCCGGAAAAATTAGAGCATCCTTGCCATCCGCCAAATCCGGGCTCTTTATAATCTGCGCATCTGCACCACAGTGTTGAAATGCACGAAGAACACTTCTAAGGTTTCCCATGCCCGGGTCAATAATGGCAATAGATGGATGGGCCATCGAAATAAAGTTCAGGTAAGTAAGCCCTTGGTGGATGGAAGCTGCCCATCCTGACGAGGGTCAACGCGTGTTGCCCGATCCAATGCTCTGGCAAAACCCTTAAAAATAGCTTCGCAAACATGGTGAGGCTCTGATCCATACTCAAGCTGGATGTGAAGATTACAGCCACACTCATTGGCAAACGCTTGGAAGAATTCTTTAACGAGACAAATATTGAAGTCGCGGATCATATAATTACTGACAAGTACGTTGTACACAAGATAAGAGCGATTACTTAGGTCAAGGGATACTTGCACAAGAGTTTCATCCATTGGCAGAAGAAAAAAACCATAGCGCTCAATCCCCAGCTTGTCTCCAATGGCCTGTTTCACCGCCTGGCCAAGAACAATGCCGACATCTTCAACAGTATGATGATAGTCAACATCGACATCTCCCTGTGCCTGGACATCGAGATCAAACAGTCCATGTCGACCGAAAAGTTCAAGCATGTGATCCATAAAAGGCACACCGGTTCGAGATTGTACAGTACCGGAACCATCTATGTTGATAGCCAGGCGAATATCCGTCTCGCCCGTCTTCCTTTCAATTTCAGCTACGCGTTCGCTATCCATTGTTCGATTGCCCTATTAAGAGTTTCCATTTGTGAATCGGTGCCGATTGTGACACGAAGAAAGGATTCAGTCAAAGAATGATTCGCAAAATAGCGGACAAGGATTTTCTTCGTCTTAAGGTATTGGAATAAAGATATCGCCACAGCCGGTCCTTTTCGCCCTGAAATATCTACAGGTTCCGTGAAAACAAAATTTGACTGACTGGGATACGTGAACCAACCGCGTTCTTTTAATTTTTCCAAAAATTTGGTCCGAGTGGCAAGAACCTTGAGACGGCATTCTTCAAAATATGTAATATCCTCAATCGCTGCCTGAGCTCCTGCCTGGGCAAGAAGGTCTACATTGTAGACATCCCGAATCCCATGCAGGACACGGATAAGATCCGGACTACCGAGACCATAACCAACCCGAAGTCCCGCCAAGCCATAGGACTTTGAGAAAGTGCGGGTAATAAAGAGATTGGGAAAGGTAGCCAAAAGCTCTACTGCATTGGTTTGAGCAAAATCAGCATAAGCCTCATCAATGACAAGAAGCCCGGAGAATCCTTCGAGAACCAGACGTAGGGGTTCATTGGTATAGCCTTTCCCCGAAGGGGCATGGGGAGATGGCATAAAAAAAATACCGGCGCGAGAATTACATATGTCATCAATTGGAAGATCAAAATCTTGGTCAAATTCAATGGCTTCAATTGGTGCAGACTGAAGACTCGCCAGAAAAGGATACAATGAATAGGAAGGTACGAGAATCCCAATACTATTATCCGGACCACAAAAAGCACGAGCCAAGACATTCAAGACATCATCAGAACCGTTCCCAAGAATGATCTGATCAGGCCTTACATTATGCTTCACAGCGATTGCCTCGCGCAGGGAGCGTCCATCAGGATTTGCATAAAGGCGAAGTCCATTTATCTGGGATGTAATGGCATCTGAAATTCGGGGACTGGGTGGATATGGATTCTCATTGGTATTGAGTTTGAGCCAACCAGTTGTATCCGGCTGCTCACCCGGAACATAACCCTTGTGAGAAAGGATATGAGGCAGGAGAGCATCTTGTAATTTATAATCCATTCCTTAAGTGAACCGGATATCCATGGAGCGACCATGGGCATCAAGCTTTTCCATGGAACTGAACTTCCGCACAGTGGAACGAGCCGCGACCAAACTATCTTCATCATAGCGCACAATACTGGATCGTCGCATGAAATCCGTTGCACGAAGACCACTAAAAGAATGCCCAGAGAATCCAGTAGGCAGGGTATGACTTGGCCCAGCAGTAAAATCACCAAGTACAGTGGGGCTTAGATGTCCTTGCAGGATGGCACCAGCCGTTGTAATCAGAGTAGTCAGATTATCCAATTCTGCATCTTCCACTTGGAGTTCAAGATGCTCTGGAGCAATGAGATTAGCAGCTTCAGCCGCCTGGTGGAGGTTATCAACGAGAAAGATAACAAAGTTGTTTTCCAGAATCTTACGAATCTCATCACCATGGCATAGATCAATCGCCTGAGTCTCTATAGCTTGATTGACATCAGCTAACATGGATTCCTCGGTGAGAGCCAAATAGATGCGCTCTTTACCTGTTCCATGCTCAGCTTGAGCAAGTAAGTCAGCAGCGATAAAACGAGGCTCAGCAGAAGAATCAGCGATAATCATGACCTCACTGGGACCGGGAAGAAGATCGACTCCCACCTTGCCAAAGACTTGGCGTTTGGCCTCATTAACGTAGGCATTACCCGGCCCGAAAACCTTATCGACGGCAGGGACGGATGCTGTGCCGTGGGATAGTGCGCCAATGGCCTGAATGCCTCCGATACAATAAACCTCATCAACACCACAAAGTTTAAGAGTGGCCAAAATCGGCGACGCAATGTGCCCATCAGGATCAGGGGGAGTCGTTGCAACTATTTCGGGGACACCAACAAGCTGACCTAGGGCACAAGTCATGACAACAGATGAAATTAAAGGAACCTGACCACCGGGGATATAGCAACCGACACGATGAATAGGATAGTAGACCTCGCCAACCGTTGCGCCATGTCGATTTTTGGCCGTCCAAGATTCAGGAAGGGTTTTTAAGTGAAATTCACGCACATTACCAATGGATTCCTCTATGGCTGCTCGCTCATCTAGGGTTAGAGACTGGGTTGCAGCCTCAAGCTCTCGTGAAGGGACACGAAGTGCTTCTGGCGAAATGTCAGCTCCGTCATAAAGTTGAGTATAATAGCGTACTGCCTCGTCGCCCCGAAGCTCAATATCAGAAAGGACGCGAGCCACAGTTTGACGAACTTCAGAGGAGTCGACTGACTTGCCAAAATGGGATTCCAGTTTACAACGGAGGTTGGTTAGTTCGTTTCTAATAATAAGCATGGGAAACTCTCTAGTTCATGGGGAAATCAAAGATTTCATCCTTCATTGGAGAATTGATAAGGATTTTTTTGAAATGAATAGTATTGAGGTGCTTACCCTCTTTGTAGGATTCAACACTTCTAGAAAAGCGGATTCCTCCGGAGAAAATCTCACCACGCTGATAGACTGTGATGCCCCGCTCATCGCGAGTCGAAAGAATCTTGCCGGTTTCGAGTTCAACATAACGTTCGTAGAACAAATCATCCCGGTAAAAAAATTTAAGTTTGTAGCAAGCCTTCCCCTTGAAATCAGCTTTTCCCTGAAAGCTTATGCGCCCATTACGCATTTCAAAGCCCTTAAGGAAATATAGGTTTTCAACTGTATTAACGATAATTTTTTCTACTTGTGCTGGATGAAGGATGCCCAAACGCCCTTTACCCGTAGACTTGTGTACTTGCTGCCTGTAGCCCTCAGAACCATTCACCGCGGTTACTGTAATAATATCTCCGACATGGATTTCCATGCGCTGAAAGAAAGGCTTCTTGATATAGAGACGAAAAGTTCCACTACCTTCACCAGAAGGATTCATAATTTTCCCATCATAGTAGATTGAATTAACAGACTGCAGTTTCTCTGGAGGCCCAAAGAAAGCACGGGCCAAAACCAGCGCATCATTGGACCAAAGGCAGGGGCACAGGTAAAAAAAGGACAGGCATGCAAGAAGCGGTCTCATCAATCAATCTTTTGAAATGACAGCCAATGATTGCTGATTTTTAATTCCAGTCAACAGGCAGTTGAGTATCCGGTCAGGAAGACTAAACGTTAACAATGATTGAAGACGACAATTGATTTATTCCCACTCGATGGTGGCTGGCGGTTTGGAACTTATGTCTAGAACGACCCTGTTAACACCCTTGACTTCGTTTATAATGCGGTTGGAGACAATCTGAAGCACATTATTGGGAATCTGTGCCCAATCGGCTGTCATGGCATCAATACTTTCAACCAATCTTAGGGCGATTACGTTGTCGTAAGTCCGCTCGTCACCCATGACACCGACAGTTCGTACCGGTAAAAATACGCAAAAGGATTGCCAGAGCTTATAGTAAAGACCTGCACGAAACATCTCCTCTTCAAGTATAGCATCGGCCTCACGAAGGATATCAAGACGCTCGACAGTGATATCCCCAATAACTCTGACCCCAAGACCAGGTCCGGGAAAAGGTTGACGCCAGAGAACCTCCTTTGATAACCCAAGCTCGGCGCCGAGCGCACGGACCTCATCCTTAAAAAGCTCTCGCAAAGGTTCCAGTAATTGTAGGTTCATTTTTTCTGGTAGACCTCCAACATTGTGATGGCTTTTTATAACAGCCGAAGGGTTACCCGCGATATTTACACTCTCAATGACATCAGGATAGAGAGTTCCCTGCCCCAGGAATTGGACATTTCCGATGTCATTGATTGCCTCCTCAAAAACCTCAATAAATACATGTCCGATAGCCTTGCGTTTTGCTTCAGGATCAGTGATCCCAGCGAGGGTGGCAAGGAACTGTGCTGAAGCATCAACAACCTTTAAGTTCAGATTGAAATTATCAGAATACAGTTTTTCCACCTTGGCGCGTTCCCCTTTACGAAGAAGTCCATTATCGACAAATACGCAGGTTAGCCTGGAACCAATAGCCTGGTGGAGAAGAGCTGCCGCAACGGAAGAGTCTACACCTCCGCTTAGCCCCAAAATAACATTCTGATCCCCAACGGTTTGACGAATTTCATCGATGGCTTTCTCAATGTAACCAGACATTGTCCAGTTCTTTTGACAGGCACAGACTCCAAAAATAAAATTATTAAGTATCTCCTTGCCATGGTCGGTGTGTACAACCTCCGGGTGAAACTGAAGCCCAAAAAAAGAACGCCCGCGATCCTCAACAGCGGCAAAGCCTGAATTTTCGGTAGAAGCCGCTTGCATAAATCCTTCGGGAAGACTTTCAATCTTGTCTCCATGGGAATTCCAAACTCGAGAAGTTTGTGGAACACCAACAAGCAATGGGCAGTCCTTTGTGTTAACCTTAAGGTGTCCTCGGCCATATTCGCGACGGTTGCTGGACCCGACCTTGCCTCCAAGCATGGTGGCCATAAGTTGGAGTCCATAGCAGATCCCCAGGACTGGAACACCTAGGTTGAAGATTCCCGAATCAGGACGAGGAGAACCTTCTGCAAGAACGCTGGCCGGGCCACCGGAAAGAATAATACCCTCAACTCCCTCACTTTCAAGTTTGGCGGCTGAAGTAGTATAGTGATAAATTCGTGTAAGGACTTGAGATTCACGAATTCGTCTGGCAATCACCTGAGTGTATTGCGAACCAAAATCAAGTACAGCAATTATGGCCATCGTAATGAGAAGCTAAAATCGTAGCCTAATATTGCGGTGTCCACATTCGGGACAGTCGCTTTCCTTTTCATTAGTGCCGCCATTGAAGAGTTCGGCACACTTAACGCAGTAAAATAAAAAACGTTTTCGATCTCTTTGGTAAAACTTATCATCATGCCGATCGTACCATAACGAAAGTAGACCGAACAAAAATAGCACACCCCCGATGCATATAAAAAAAATCAAATTAGGGGTCAGCACCTAGACTATATCAAAGAATGTTATTTTTCGTCCGATTTGGTTTCTTTTGAAGATTCTTCTGATACTGAATTACCATCAGCAGGAGACTCATCTGAGGATTCGCTTTCATCAGTTGATTCTTCCTCAGGAGAAGCAGATTCTTCAACCTTTGACTCTGAAGCTTCCACTTCTTCAGCAGGAGACTCATCTGAAGATTCGCTTTCGTCAGATGATTCTTCCTCAGGAGAAGCAGATTCTTCAACCTTTGACTCTGAAGCTTCCACTTCTTCAGCAGGAGACTCATCTGAAGATTCGCTTTCGTCAGATGATTCTTCCTCAGGAGAAGCAGATTCTTCAGCCTTTGCCTCTTGGGTTGTGACGTTCTTGTTCGTCTTTGGTGTTTTCTGTGCCTTCGGTTTACGCTTAGAATACCCTTCGTCTTCAGCAGATATTAACTCAATAATTGCAACATCAGCCGCATCTCCAAGACGTGGAACAAGCTTGTAGATTCTAGTGTAACCACCTGGACGATTAATAAATTCTTCGGCGAGAACATCAAACAAACGGTTCACAGATTCAATATTACGAACGCGAGCAAGGGCAAGCTTATGGTAGTGATGCTTCTTGAGCTTGTCATCAGTGGCATGGGCTTTCTTCGCCAAAGTTATTGTTTTTTCAATAAATGGACGTAATGCCTTGGCCTTTGCCAAAGTAGTCCGTATACGACGATTTTTGATCAAGGCCATGGCCAAATTGGCCATGAGAGCAGCGCGATGCTCCATTTTGCGCCCTAATTGATGTCTGTGTTTTGCGTGCCGCATGGCAAGTAATTATATAAAAGGTTTAAAGTTCCTTATTGATGGGCTCAAGTAAACGCTCGTCAATCTTCATCCCGAGAGAGAGGCCCAACTGTTCCAGCTTATCCTTAATTTCATTTAAGGATTTTTTACCAAAATTTCGATACTTGAGCATCTCTTGCTCACTCTTCATTGCAAGTTCCCCAACAGTTGTTATATTGGCGTTGTTGAGGCAATTGGCTGCGCGAACAGAAAGTTCAATCTCATTGACACTCATATTAAGAAGATTGCGCAGGCGGTTCTGTTCTTCGCTAACTTCCTTGGCTTCGCTTTCAAAGTCAATTTCCTCTGTGGATACCTTATCGAAAACATCAAGGTGATGGCGAAGAATGGCAGTGGCTTCCTTCAGTGCATCATCTGGAGTAATACGACCATCTGTCCAAATATCAAGTATGAGCTTGTCGTAATCGGTAATTTTACCCACACGGGTATTTTCAACCTTATATTGTACGCGAGTGACAGGACTAAAAAGCGAATCTATGGCAATTACGCCAATTGCCTGATCTTCTTTTTTGTTATCTTCAGCAACACAGAAACCCCGACCAACAGTGACCTCAAACTCAGCAAAAATTTGCATCTTCTTATCAAGTGTTAAAATAACTTGATCTGGGTTTATGATCTCAATATCGGCATTAGGTGAAATTTCACCGGCAGTGATGGGGCCTTCCTTTTCAATATCGAGTGTAAGAGTTACAGGCTCACGCTTGTGACAATTCAGAAGAACCTTCTTCAGGTTTAAAACAATGTCGGTAACATCTTCGCAGATGTTTTCCACACTTTGGAATTCGTGCTGGATACCATCCATCTTGAAGGAGGAGATGGCTCCTCCGTCGATAGAACTTAATAGAATGCGACGAAGCGAATTCCCAATGGTATGGCCGTAGCCTGACTCAAAAGGTTCCGCTTCGAAACTCGCAAACGTATCCGAAGCAGTTTCCTCAACCTTTATTAGTCGATTTGGGAGTTCAAATTTTCCTACTCGTTTAGCCATGATGCAATCAGGGGTTAATAATTAAAATTTATCGACTATAGAACTCAACGACCAACTGTTCGTTAATGCCAGTCTCCATTTCTTCGCGTTCAGGAAGGCGAGAAACAGAACCACGCAAACCATCAGGGTCTAGTGTCAACCAATTGGGAAGAATTCGGGCGGTGCTTTCTTCGAGGCTACGAGTTGCCAACTGTCGTGAAGATGTTTTCTCACGAACCTCAATAACATCACCAGGACTAACATTGTAACTCGGGATATCAACTTTGTGACCATTGACACAAATATGACCATGACCGACGAACTGACGCGCTGACTGACGGGTTTTACCAAACCCAAGACGGTATATTACGTTGTCCAGGCGACATTCTAACAACCGGAGAAAGATTTCTCCGGTCACTCCCCTCTGGGATTTTGCACGTTCAAAAGTTATTCGAAACTGCTTCTCGGTGAGGCCATATGTATAGCGTAATTTCTGCTTCTCATTTAAGCCTGTGCCATATTCACTGACCTTTCTTCGCAGGCGAGGGCCGTGCTGACCAGGAGGGTACTTTTTTCTCTCGAATGATTTATTCGGAGGAAAGATCGCCATATTAAAACGACGATTGATTCGAGTAGTGGGACCTGTGTAACGAGCCATTGGTCAGTAATTTATTTGTTATAAAATGTATTAATCTAATGAAAGAATGTAATAGCTTAAACGCGACGACGTTTTGGTGGCCGACATCCATTGTGAGGGACAGGAGTCACATCAACAATTGAGTTTACGGTTAAACCTAGTGACTGCAACGCACGCACAGCTGAATCTCGCCCCATTCCCGGACCACAAACCTTGATAACAACTTCTTTTAACCCGTGAGCCATAGCCGCACGACCAGCATCCATGGTAACTACCTGCGCTGCATAGGCCGTTGACTTGCGTGAACCACGGAAATTACATTTGCCCGAACTGGACCATGAAATTGTATTTCCACGCATGTCAGTAATGTTAACCTTGGTGTTGTTGAAAGTAGCAGTGATATGGACAATTCCATTAGTAATATTTTTACTGCGCTTGGCACGGCGAATCTTGACTTCGGCTAACTCGCTCTTGAGTAGGTCCTCAGCAGTTTCCTCCTTTTTCTTTGTCGGCGCTTCTGCCTTGTCACCAGATTGATCAGAGACAGCCTCCTCAGATGAATCTTCCTTGGCAACAGATTCCCCAGTAATTTCTTCCTCGGCAGGCTCAGAATCGGCAGATTCAGGTTCCTCCTCAGATGAATCTTCCTTGGAAACAGATTCCCCAGTAGTTTCTTCCTCGGCAGGCTCAGAATCAGCAGATTCAGGTTCCTCCTCAGATGAATCTTCCTTGGAAACAGATTCCTCAGTAATTTCTTCCTCGGCAGGCTCAGAATCAGCAGATTCAGGCTCCTCCTCAGATGAATCTTCCTTGGCAACAGATTCCTCAGTAACTTCTTCCTCGGCAGCTTCAGAATCAGCAGATTCAGGCTCCTCCTCAGATGAATCTTCCTTGGCAACAGATTCCCCAGTAGCTTCTTCCTCGGCAGGTTCAGAATCAACAGATTCAGGTTCCTCCCCAGATGAATCTTCTTCAGATGAAGAAACTATCTCAGCAGTTTCTTCGGAATCTTGATTTTCCTTTTCTTCGTCCATAATGAAATTCTATTAGGCTTTACGAACTACTCCAACAGTTTTGCGACCACCTTTGCGAGTACGTGCATTTGTTCTTGTTCTCTGCCCACGAACAGGAAGGCCACGTTGGTGACGAAGTCCGCGGTTAGATTTTATTGCCTGGAGCCGTTTCAAATTACCAGTGATGTGACGTCGCAGGTCACCTTCTACAAGCCAAGGGTCCTCTGCACCTTCGGCAGATCTTGAAGTGATGAGACTTGCCAGTTGATTGAGCTGCTCTTCACTAAGGTTCTTGATCCGAATGTCTGCATCAATACCAGATTCTTGAGCAATAATTTTGGCCCGATGTGGTCCAATGCCGTAAACATATCGGAGTCCATACTCCAATTTTTTATTATTAGGGATTTCTACGCCGAGGAAACGTGCCATCTGAGGTGGATTGTTTAGGATTAAATTTAGAAAAAAGAAGGGGGAAGATATCGATTCGTAAAGGTTTGCAAAGCTAATTCTTACAAATAGTTAAAATTTCTGGTCCACGGTGCGTTACGAGTATCGTATGCTCGAAGTGGGCAGATAGCTTGCGATCACGTGTTACAGCTGTCCAGCCATCAGGTAAGATATCGACTTCATGACCGCCAAGATTTACCATGGGTTCTATTGCCAGAGTCACACCATCCTTCAATTTTGGACCATCTGATTTCCTTCCGAAATTGGGGATTTGAGGTTCTTCATGCATATCCTTCCCAACACCATGACCGACAAAATTACGAACGATACTTAAATCACGAGACTCAATAAAATTTTGGATCGCATTGGATATTTGCCCAACACGATTACCAACCTTGGCGAAGGTTATTCCGTGGTAAAGTGCCTCACGTGTAGACTGCACAAGAAAGGCGGCTTCATCTGAAACAGGATCCACGATAATAGTTCTGGCATTGTCTCCGATATATCCATTGAACCGAACGACAACGTCAAGGGACACGACATCACCGGGATGAATGGTCCGGCGAAGACTGGCTACGCCATGTACAACTTCTTCATTGACGGAGATACAGGTGTAACAAGGGAAAACCTTACTCCCGGACCTATAATTCAAACATGCACTCTCAGCACCAAGTTTCTCCATCCGATGTCTGGCAAATTGGTCAAGTTCGTGGGTGGTAATTCCGACACGAAGTTCCTTCGCCATATGCTCAAGAACATCAGCAGCCACTCTACAAGCCTGACGGATCTGATCTATCTCCTGACTATTCCTGACGATAACTTGTGACATCTCTAAGACCTGCATGGGAATCGTGGAAATTGAACGCAAGAAAAGTTGAGTCAGATTCACTACGCCTGGAAATGGCGTAGGGACAGGCTATTTCCCCATATTAAGGAAAAATGCGATAATTCCGAATGCAAATAATGCAACGGCGACAATAAGAAGTGGTTTCCAGTGGGTGACGGTATCCTTAAACGCATCTGTATCAAGAGATTGCTGGACGCGACTAGTACTACGACCACGAAGTTTCCCTTTCTTTAGAAATCCATCGTAATGGCGCTGAAGAAGGTGGGTTTCCACTTGACGCATAGTATCAAGCATCACCCCGACTGTGATAAGCATTCCCGTTCCTCCGAAAAAAGTTGCAACGACATACGGGATTTTGGCTAGGCCCAGTATTAAGTCCGGGAATACCGCAACAATGGTAAGGAAAAGGGACCCGGCAAAGGTAAGCCGCGTCATCACATGATCAAGATAATTGGCGGTATTCTGTCCAGGACGGATTCCAGGAATGTATCCACCATTTTTCTTCAGGTCATCTGCGATCTGCACAGGCTTGAACATTATAGAGACCCAAAAATAACTGAAAACTAAAATAAGACCACCGTAAGTAAGATAATAAAACCACCCTCCTCGTTGCAGAAAATTGGCCATAGACTGAAAGATATCATATTGCTTCCAGCTATAAAGTTGCTGAAAAATCTGCTGTGGGAACATGAGGATCGCACTCGCAAAAATAACAGGCATTACCCCAGCGTAATTAATCTTTAGGGGCAGGAAGGAGCTCTGGCCACTGTACACCTTGCGATTTACAACCCTCTTGGCATACTGGATTGGAATCTTTCGAAGTGCCTGAGTCATGGCAACAATTCCCATGGTCACAATCAAAAGAAGAAAAAACATACCAATTACCTGAGGCCATACAGACAGGTCGGAAAATGTGTTCTGCCCAAAGAAATGCTTGTAAAAAACAACGCAAGCGCGTGGAAGGTCCGAAATAATCCCAATGGTGATAAGTAAAGAAATACCATTACCGATGCCACGTTGGGTAATCTGCTCCCCGAGCCACATTAAAATAACAGTACCAGTAGTAAGGAAAATCGTTGAGCGAATAAGAAACCAGACATGGTTGTCCTCTATAATTATTTTACCATATTTTTGTATAAAATCCTGACCCTGACCAATCAGACTGCCTGGATTGTTGCTTAGTGCCAAAAGGAGCAGGACTGATTGGATAACACATATAATAATTGTTAGATACCGGGTGTACTGACTGATCTTTTGGCGACCGACATCGCCCTCCTGTTGCAGACGGGCAATCCAAGGGACTACAGCACCAGCAAGTTGCATTATAATGGAGGCGCTAATATATGGCATTATGCCAAGAGCAAAGACGGCCCCCTTAAGGAGCGCGCCCCCCGTAAACATGTTGTAGAAGCCAAGCAGGGACCCACCGGCACCTGTTTGGTCATTCATGAAATCCTGAAGTGGTGCAGAATTTATTCCAGGTAAGGGAATATTCGCACCGACTCGAGCAACAAAAATAAGAGCCGCTGTGAAAAATATACGATTCCGCAGCTCAGGAATCTTCAGACAGTTGGTGAAGGCGCTCAGCATGGGAGTTGTTTCAAGTGTCTACGTGTGTAGGGGCTGATAGTAGATTCAAAGTATCAAGCCTGGATGATCTCTCCACCTGCAGACTTGATCTTCTCCTCGGCTGATTTTGAAAACTTGTTGGCCTTCACCTTAATAGGCACCGACAAATCGCCGTCACCAAGGACCTTGATAAGTAATGCGTTCGGCCGGACGAGACCTGCCTTCACAAGTGCTTCCTTGTCAATGATATCAGAGCCCTCAACACGGGAAAGATCACTCAAGTTGACCACAGAATACTCTGTGCGGAAATTAAAATTATTGAAGCCACGTTGGGGAAGCTTGCGATAAAGTGGCATCTGCCCACCTTCGAATCCAGGTTTGGTGCTGTAGCCAGAACGCTGGCCACTACCGCCATGACCGCGACAGCAGGTTTTTCCACGACCATTACCTCGGCCGCGGCCCAGACGCTTGGTCGGATGTGTGGATTGGCTACCTCCAGTGATGTGATCGGTCTTCATAGGTTAAGGGAGTCGCTAAAAAATGAATCAGGCTTCTGCCTGCTCGGGTTGGTATTCTCGTAAAGAACGGATAAGATCGGGTGAGCGTAGTTGCTGAAGTCCCGCAAGTGTGGCGTTAACAACAGCCAAATGGTTATTTGAGCCCAGCGACTTGGAAAGTACATTCTTAACTCCAGCAGCCTCAAGTACCGCGCGGACTCCTCCTCCGGCTATAACACCAGTTCCGGGACTCGCAGGACGAAGAAGCACCTTGCCTCCATCAGCCTCACCAACTACTTGGTGCGGAATTGTATCCTCAAGAACTTGAACTGGCTCCATGTTCTTTCGGGCTTTCTCAGTAGCTTTTCGAATACACTCGGGAACCTCCTTTGCCTTTCCGTAGCCAACACCGACCCGGCCTTCCTGATCGCCTGTAACAACGAGGGCGGAAAAACTGAAACGCCGGCCGCCTTTAACAACCTTTGCACAACGATTAATAGTGACCACCTTTTCGAAGAACTCTGGTTCTTCGGGTTGAGTCTCAAAATGTTTTCGTTTGTTTGGGATACTCATAAAACGTGTGATCCTAGAATTGAAGTCCGGCTTCGCGGGCAGCTTCAGCAAAAGCCTTTACGCAACCATGATATTGACGGCCTGCACGATCAAAAACCACGGATTGAATTTTGCTGGCCAATGCTTTTTCTCCAATCTCTTTCCCTAGTTCAATCGCAGCAGCGACATTAGAGCGAGAGCCTACTATTTTTTCACCCTTACGGAGAGTGGATGCCGCTAGAAGTGTTTTGTGTTCAACATCATCCACACACTGTGTGTGAATATGCTTATTAGAAAAGTAGACAGTCAACCGAGGGCGCGAAGCAGTGCCATTGACTTTTTTGCGGATACGCCAACGCCTTTTTTGGCGAAGGAGATTTTTTTTGGCGAGTTTCATGTGGATAATTGTAAGCTAAAAATTAGATTAGGCAGTTTTCTTGCCCTCCTTACGCCGAACGTATTCTCCAACGATACGCACCCCTTTACCCTTGTAGGGTTCAGCGGGATAATACGACTTGATCTGAGCGGCCAACTGACCGACGGCCTGCTTGTCAATGCCTTCGATCTTAATGTTTACATTGTCGTCAACTGTAACAGTCACACCTTCAGGGATCGGATGCTTGATGTCATGGGAATAACCAAGTGACAAATCAATAAGCTTTCCTTGTACTGTGGCACGAAAGCCAACACCATTTATCTGAAGACTCTTGGTGAATCCTTCCGTAACCCCTTGAACCATCCCATTTATGATGGATCTGGCGGTGCCATGCATGGCACGAGAAAAACGTGAGCTATCTGCAGGCTTAACCTCAATAGAATTCTCTAAATGGGTAATTTCCACCACAGGCGCAAATTTATTGGACAAAGTTCCTTTGGGTCCTTTGATAGTAACACTCGTTCCATCTAAGGTGACTTCGACCTTCTCAGGAATTGTGATGGGTAATTTTCCAATCCTACTCATGATTCTTTATCTACCAGACGGAGCAAAGCAATTCTCCCCCAACCTTCTGCTTGCGTGCTTCATTTCCAGTTAGTATTCCACGGGAGGTAGTGAGAATACTAATTCCTAACCCTCCCAATACTGGGGGAATTTCTTGATATTGGTAATAGCGGCGACAACCTGGTTTGCTTTCACGACGTATGCCTGCAATTACAGGCTGATCTCCTTTAAACTTCAGTTTGATTTCTAGATACTTAATACCATTACTGCGTTCATTCACAGTGTAGTCAAAAAGGTATCCATGCCGCTTTAGAATACTGGAGATACTCTCCCGAAGTTTTGAATGACGGAGGGAAACAACAGGTTTGGTAGCCATACTGCCGTTGCGAAGTGTGGTAATAAAATCGCCAATTGTGTCGTGAATAGCCATAATGCTAGTGTAGAATGATTAGTGTGGCAGCGTTAGACTACCAAGATGATTTGGTAACCCCGGGGATTTTACCAGCTAAAGCAAGTTCACGAAATGTAAGGCGCGAAAGGCCAAATTTTCCGATGAATGCTCTAGGTCGACCAGTTATGGAACAGCGGTTGCGGTAGCGTATAGGGGAAGAGTTTTTGGGGAGTTTGGTAAGTTTATGCTGGGCACTCAAAAACTCCTGATTTATTTCGCCATCAACCAAAGGTTCCATGCCCTTTAGCATATCCTTCAGTTCCTTGCGTTTGTTCGCATAGCGCTCAATAAGTCGCTTTCGCTTAAGGTTTCGAGCAATGGATGACTTTTTTGCCATGAGATTTATCAGTTAAAATTAATTATTTACGGAAAGGCATACCGAGAAGTGTGAGGAGTTCCCCTCCCTCATCATCATTTTTTGCATTCGTTACAAAAGAAATATCCATGCCAGTAGTATGTTTTACGCCTTCCATGCGTATTTCAGGAAATATAGTGTGGTCTGAAATACCAAGGGTATAATTACCCTGACCGTCCAAACGTTTATTGATTCCTTGAAAATCTCGAATATTCGGTAAGGCGACGGCAAGAATGCGGAGAAAGAATTCCCACATTTGATTACCTCGCAAGGTAACCTTGACGCCGATTGGCATGCCTTCACGTAACTTAAAATTAGAAATGCTTAAACGTGCTTTAGTAATGATAGGTTTCTGCCCTGCAATTCGGCCAATATCGTCAGCCACTTCATTGACACGGTTTTTTTCACTGACAGCACCGACACCTGAGTTAATGACGATCTTTTCAAGTCGAGGGACTTGCAGGGCATTCTTGTGCCCTCGAAGGGACATAATTTCGGGACGTACCTTTTCGGTATAAAGTGTTTTAAGTTCTGGGGCGCTCATAGTTCGCTGTACAGTAAAAGTTACTACCCTGCGGATTGTTGGGCTAGGATATTTGGTCTTTTCTTTCTCCTATCTTCTAACATTACATTTGAAATATGAATGGGCATTTCACGTTCAATGATCGCGCCATCAGGATTTTCCTGTGTCTTACGCTCATGCTTTTTGCGCAGATTTACATTTTCAATGATGACGCGGTTAAGTTTGGTCTGGACCTCGAGCACCTTACCATCTGCGCCTTTATGAGCACCACTAATTACGACAACCCGCTTGTCTTTCTTTACTTTGTCTTTTTTCTTCGACATGGCTTAAAGCACCTCTGGTGCAAGGGATACAATCTTTAAATATTTCTGCCGCAATTCACGAGCAACAGGTCCAAAAATTCGGGTTCCACGTGGAGCTCCCTCGGGATTCACGAGCACTATTGCATTTTCATCAAAGCGAATGCGACTTCCATCTCTTCGACGAATTGGGGATCTGGTTCGGACAACAACTGCGCGAACGACCGTTCCCTTTTTGACATCAGACTCGGGAGTACTCTCCTTGATGTGGCAAACAATCAAGTCACCAACGGAAGCGGTTTTTTTATTCTGACCTATACGGCGAATCATCATTGCCGATTTTGCTCCTGTGTTGTCCGCAATGGACACCCTGCTTCTCAGTTGAATCATTGCTAATGCTGTAAATTTGTGAGGTTATTTGGTGGTAAGTCCTTAAATATTGGAAGCTCGTGCCTTCTCTAAAACACGAACCACGCGCCAACGCTTGAGTTTGCTTAGAGGCCGGGTCTCCATAATCTCCACACTATC
This sequence comes from Opitutia bacterium, assembly GCA_018668635.1. Lineage (GTDB taxonomy): Bacteria > Verrucomicrobiota > Verrucomicrobiia > Opitutales > JABJCN01 > JABJCN01. The sequence goes on from JABJCN010000219.1 coordinate 40,078, forward strand.
GCCAATTGCACACTCTTCCTTTTCGTCATGCACATGGAAGATGCTCTTACGCTTGATTTCCTTTTTATAGAGAGGATGCGGGATTTTATAGAAAAACGCTACCTTGATCGATTTTTGACCAGATATGCTGATGACTACGCCATTAAGCTGTTTTCTACGATTACGTGTAGTTGTTTCGCTCATTTTAAAAAGTTATATTGTCAGGAAGCTTTATGAAGTTCACGAAGAGCCTTGCGGTGACTAACGCCAGAACGATTTGCAGTTTCACGAAGTGACATTCTCTTATCGGATTTAGAATCTTCATCCATTATAATACGATCACGTTTTTCCTCCAGTATGGTCTTGATGCGTGCGATCTCACGACGATATTTTTTGATCTCATGAGGTTTCTCCAACTGGCCGGTCTCCTTACGAATACGCAAGTCAACAAGTTCCTTGGAATCATCCCGTAACAGATCTTCAAGTTCTGGTACGGATTTCTCTCTTAGCTTGCCGGCCTCACCCATCAAATCTTTCGATTTAGCTGCAGGAGTCTCGTTTGAATCTTTATCTTTCATTAAATATCGTACTCTTTAGAATTCACCTTAATCTCGGCTGATAAATCGGCAGCGAAAAGGGATTTTAGCATCAGCACGAGCAAAAGCTTCTCGAGCTATTGTGGCAGAGGTTCCTGCTAGCTCAAATAGTATAGCGCCAGGCTTAACGACCGCGACCCAATGATCTACGGCACCTTTACCTTTCCCCATACGGGTTTCAGCTGGTTTTTTGGTAATTGGCTTCTGAGGGAAAACACGGATCCACAACTTGCCTTTACGTTTAAGATAGCGGGTAACTGCAACTCGAGACGCTTCTATTTGGTTAGAAGTCATACCACCACGGGCAAGAGCTTGAATAGCAAATTCGCCAAACGCAATGTAGTCACCGCGTTTTGCATTACCGCGATTGCGCCCCTTGTGCACTTTACGGTACTTTGTTCTGGATGGTAAGTACGCCATGATTAAAAAGTTATTAGGTATAAGAACGCGATGGTTATTCTTCTTCTGGTTTACAAATCCAACACTTAACGCCAATCAGGCCATAAGTTGTACGTGCCTCAGTAAATCCATAGTCAATGTTTTCACGCAGAGTCTGCAATGGGACACGACCAGCACGTTGTCGTTCCGATCTCGCAATATCCATACCATTCAGGCGACCACTGCATTGAATTTTAATGCCTTGTGCTCCTAGAGACATAGTACTTTGGAGCGCCTTTTTCATTGCTCGACGGAAGGGGAAGCGTCTCTCCAACTGCAGCGCAACATTTTCTGCAACAAGTTGAGCCTCCAGATCAGGTTTTTTGATTTCATGGATATCAAGAATTACATCAAACCCAAGTTTTTTGGAAATATCTGCACGGAGCTTGTCTAACTCCTGACCCTTACGACCGATAACAACACCTGGACGAGCAGTGTAGACCCGAACTCGAACACGGTCATTTGTGGATCGCTCAATAAAAATGCGCGGGACGGATGCATAACGTAGTCTTTCCTCTAGAAATGCGCGAATTTTTTGGTCCTGCGCGACAAACTCGGGAAACTTCTTTTTACTCGCATACCAACGAGAATCCCAGTCACGTGTGAGAGCGAGGCGAAATCCTTTAGGGTTTACTTTTTGGCCCATAGTAAAGTTATTAAAAATTCGGGGTTAGACCTAATCGGTTAAAGTGATACGTATGTGACATTGACGCTTACGAAATGGATGTGCGGAACCGCGAGCACAGGGGCGAAACCGACGTAATGCAGGACCCTCTTCAATAATTGCTGACACGGTAAGATCATCTGCGTTAAGGTTGTGATTATGCTCCGCATTAGCCATGGCCGAGCGAAGGGTTTTGCGAATAAGGCGGGCAGACTTGCGAGGGATGACTTGCAGAGTATTAAGAGCTTTAGCGGCATCCATACCCTGTATTTCCCGAGCCACTTGCCGAACCTTCTTTGGCGACATTCTATTATATTTGGTGTAGGCTTTGACTTCCATGGCTAGCAGTAAGGTTTCTAAAAATTATTTCTGGGTGTGGTTACCATGTTCACGGAAATGCCGGGTTGGCGCGAATTCACCCAGTTTGTGCCCAACCATGTTTTCTGTAATATATACTGGAAGAAACGATTTCCCATTGTGAACATTAATATTAAGGCCAACAAAATCAGGTGTAATTGTGGACCTACGAGACCATGTTTTAATAGGTTTACGATCGCCAATTCGCTGGGCATCTTGAACTTTTTTCCAGATTCCAGGATCGACAAAGAAGCCTTTTTTAGAAGATCTTTTAGACATCGGTTATTTCTAGCGCTTCATCTTCCTGCCATTCCGGCGGACGATGATCATATTATTGGTTGTCTTTGATTTCCGACGTGTCGGGAACCCTTTTGAAAGTTGACCCCAAGGAGATTTCGGGTGACCTCCACCTGAGGTGCGTCCCTCACCACCGCCCATGGGGTGATCGACAGGATTCATGGCGACGCCACGCACTCTAGGCCTGCGTCCTTTCCATCGGTTGCGGCCAGCCTTGCCGATAACCTGTTTTTCGTGAGATGCATTTCCAACGCTTCCAATTGTTGCACGCGAATTGGAATTCACCAAGCGGATTTCTCCGCTTGGAAGTTTTAGAGTAGTATGTTTCCCCTCCGAATTTATAATTCGTAGACCAGCACCTGCTGAACGCCCTAATTGCGCGCCCTTACCAGGCTGTAACTCGACGGCATGAACGGTAGTTCCAGGCGGGATTAAATGCAAAGGCATCGCGTTGCCAATGTCGAAACCAACAGCTTTGTCCGAACTAATAATTGAAGTGCCTGGTTCTAGCCCTTTGGGCGCTAGTATATAGCGTTGCTCCTTGTCCTCGTATGTAACTAGAGCTATGTGAGCGGAACGATTGGGATCGTATTCAAGTCGCTCAACCTTACCGGCAATGTCTAGCTTAGTCCGCTTAAAATCGATCTGGCGATAAAGACGCTTATGCCCCCCTCCCCGTCTGCGGGAAGTGATCCTTCCGTAGCAATTGCGACCCTTGGCACGATGCTTCGACTTGGTGAGGGACTTTATGGGGTCATTCAGGGTCAAACCAGTTCGATTCCGCTGGAGAAAACGCTGCCCTGGAGTAATTGGTCTGGATTGAACTATTGGCATTAGAAATTAGTTATTGAAAGTAGATTTACACCAAGTCTATCTTGCCTTTTGAAAGCGTAACAATGGCTCGCTTTGTTGATGCAGTCCTACCGCTGGCACTTAATCCGCGTGTCCGGCTGGACTTAATCTTCCCTTTTCGATTAATAATGTTAATCTTGCTGATTTCAACATCTCCAAAGTGATGTTGAACAGCTTGGCGAACTTGTGCTCGAGTGGCTGTTGGGGTCACGATAAATGTATACTTGTCCATGGAAGCCATTTCAGTGGCTTTTTCAGTAATGATGTACTTTAGGATGATATCTAGCGAGTTCATGGTGCTTTAATTATCCGTTGGCTCGAATGAGTATTTTATCCATACCTGTGGAACTAATAATAATACGATCGTGGTGAACAAGATCCATTGCATTTACATCGCTGGAGCTAGTAATACTGAGACGTGGAATATTCCGGGATGCGAGAAGCGCATCATTAGAAAATTTATCTCCAAGTAAAAGAATTTTTCCTTTGGGAGCAATTTTCCCTATGATATCATTTACAATGCGAGTCTTCGGCTCCGATACAATCCATTCTTCAATAATATCGATAGCACCATTAGAACCCTGCTCAAAAAGAGCGCGCCGGAGAGCAAGTTGCCGAACCTTGCGGTTTAAATGTTGTGTGTAATCGCGGGGCTTAGGGCCAAAGGCCACACCCCCTTTTCGAAGAATGGGGGATCGACGATCTCCACGACGAGCCGTGCCTGATCCTTTCTGACGAAAAGCCTTCTTTCCAGTGCCACTAACTTCGGCCCGGGTTTTTGTTGATGCATTACCCTGACGAGCATTTGCCTGATGAGCCAGAACCACTTGTCGCAACGCGGCAATCCCTTTGTCGTCATCAAATGAAGGAAATTCGCCTATTTCCTTTTCATCGCAACTGTCTGCAGTCGAGTTGTAGATTTTAAATTTCATTTATTGGCCGATTCCGTTTGTCAAAGTAGTTATAGGTTATGCAATGCGCCTAAACCTTTGGCCCTTTAATTGCCGGGCGTATGGTGACAATTCCACCCTTTGCGCCTGGGAAGCTACCCTCAACAAGTAGTATATTCCGTTCTGAGTCTACGCGAACAATCTTAAGATTCTGAGCAGTTCGGCGGACAGCGCCCATGTGTCCAGGCATCTTGGTGTTTTTAATTATACGTCCAGGCCACTGACACATTCCGTAGGAACCGCCGCGGCGATGAAACATGGACCCGTGAGATGCGGGCCCACCAGCATAATTATAACGTCTAACAACACCTTGAAATCCGCGTCCTTTGGTGGTGCCAATAACATCAACTTTCTCAATTTCTTTAAATTTTTCCACAGTCAGTATTTGACCTGGCTCATAATCGCTGGGTGTTTCAGTTCGAAACTCCTGGAGTGTGGAGACAGGAGCGACGCCGGCCTTCTTGAGGTGCCCTAGAACTGGCTTGGGAACGCGATGCTCCTTCTGTTCGCCGTAACCAATCTGGACAGCGTTATAGCCATCACGTTCCTTGGTCTTAACCTGTACAACGGGACATGGTCCCACTTCAACAACAGTTACAACTTGTACGTTGTTTTCATCGTCGTAGACTTGGGTCATCCCAATTTTCTTACCTATAAGTTCGAAGGACATGGCTAAAATTAGTTTATACGATTACGTCGACATTGACTCCTGCGGGAAGATTGAGCTTTTTAAGTTCATCAACTGTAGTCGCTGTAGATTCAATTACATCAATGAGACGTTTGTGGATGCGAATTTCAAATTGATCCATTGATTTCTTATCGACATGGGGAGATCGATTGACCGTGAGTTTTTCAATCCGTGTAGGAATAGGAACCGGTCCGGAGACTCTAGCGCCGGAACGCTTGGCAGTCTCAACGATGTCTTTGGCTGATTGATCAATCAATCTATAATCGTAGCCTTTAAGCTTGATACGTATGCGTTGGGAAGACATAGGGCGTCAGGTTCGAGCAGGAGCTTTGGTAGAGGTTTTTACGATATCCTCAATGAGGCTCGCTGGTACTTGTTCAAAATGAGAAGGCTCCATGGAGTAAGTCGCACGACCTTTACTAAGGGAGCGCATGTCTGTGGAGTATCCAAACATGGTTTCTAAAGGGACAAAGGCGTTAATAAGGCAAAGTGTTCCCTTTGTCTCCATGCCCTGAATCTGGCCTCGGCGCCGATTAAGGTCACCCATAAGGTCGCCTTGATATTCATCAGGGGTGCTAACCTCCACCTTCATGATAGGTTCAAGCAAGGATGGAGTTGCCTTGGCCATAGCATCTTTAAAAGCGAATATTCCCGCCATCTTAAAAGCCATTTCAGAAGAATCAACCTCATGAAATGATCCATCGAAAAGGGTGACCTTGAAATCAATAACTGGATAACCAGCAATTACTCCATTCTGTGAGGCTTCTTTAATGCCATCAAAGGTTGGCTTGATGTATTCTCGAGGAATAACACCTCCAACAATTTTATCTTCCAGCTCAACTCCCTTACCAGTCTCATTAGGCTCAAGCTTGATAACACAATGCCCATATTGTCCACGTCCACCCGATTGGCGGACAAATTTGCCGACACCCTCGGACTCAGACCGAATTGTTTCTCGGTAGGCAATCTGCGGTCGCCCGGCAACTGCGCCCACACTGAATTCCCGGAAGAGGCGGTCTCTAATAATATCAAGGTGCAGTTCTCCCATTCCTGCAATAATTGTCTGACCAGTCTCTTCGTCAGAAGAGACCCGGAACGTTGGATCTTCCTCGGATAGCCGCTGAAGGCCAACTGACATTTTTTCCTGATCGGCCTTGGTGTTTGGCTCGATAGACATAGAGATAACAGGCTCGGGGAAAGTTGGTGGTTCAAGACTGACTGACAAGTCTCGATCACATAGAGTGTCTCCCGTCACGATGTTCTTGGCGCCGATAATCGCACAAATGTCACCCGAATAAGCAACATCCACATCTTCCCGTGAATCAGCCTTCATAATCATCAGGCGGCTGACTCTCTCCGTCCGTCGTGTCCGCGGGTTAAATAAGGGAGTTCCTTTGCGGAGAGTTCCTTGGTAATTGCGGAAAAAAACTAATTTACCAACGTATGGATCCGTCCAGAGCTTAAAAGCAAGACCTGCTACTTTTTTGCTATCGTCGGGAACAACAGTAGTTTCATTTTCATCCTCATCGAAAGCCTTCATTGGAGGGAGATCAAGTGGACAAGGAAGGTAGTTTATAACGGCATCAAGTAGAGGTTGTACCCCTTTATTCTTGAAAGCTGAGCCAGGTATCACACCACAAAACTTCAAGGATAACGTGGCCTTGCGGATAGCTAGTTTAAATTCATTATCAGCAATCTCTTCACCCTCCAAGTACTTGGTGGCAACGTCATCGTCATAATCTGCTACGGCTTCAATTAGTTTTTCACGATATTCATCAGCCTGATCCTTATGCTCTTGAGGGATTTCAGTGACATCAAATTTGGCGCCCATCGATGAATCTTCATCATTATAAATAATAGCCTTCTGCTCTACAAGATCGATGAGTCCTTTGAAATTTTCTTCGGCACCAATAGGGAGGAAAATGGGATGAGCATTGGCACCCAGTTTTTTATTCATGGATTCAACGGCATCGATGAAGTCTGCTCCGGTGCGATCCATTTTATTGACGAACGCAAGGCGAGGAACATTATATTTATCCATCTGACGCCAGACAGTCTCGGACTGAGGCTGAACACCTTCGACTGAGGTGAAGACGGCAACGGCACCATCAAGTACTCGTAGCGAGCGCTCAACCTCCGCAGTGAAGTCAACGTGCCCAGGTGTATCGATTATGTTGATTGCATGCTCAATGGTGGCGAATGGGCCCTTGGGATCTGTCCAGTTGCAAGAGATAGCAGCAGAAGTTATGGTAATACCTCGCTCGCGTTCCTGCTCCATCCAGTCGGTAACTGCGGTACCATCATGCACTTCTCCAATCTTATGAACGACACCAGCATAAAAGATTATTCGCTCCGTAGTAGTAGTCTTGCCTGCGTCAATGTGTGCAGCAATGCCAATATTTCGGGTGTGCTCGAGCGCAAAGGGGCGTTCAGCTGAATTGGCTGGAGATAGAGAATTTGTAGACATGATTGACGATCAATGATCGATAAATTGAAATTCAAAATAGGGAATGGAGAAGAAGCGTTGGTTCGATTACCACCTGAGATGAGCAAAGGCTCTATTTGACTGAGCCATCTTGTGAGTATCTTCCTTCTTTTTTACAACTGTTCCGGTATTGTTATATGCATCAATCAGTTCTGATGCCAGAGCGTCAACCATGGGAAGCCCTTTACGGGAACGGGCAGCTTGCACAATCCATCGAAAAGCAAGTGATTGCTGACGTTCGTACGAGAGTTCAACCGGCACCTGATAGGTGGCGCCACCAACGCGACGTCCTTTAACTTCGAGTTTAGGACGAGTATTTTCAAGTGCACCAAGAATTAAGTCCTCAGTATCACCTTTTTCTAATTTTTCACTGGCGCGTTCAAAAGCACCATAGACAATGCGGCGAGCAGTGGATTTTTTGCCTGAACTCATCACCAAATTAACCAATGTGGTAACCAAGGGGTTCCCGTATCTGGGATCATCAGGGATTGGACGTTTAACTGCTCTTCTTCGGCGCGACATGACTTTAGAGAATAAAATGAATGATAAAAATACTGTGGGGAAATACTGTTAGCTTTTGTCCCGAGGACGTTTGACTCCATACTTGGAACGGCTACGACGACGTTTTTCGACACCACCGCAGTCCAAGGTACCCCGCACAATGTGATAACGAACTCCTGGAAGGTCCTTGACGCGACCTCCACGGACTAAAACGATACTGTGTTCTTGTAAGCTGTGCCCCTCATCAGGAATATAAGCGATTACTTCAATGCCGGTGGTCAAGCGAACTTTTGCAACTTTGCGAATAGCCGAATTTGGTTTTTTGGGAGTTCGCGTCATCACTTGTACGCATACACCACGCCGGAAAGGATTATCCTTGAGCGCAGGTGCTTTTGATTTAGCCCGGACTGTTCGTCTGGGATTTTTGACAAGTTGGTTAATTGTGGGCATTTCTGTGGGATATAAAATTCTTAGAAGAAAAAATGGAAGAAAAGGAAAATGGGTTTTGCTGACTAAGTGGCAAGAAAATTTGAAAAAAAAATTACTTTTTTCCAAAAGTGTCTAAAATCACATAATATGATAGGCTCTCATTACAGAAGAACCCTGGGGAGTTTAAAATATTACTGGGTTGGAACCAACAAAGGTCTAGCCAGCCTCCTTTTCAGAGGAAGCTGTCGAGGTCGGCCGGGAAACGCCAAGAGTATCAATCTTAAGACGACGATAAGTTGGGAGACCCGTACCAGCAGGGATTAGATTCCCCATGATGACGTTCTCTTTGAACCCTGTTAGACTGTCAGTTTTGCCAAGAGTTGATGCTTCGGTTAGAACACGTGTGGTTTCTTGAAATGATGCGGCTGATATAAAGCTTTCAGTCTCCAACGAAGCCTTAGTGATACCAAGAAGAATTGGTTCGCCCTCTGCAGGTTTACCGCCTGCCTCGGAGATTTCACTATTCGCCTCCATGAAGGCGTGCTTACTGATCTGCTCTCCCCAGAAATACTCGGAATCACCGGGGTCAGAAATCCGGACCTTGGAGAGCATGCGGGAAACAATCGCCTCGATATGTTTGTCGTTGATTGTGACTCCCTGTGCACGATAAACCTTCTGGATTTCGCGCAAAAGGTAGTCGTAGACGGCGGGAGGTCCTAGAATATCGAGAATGTCATGCGGATCAGCAGAACCCTCGGTGAGAGATTGGCCCTTATGTACCACATCGCCAATTTGAACGATGATATGCTTTCCGTGCGGAATAAGATGTTCTTCAATATCACCAGTCTCCTCATTAGTTACCAAAAGACGTTTTTTGGTGCGTACTGTACCGGATAACGAAACAATGCCATCAATCTTCGCCATTTCTGCCGCCTCCTTGGGACGACGGGCTTCAAATAGTTCAGCTACACGTGGGAGCCCTCCCGTGATGTCCTGTGTCTTGGTGGCCTGACGGGGTGTTTTGGCAAGAGATGCGCCTCTGGCAACCTTGTCCCCTTCAGCCACCGAGAGCATGGCTCCCGTTGGAATGGAATAAGTAGCCTGCAGGACATCATCTTCATCTACAATTTCAATCTGCGGATTTAGGTCTTCCTTGTGCTCCGTGACGGTATAAGCTTCTCGCCCAGTAGATTCATCAAATTCCTTACGAATTGTAACTCCAGTAATCATGTCACTAAAGCGAACCCGACCACTTTTCTCGGAAAGGATGGGAATATTATGGGGGTCCCATCGAGCAAGTATCTCACCCTTTTTGATGCGACCCTCATCTGGAACTGTCAAAACCGCTCCGGCAACAATATTATAATCCTCTACCTGGCGTTCATTATCATCAAAGATGAGTATGGAACCAGTTTTGTTGAGAACAACAAAGAGCTTCTCCGCACCATCAATTTCCACAAGTCTTAAGCCTTTATACGATACCCGCCCTCCGACGCGAATCTTGATTTCAGGTGTCCGAAAGACCTGACTGGCAATGCCCCCGATGTGAAAAGTGCGCATTGTAAGTTGCGTTCCTGGTTCCCCGATAGACTGTGCAGCAATGATGCCAATCGCGGTCCCGCGTTTTACGAGATCATTTGTAGATGGATCAATGCCGTATTCCAATGCAGTGATACCTTTTATCTGGCGACTACTGAGAGGGGAGAGGATTTTGACGCGAGCAATTCCCAGTTCCTCAACCTTCCGAGCCATCTCACTCGTTATAAGTTCTCCATTATGAATAAGGATTTCTTCAGGTTTTAGAGGATCAGGGATGTCCTCAGAACTACATCGGCCTTCAATACGATCACGAAGAGGCACAATTTCTTGGTCTCCCTCGTAGATCGCTTCCTTCCATATACCATCACGGCGAGAGTCATCACGTTCGTTAATAATACAATCCATTGCCACATCGCAAAGTTTCCGGGTAAGGTATCCTGCATCTGCGGTTTTGAGTGCAGTATCTGCCAAGCCCTTACGAGCTCCATGAGTCGAAATAAAGTATTCAAGGACAGATAGACCCTCCCGAAAAGAAGAGAGAATCGGGCGCTCAATAATTTCACCTGATGGCTTTGCCATAAGACCACGTGTACCACAAAGTTGGCGAACCTGTTGGCGGTTGCCACGAGCACCAGAATCCATCATAAGGTATACAGGATTAACCTCCTCACGTCCCTCGTTGCCTAATAACCCCTTAAAAACAGCCTCGGAAATCTCGTCAGTAGCACCGGTCCAGATATCAATTATCTTATTGTAGCGCTCCCCTGGAGTAATAATGCCTTGGCGATACTGTTCCTCAACTTTATCGATTTCCTTCCTTGCTCGTTGAACTACTTGTGGCTTGTCACCGGGAATAATCATATCATCAATCCCAATGGAAATACCAGCGCCCGTAGCATGGCGGAAACCCATGTCTTTCATAAGGTCAAGAACGTGGATGGTGGCATCCTTACCACAGTGGTTAAAGGTTTGTAAAATGAGATCACCCAACTTGCCCTTGGTTGCCGGATTATTAAAAAATCCAATTTCATCTGGCCAAATGGAATTAAAAATGACCCGACCGACAGTCGTACGAATCACTTTCCCATGGGAATTGCCAAAAAAGGTTTCTTTGCCACAGTCTGGATTTAAGAAATCGATCCAATCGTGCTTTTTTAACACCCCATCAGCCTGAGCAAGAAGAACTTCATTCAAGTGGGCAATAAAAGGTATACGAGCATTCTTCTTCGGTTCGGACTTAGGCTGAAGTGTGAGGTAGTAAGAACCAAGAACGATATCCTGAGATGGAGTAAGGATGGGCTTCCCGCTGGATGGAGAGAAAATATTGTGGGTCGCCATCATCAACAGTTTGGCTTCCATGACAGCCTCAACAGAGAGCGGGACATGCACCGCCATCTGGTCTCCATCAAAATCTGCATTGTAGGCTGTGCAAACCAATGGATGAACACGAATGGCATCTCCTTCAATAAGTACAGGTTCAAAGGCTTGTATAGAAAGACGGTGAAGCGTAGGAGCACGATTAAGGAGAACAGGATGTCCCTCAGTGACTTCTTCTAGTATGTCCCACACCTCCGGGGTCTTTCGTTCAATCATTTTGCGGGCACCGCGAACTGTATGTACGAAACCAAGCTCTTTGAGACGTCGAATAATGAATGGCTCAAAAAGCGATAATGCCATCTTCTTGGGCAGTCCACACTGATGAAGTTTCAGTTCAGGCCCGATAACAATAACCGACCGACCAGAGTAATCAACGCGCTTGCCGAGAAGGTTCTGGCGGAAACGGCCCTGCTTGCCTTTAAGCATATCACTCAGTGATTTAAGGGGGCGGTTCCCTGCCCCGGTAACAGCACGCCCATGACGACCGTTATCAAGAAGCGCATCGACTGCTTCCTGAAGCATCCGTTTTTCATTATGGATGATAACGTCTGGGGTCTTCAGTTGAAGTAGATTCTTGAGCCGATTATTGCGATTGATTACACGCCTATAGAGATCGTTAAGGTCAGAGGTTGCAAAACGGCCACCCTCAAGTGGCACGAGAGGCCGAAGATCAGGAGGGATTACCGGCAAGACACGAAGTACCATTTGACTGGGGTGGGTTCCAGAATGCAGAAAGCCCTGAGCAAGCTTCATCTGTTTGGAAAGCCTTTTCTTGGTCTGCTTTGAACGAGTACTGTCAAGTTGTTCCTGCAAGTCTATAACGGTAGCATCCAGATCAATTTGCTCCAAAGATTCGAGAAGTGCATCTGCCCCCATTTTTGCAACAAAAGCATCGTCACCATATTCATCGCAGGCTTGGAGAAATTCACCCTCAGTTAATAACTGCTTATTCTCAAGAGGAGTCTTTCCGGGGTCAGTCACCATATAGTTCTCGTAATATATGACTCGTTCCAAACTCTTGGCTGTCATATCGAGCATCAAACCAAGCCGACTAGGCATACTTTTGAGAAACCAAATATGAGTACAGGCAACAGAAAGCTCAATATGACCCATGCGTTCTCTGCGAACTCGGGAAAGTGTTACTTCGACTCCACAACGGTCACAGATCACACCCATATATTTGATGCGCTTGTATTTCCCGCATGCACACTCATAATCACGGACTGGACCAAATATACGTTGGCAGAATAGACCACCTGGCTCGGGCTTGAAAGTACGATAATTAATCGTCTCTGGATTCTTGACTTCCCCGTTTGACCATTTGCGAATGGAATCGTGGTGCGCCACGACGATGTTGACGCTATCAAAGGATTGATCCTTCTCGAAGATTGCACTTTCTGTGGTTTTTTCTTCTGCGCTCATAAATTAACTGCCTCGGTTGGATAAGTGTGGGGAAATAAGTTTGAAAATCAGTGAAGGGTCTAGAAACGGTCCGATTTAACTTGGATATCCAGACAAAGGCTCTGAATTTCCTTCATTAGGACGTTAAATGACTGCGGGATACCAGCATGAAGGCTATTATCGCCCTTAACGAGAGATTCGTATATTTTTGTGCGGCCGACTACATCATCGGATTTCACTGTTAATAATTCCTGCAATGTGTAAGCCGCACCATAGGCTTCGAGAGCCCAAACTTCCATCTCACCGAATCGTTGACCTCCATACTGGGCCTTACCTCCGAGTGGTTGCTGGGTAATAAGACTATATGGACCAACGGCGCGAGCATGAATCTTATCCGCAACCAAGTGGTTCAGTTTCATCATGTAGATGTAGCCAACAACTACTTCTTGATCAAATTGTTCACCGGTCTGGCCATCGAAGAGCAGACTCTTGCCACTTTGGGGGAGTCCAGCCTCATCGAGGTAAGCCCGAACGCGTTCTTCAGAAATGCCATCAAAAACTGGTGTGGCCACATTTATTCCTAATTTCTTGCAGGCCCAACCAAGATGTGTCTCCAAAACCTGCCCCACATTCATTCGACTAGGAACACCAAGGGGATTCAGACAAATCTCAACAGGAGTGCCGTCCGGGAGGAACGGCATATCAGACTCCGGCACAATACGGGCAACAACACCTTTATTTCCGTGTCGACCGGCCATTTTATCTCCGACCTGAATCTTTCGCTTTGTGGTGATATAGACTTTGACGTTCTTAATAATACCCTGAGTCAAGTCGTCTCCTTCCTCAATACTAGCAAGCTTTCGCTCTTGATCGCCTTCAACTTCACCGAACTTCTCTTTATATACGGAAAGAATCTCCAGGATTTTATTCCGGACAGGGGAAGGCGCAATATCAATGGTTTTGTAAACCTGAGCCATGCGCCGTAAGAGTGTTTTTGTAATCTTCCGATTAGCAGGAATTATAATTTCGCCAGACTCTGAATTACTTACATCAAGAGGAATTTTTTCACCTAGTAGAATGTTTGAAAGAGCTTCTGTTAATTCCTCTCTAAGTTTATCGCTTCGATTACGGTACTCTTCGCGAATCTTTTTAGTCTGGCGCTTTTTTCCTGATGGCGAGGGGCTTTCTTTTTCGGGATCTGCTTTACTTTGTATTTTGACATCCATGACAATGCCATGACACCCGGAAGGAACAGTAAGAGAAGTATCCTTAACATCAGCCGCCTTTTCCCCGAATATGGCGCGAAGAAGCTTTTCTTCTGGAGCTAACTCGGTCTCGCTTTTCGGTGTAATTTTTCCAACGAGTACATCACCAGGCTTAACCTCTGCACCAATACGAATGACACCGTTATGACTTAGATTGGCCAAAGCCTCTTCTCCCGCGTTAGGTATATCTCGGGTGATTTCTTCTGGTCCCAATTTAGTATCGCGAGCAGTAACTTCGAACTCTACAATATGGACCGAAGAGAAAACATCCTCTTTAATGAGTCTTTCGCTGAGGAGAATTGCATCTTCAAAATTGTAACCATTCCACGGCATGAAAGCGACAAGAACGTTCTTTCCCAAGGCAAGTTCACCTTGGTCAGTTCCAGCGCCGTCAGCGAGAATATCACCAGCTTTAACCTTCTGTCCCTTCTGGACAAGGGGTTTCTGGTTAAAACATGTACCCGCGTTTGAACGCATAAACTTACGCATGTGGTAAACATATAAACCCTTCTGTGCATCGCTGTTGCGATTACGTGAAAAACGAGGGGGGAGTTCCCCATCTTCAGTCACGACAATCCAACTTGCGTCAACAGTGGCGACAATACCATCACCTTCACAGACCACAACAGTCTTGGAATCCCGAGCGACACGGCCTTCAATACCTGTACCTACAAGAGGTGACTCAGTCTTAAGAAGTGGGACGCCTTGGCGCATCATGTTAGATCCCATGAGTGCCCGGTTGGCATCATCATGTTCAAGAAATGGGATAAGACCGGCCGCAACAGATACCAATTGCTTAGGAGAGACATCCATGTAATGAATCTTTTCCGCTTCAGGCTCAATAACCTGGTCTCTATATCGACAAGTGATTTTTCCTAAAAAATTACCCTTAGAATCAGTTTCTGAATTGGCTTGAGCAATAACCTGATCTTCTTCCTGATCTGCATTCAAATAATGCACCTCATTGGTAAGCTTACCTTTCTTTACGACACGGTATGGTGTCTCAATAAAACCAAATTCATTAATTCGTGAGTAGATGCTTAAGGAATTAATAAGACCAATATTCGGTCCTTCAGGAGTTTCAATGGGGCAAATCCGGCCATAATGACTTGGATGTACGTCCCTCACCTCAAAACCTGCACGTTCGCGGTTAAGACCTCCAGGCCCCAAGGCAGAAAGCCGACGTTTATGAGTCAGTTCAGCCAGAGGGTTGATCTGGTCCATGAACTGGCTCAGTTGACTGCGAGCAAAAAAGTCACGTATTACTGTAGTCAGTGCCTTCGGGTTTATAAGCTTGGCTGGTGTCAGCGAATCTACACTCTGATCGTAGAGTGTGATGCGTTCCTTGACCACGCGCTCTGTCCTTGCTAAACCAGTTCGGCACTGGTTTGCAAGCAACTCCCCTACTGTGCGCACTCGCCGACTGCCCAAGTGATCAATATCATCAATATATCCGTCACCCCGTTTCAACTTTGCAAGATAAAGCGTTGCATGCACTATATCTTCAGTCTGGAGGGTGCGAATCTCTATATCAGTTTCAAGACCAAGCTTTTGATTTAATTTGTATCGACCGACCCGACCCAAATCGTAACGTTTGGGATCCTGAAAAAGACGTTTTAATAAGGCCTTCGCATTAGCAGCAGTTGGAGGTTCCCCTGGACGGAGATTTTTGTAGATTTCTTTTAAAGCATCATCCTCATCTCGAGTCGTATCTTTCTTTATTGATCGTATAATTGCACCATCATCGATTGAAGTGTCTATAACACGAATAGTGTCGATGTCACAGGTCTTAAACGTTCGAAGAACAGATTTGGTCAACGACTCAAATGAACGAGCGAGAACCAAACCTTTTTCGGCATTAATAATATCCTCGACCAGTACATACTGTGAAATGTTCTCCATTTGAAGGACACGGTCGACATCCACCTCTTCGATTTTGTAAAAAAGCTCCAAGATATCCTTATCATCAGGATAACCCAAAGCACGAAAGAGGGTAGAAAGCAAAAACTTGCGGCGACGGCGACGGCGGTCAAGATACACATACAATAGGTCATTTTGATCGAACTGAACCTCGGTCCATGTCCCCCGATCCGGGATGATCCGAAATGAATGAAGAATCTTACCACTGGAATGGGTCGCTTCCTCAAAGCAAATACCTGGAGAACGATGCAATTGACTGACAATTACCCGTTCAGCCCCGTTGATGATAAATGAACCACGCTCAGTAATACGTGGAATTTCCCCCATGTATATCTCTTCATCCATGCGCTCTTTTTCACCCTCTTCATTTTCTTGCTCCAATCGAAGCTTAACATAAAGAGAAATAGAGTATGTGACACCATCACGAATACATTCGGTCTCGGTGCTTTTGGTTTCACCAAGATTGTAATTCAAGTAATGCAATGTACAGCGACCATCATAGCTCTCTATCGGAAAAACCTCCCGAAAAACTGCCTCCAGACCATCATAGGTCCGCTGGCGAGAAGGCATATCCATCTGCAGAAAATTCCTAAAGGAATCAATCTGGTTCTGAATGAGATTGGGAGGTTGGATGACCTCTTTGAGTTTTCCGAAGTTCTTGCGGTCGGACATAATGTGGGGTTATCTGCGACTGTGAGTAAAGATTGTAAAGTGAGTCAGTCAGGATCGGACTTAAATGTAGGAAACGATATGCTTAGACCGTGTTCTTAAACAAGTAAAAGAATAGAGGAATTACTTGAGCTTAACCTCTGCACCAGCTTCTTCGAGCTTCTTTTTGATTTCCTCAGCATCATCCTTTGCTGCAGCTTCTTTCACAACTGCCGGAACGCCTTCAGCCATCTCCTTGGCTTCCTTTAAGCCTAAACCCGTAATGGCACGAACCTCTTTGATGATTGCTATCTTTTTATCGGAGGGGAAAGCAACAAGTTCAATATCGAACTCTGACTTTTCCTCGGCAGGTTCAGAACCCCCACCATCGGCAGGTGCAGCTGCAACAGCAGCAACAGGAGCCGCAGCGCTAACGCCCCACTTTTCTTCAAGCTCCTTTACGAGTTCGCTTATTTCCAGAACGGTCTGGCCAGAAAGCCATTCCACTACTTGATCCTTATTTATTTCGGACATGATATTTTCCAATGGATTTGGTTAGTGTTTCCTTTCAAAACTTTTAAGGGAATAACTTTTCCCCTAACCAGATTCTCGAGGTTTATTTGTTGATAGTTTAGTGAGATTAAATTAAGTATATATGCGGTCAATGAAGGGTAGAATAACTAGTTAGCAGGCTCTGGTTTCTGGGATAGTACGCTAACCAAGTCACGCTGTGATGCTTGTAAAACACCGAGAAGATTCTGGGCAGGCATATTGAGAAGACCCAAGAATTGTGCTTGTAGCAGATCCAGACTGGGAAGATCTTTCAATTTCTCAATCTTGGCCGGATCGTAAATGTCTTTGCCGACAACTCCACCCTTCCATGTGAATTTCTTATTTTCTTTTATGAATTTGGCGATAACCTTGGCAGCGCCAGAAGGGTTAGACCCGCCAACCACCAACGCAGTCGGTCCTGTAAGATAGTCCTCCGCTCCATCTATTTCCCTTTCCTTAAGGACAACGTTCAGAAGCCGGTTCTTGACAACGTGGAATTCCGCACCCTGTTCTGCAAGCTTACTTCGCAACTCTGCTGCTTCAAAAACATTCAAACCGCTAAAGTCGGTTAAAAAAAAGTAATCAGACTTATCGAGGTGATCGGATATGTCTTTGGTGAGGTATTGCTTTTCTGGCCTCATTGTAATGTAGGAAATTGTGGGTTAATTGTACAGAAAGGTTCGGCACGGTTAAAATTGAGTAAACAAGGAATTCTCCAGACGAATTCCTGGACTCATGGAGCTACTGATAGAAATGCTTTTGATTAAACGACCCTTAAATCCCTCAGGTCTTGAATTGCCTATGACATTGATTGCTGCCTGAGTGTTCTCAAGAAGTTGATCTTTGGTAAAGGAACGCTTGCCGACAATAACGGCCATGTTGGCAGTCTTGTCCATTTTGAACTCAACGCGACCTGCCTTGACCGCTTTGATGGCATCAGCCACATCATCTGTCACGGTGCCTGACTTGGGATTGGGCATTAACCCACGAGGTCCTAAGACACGTGCAATACTCCTTACCTGCTTCATGGCTTCGGGTGTAGCGACCGCCACATCAAAGTCTGTCCAACCGTCTTGTACTTTCTTGATAAGGTCAGCAAGGCCTGCGTGATCAGCACCCGCATCGATGGCTTCATCAGGCTTATCCGTAAATACGATGACGCAAACCTTTTTACCGCTACCATGAGGAAGGTTTAGCGTGCCTCGCACCATCTGCGTGCTTTGACGAGGGTCGACAAGAAGAGTGATGGACAATTCGACAGTCTCATCAAACTTGGCTGGCGGCATCTTTTCTAGAATCTCAACAGCGTTTTCCAAAGGGAAAAAACCTTTCTTGTCGCGTTGACTCGCGGCTTCATTGTATCGCTTGCTCATGGATATTTCCTTATAAATCTTTATCTAATGATGGTAAAAGAGAAGAACGCGTTTAACCTTCAACCTTGATACCCATATTTTTGGCAGTGCCAATTATCATACGAGCCGCTGCATCCAAATCGTTAGTGTTGAGGTCCTCCAATTTGACTTTAACGATCTCATCAATCTGCTTACGTGTGACAGTACCGACTTGTTCTTTACCAGGAATAGATGCCCCTTTGGCTAATCCTGCGGCTTGCTTCAGCAGAATCGGAGCGGGTGGAGACTTTGTTATAAAAGTGAAGGAACGGTCTGAGTAAACCGTTATCACCACTGGGAGAATGGTGCCTGACTTATCCTGAGTCTTGGCATTAAACTCCTTACAGAAGCCGGCAATATTAACACCCTTTGCGCCAAGCGCAGGACCTACTGGAGGAGCTGGATTAGCTGCGCCTGCAGGAAGCTGAAGCCGTATTTCACCTGTTACTTTCTTGGCCATGTTTTAATTTTGTTTTAATTTGAAAAATATGTGTTAGCGTGCGAATCAATCCTCTACCTTTTCAATCTGCCAAAACTCAAGTTCAACAGGAGTGTATCGTCCGAAAATTGATACAGATACCTTGAGTTTACCTCTTTCGGCATCTATCTCATCGATACGACCAGTGAGGTTCATAAACGGTCCATCATTAATTTTGACCTCTTCTCCCACTTCAAAATTAATCTTTGGAACTTCCTTGCCCTCTGTTTCAAGAACCTGCTTAAGAATTCGATCGATCTCGGAATCTTTTAATGGATAAGCTTTTTCCCCACCAACGAAGTTGATCACTCCCGGAGCCTCTTTAATGTAGTACCAAGGGCCTTTATGAAGTCCCCCCTCATCATCATAGAGGCTCATATTCACGAAAAGATAACCAGGATATAGTTTACGCTCCCGCGTTTTCTTTTTGCCATCTTTAATCTCCGTAACCTGCTCAGTAGGCATAAGAACCTTAAAGATGTATTCGTCCATCTCTTCCTGCTTGAGGTACTTGTCAAGGTACCTTTTTGCTTTGTTCTCGGAATTGGAAAGAGTCTGAACTGCAAACCAACGGGGACCGGAAACTGCGGAAACTGAAGACATGAAACTTAGGGATTATGGGGGTGGCGATAGAGGTATTAAACCCGCTCAGGTAATAATACGTTTGAGGAATTCAACCCACTGGTTCAAGGAAAAGTCAGCCAAAAAAACAAAGGATCCAAGAATAACCACACCAATGAGAACAACCAATGTGGACTCCCAAAGCTCCTTGCGCCCTGGCCAAGAGGATTTCTTGAGTTCAGTGATGGTTTCGGTCCATCGCTGGCGTATGGCGGTAAAAGGGTTAGTCATTTTTAGGGTTGCTTAAATTGGCGGGAGAAGAGGGGCTCGAACCCCCAACCTACGGTTTTGGAGACCGTTGCTCTACCAATTGAGCTATTCTCCCAAAATTGCATATAATATGAGAAAATATTATGCTGCAATTACGTAGAGAAGACAGCATTAAATTTCCAAGAGTTACGCGAGTAGGATGGTGATATCGATTAACAGGGATTATTCAACAACTGCTGTTATGCGTCCAGAACCGATAGTACGACCTCCTTCGCGAATGGCAAACCGTTGGCCTTCTTCCATGGCTATAGCTTTGCCAAGGACAACTTCCACAGAAAGGTTATCGCCAGGCATAACCATCTCAACTCCATCTGGGAGATTAACCACGCCAGTAACATCAGCAGTCCCGAAGAAAAACTGTGGGCGGTATCCATTAAAGAAAGGTGTATGGCGACCACCTTCATCCTTGGTTAAGACGTAAATCTCAGCCTTACCCTTTGTGTGGGGTTTAATACTACCAGGTTTTGCAATAACATGCCCACGTTGAATCGCATCTTTATCGATGCCTCGTAGCAGAATGCCAACATTATCACCAGCTTGCCCTTGCTCCAAGGTTTTACGGAACATTTCAACTCCAGTGCATATAGTTTTGAATGATTCACCCATTCCAACTATTTCAATTTCTTCATTCACTTTAACAATTCCACGTTCAATGCGTCCAGTAGCAACAGTACCACGTCCAGTAATAGTGAATACATCCTCGACAGACATCATAAATGGCTTGTCAATGTCACGAACGGGCTCCGCAACATCATTATCTACAGCATCAAGAAGCTTACCGATGGCCTCAAGACCTTCCGGCTTATTTTCAAGTGCGGCGGTTGCCGAACCATGTATGATGGAGATGTTATCCCCATCATAATCATATTTAGATAAGAGGTCACGTACTTCCATCTCAACAAGCTCAATTAGTTCCTCATCATCAACAAGGTCAACTTTGTTAAGCCAAACGACAATATTGGGGACATTAACCTGCCGCGCTAGTAGGATGTGCTCCCGAGTCTGCGGCATTGGACCGTCTGCAGCTGAAACAACAAGTATTGCGCCATCCATTTGAGCGGCGCCCGTGATCATGTTTTTAACAAAGTCAGCGTGACCAGGGCAATCAACGTGAGCATAATGACGATTATCTGACTCATATTCAACGTGAGCTACGGCAATAGTTACCGTTTTCGTCTCGTCTCGGACTGTACCGCCCTTGGCGATATCCGAATAGCTCTTCACTTCAGCCAATCCCTTACCTGCTTGTACACTGAGGATAGCTGCTGTTGTTGTTGTCTTGCCGTGGTCAATATGACCGATTGTACCCACGTTAACGTGAGGTTTGGTTCGTTCGAATGTTGCCTTAGACATTGGAGTGGTTAGTGAGTTATAATTTGTTGAGGAATTTTGGAGCCCAGAAGCGGATTTGAACCGCCGACCTCGTCCTTACCAAGGACGCGCTCTGCCAACTGAGCTATCTGGGCCTTTCTTCCCTCATATTTTTCCCATTAATAGGGGGGTCATTAGAAAGAAGAAGGGGAGAAGGTGGGAATTTTCTTCAACCCGTCAACCCCAATTTAGAAAAAAATACTCATGATTGATTGAAAACAAATAAATTATGGACCCACGACGATTCGGTAATTACCTGTTGGAAGCTCCATTTTCATGATAAGATTTCGGACAAGGACACCAAGTTCTTTATCCAACTTTTCAAGACCTGTAGTGTTGGCGGTAAATGGTGCTGCGTCCATACCCATCGATCCAACTGCGCCGTAGAAAACCAATGGCGACCACAAATGCTCTTCATCCAGGCCGAGGGGACTCATCACTGTACGCTCCCATTTTCTCCCATTTCCCAAATATGTGAACTCTATGTGACAATTAAGTGGAAGCAGGGCGTTAGATTCATTAATGTACTCTTGCCCCAAACCTTGAAAACCAAAAGCATATTCGCGACGAATAGGAAGTTTTTCAACCCCTGAGACAAAAATACCAATAAGTTGCTTCTTGGAGACACCAAGCAAGTCCGAATTGAGTTTGATTTCTGGAGAATATTGCGGAAATGTAGACTGAATCATTGGGTTATACTGAGCAACCGGAACTTCCAAAGTCCCTGCGGCATTCCATGGACCCGGCACAAACATTGGAGCTGAATCGAGAAGGGCAGTTGCTTCCTTTATGAAGCTGGAGTCCGTATCGGAATCATCCGGATAGAATGAAACAAATGATTCAGTTACAGACGGATTCCATTGAGAAAAATCCGAAAAGCCATAAAATGTCTTTAGGGCAGCAAAGAAACACGAAACGGCGAGAACAACCATCACCAAAGATAAAAAAAAGGGAACGGCTAAAAATTTCTTCCGTGAAGAGAGTTTCATTCTCGATCCCCTGCGATATGCACCCGGCCAATCCCCGCCCTGTGCGCAATCCCGCAAATATGAAAGAATGTCTGCATGCTGGTCGCCTTGTCTAGCTTTACAAGCAGGGCAGAAGTTACAGGGCCATGTTTCTTCGCAAAGGCTTCCAACTCATAGGCAAACCGGATATCCTCCAAGGCAAAAATTCGCCCATCAAAAAGTACCTTGGCATCGCCTCCTCCGCGAAGAACGGTTAGCACTCCCATCGCAGGCAGACCCTGAGTGACTCTTTCATGACTTCGAGGAAGGTCCATGCTAAGCCCAGGAGATAATATTAAACTAGAGGAAAAAATTAAAAATAAAACGCAAATCCCACACAGATCAATAATGGCCAAAAAAGGAAATGCCGGCTTGGATGATTTTCGATATCTGTTAAGGCCAAATGGTCGGGTGAGGGTTTCGGGGCCAACACTGAAGAGTAGGCCATGTCCAGATTCATTCATGTCGGGGATCCCTTCTCAAAAGCATCTGAACCTGGCCTCAATTCGTTTTGACAGGTTAAGAATTGGAGAATTTCCTGCCCCACAAGCTCCATGTCAAGGATGACAGCACTTACTCGACCATTGATAAAATGATGCCCCACAAGCGCAAGTGCAGCAACGGCTATACCCAAAATAGTTGATACCAAAGCCTGTCGGACATCTCCGGCAAAAACTGCACTATTAACATAAGGGCCTGTCACTTGCAGTCGCTGAAAAGCGTTCAAGGCCGATATGCCTGTTCCAAGCAACCCAAGAAAAGGAGCCAGATTGGCCACCAGAATGATTCCTCCTGTTCTTCTCTCCAAGAGAGGTATCTCCGAAAGTGCTGCCGTCTGGATTCCATGCCGGATGGATTCTTGTCCCTCATCGTGATGTAACAATCCAGCCCGGACAACACTGGTTATTGGACCGGGGCTTTCCTCGCATAAAGTCAGCGCCTCAACCAATCTTCCTTTCGAGACCAGTGCCTTAACACCTGCAAGAAATTTGCCTTTGTCAATATATGCACGATGAAGATACAGAAAACGCTCAAAAGCCAGAATCAGTCCAACAAGAGCAAGCAAAACTAGTGGCCAAAGAAGAAGGCCAGCATTACTGGTTAAGGCTTGGACAACTTTAAACATTTTAAACGATAATGTAACTGGTAGAGCAAAAACTAAATACCCAAGTTATTAATGCGGGAATTGGCAAGACTTCGGCCTGGAAGGTTATTTTCCTCGATAAGTCCATAAACAATGCGAGCTTCATCCGGAACATCTCCCGCCTCTAATAATGCTCCTAGTTCTAGAATAGCACGAGACATCCAGTAACGGCCCTGCGCACCCAGCGGTTTACCTGCCAGCCTTTGATTTAGAAGAAAACGGTCAAGAACCGATCCAAGGACATCTTGCGCCTGTGAAAAGTTTTTCCTCTGGCGATGAACAAAAGATAATTTATATCCAGCCTCAATGGCGACACTAGGCTGTAGACCTGGCTGTATAAACAGCCTCTCGAACAAATTAGCTGCCACTTCAAAACGGGCTCCATCATCACCTGCCTGAGCCAATTGGCAGTCCGCATTAGCCAATAGGGCTAAATGAATCTCATTATGGTCAGGGAAGCGATTGATCAAATTACTATAAATTTGCTGGGCATTCCCAAATTGGTTCAATTTGCGAAACAAATGACCTTGGCGTAAACGAGCATAATAGATCAACTCGTGATTTGGGTACTGCTTTGTTAATCGTTCAAGAAGATTTAACGCTTCCTTAAAAAAAAATTCAGATCCTCGTTTCTCCGCAAACTGGGCGGCCTCCACAAGAGCAATGGGAGCCAAGAGGTTCTCAGGAAAATCATCAGCGAGCTTGAGACTCAACTGCTGGGCTTTCACAAGATCATCTGTCTGAGCATGATAGGCAGCCTCAAGCAGGTATGACCTTTGCGCGAAGTTGGTCTCTGGATGCTCTTCGCGTAGTTTTTTTAAATATGGAACTGACTCCTTATATTTTTTTTGAGCCAGAAGAGATTGTACCTTTAATAGTATGGTAGCGGCCAGAAGACTTTCCAATTCCATTGGCTGGAGTTGTTTAATTGAAGGAGCTTCCAGAGCCTCGAATAAATTGTCTGCATGTCCCGCTGCTTCTGAAGGACGGCCCACTTCCAAAGCAAGTTGCGCTTCAAGCCAACGAAGTCGCAAAATTAGGTTAGCAGGCAGAACCCCTGCAGTACGGCTATCATTCTTGATAATACTTCTGACCCTCGAAAAAGCCTCCTCAATCCTTCCATTGGCCTTTAAGCGGGTAATCAGGTTCCATTCCGCCCTCCAGCGGTATTCGGCAACGCCATTGTGATTGGTACTCATACGGTCAAGAGCCATCGTAGCATCGTCAAGGTCACCATCATGAAGTAAGGAAATCACATGCTGAAAAGCCAAGAGGCTTGTATCAATTTCAGTTGATGCCTCTTTGATTGAAGTGCCATAAAGATCTGCTGCAATTCTAAAATCTCCCGCAAGAAAATGACAGTCAGCAAGAAAAACACCCAGTGAAAACCGCTCTTGGGCAGATACCGCTTTATCTTGTAGACGAGAGAGAAATGAAGCTGCAGTTCGATACTGTGGCGGTTGGCTCGATATCGCAACATTCGCAAGCAGGCGGAGAGCATCCGGGGCGTGCTCCGCTTTAGGAAACCCATCCAAGTAGGCATCTGCCGCCTCGCGGGCACGCTCGATCTGCTTCTGATGGAAAGCTGCCTGAGCCAACAGCAAAAGTAACTCTCCCTTCAAAGGATGCTCAGCTTCTGCGTGTAGAATGCTTTCCAGAAAAATGATCCACTCCTGCTCCGCGTCAACGTCATCCGGCCAATAACCAAGAAGTAAATGAAGTCCGAGTAACATAGGCGAACGCTCCCCTCCCCCACGCAGCAACTGCTTGAGTGCAAGCAACCCGCGACCACTCTCCTTTCCCGATAATGAGCCAATCAACAACAAAAGTTGATCTCGGTCTTGACCTTCGACCCCGGAAAGAAGAGCCAAATGAGCCTCAAGAATATTCAAGGCATTAGCATGCTGACCAAGTTTGTGTAAGGCCAAGGCATACTCTTGAACAAATTGGAAGCCTGCCCGCTGCCCCTTAAATTCTTCTGTCTTTTGCTTTAAATCTTCTACCATTTCCTCCCTTACAGGGCCAGATAATATCCGTCGCTGATAAAGAGCTAATTCCATTTGTGCTCTCTGGGCGGGAAACACAGCAAGTTCCACAGCCTTCTTTAAGAACTCAAAACCTACATCATGCTCCCCAGATTGCCATTTTAGCAATCCTTGCAAATAAAACAGCCAGCAATGATCATTCTTTGGCAACGCCTCAATTCGAACCGCTTCTAAATGGGCCGTAGCAGTATTACTTCGCCCAAGTGCGAGATCAAGCAACGCCCGGCGCAAAACCCAGACTGATTGATCCGTATCACGCTGACCTGCCATCACCTTTTCCGCCTCTTCAAATCTGCCTGTTGCCAACAAGGCAGTAACGCATTTTAGCCGAAGCCCCTCCACACGATGATCCTCCTCTGGCAACTCCTTGAGGACTTGAGCAATTATACGAGCGGCAACACTTGGCAAACCTGTTTGAAGAGCAGTGACTCCAGTAGATATTTGTTGTTTAACGCGAGCACGATTCAATATGATATCCTCTGAAGTCTTCTGCGACAATGGAATCTCCGCATTGACTATCAAGCAAAAGGTCGAAATTAACCCCAAAACTGACAAAGACAACCTGTTATGCTTCATCGTCAAATCCTACGTAAAAGACGCGAAAGCACCTTCCCTGGCCCTAATTCAATAAAGTCCATTTCTCCCTGCCCGCGAAGATATTGTATACTTTCCACCCACCGCACCGAACTATGAATTTGGGCAGCAAGAAGATCTCGAGCACGTATGGCATCATAAGGACGCGCATCTAAATTTGCAATTACAGGAAAAGCCGGTTCCATAAATTCTATATTCTCGATGTAGGAACGAAACTCCTGCGCTGCAGTCGTCATATAACGAGAATGAAACGCTCCACTAACTTTCAAGGGAATATATCGCTTGGCCCCAGCATTTATAAATGCAGCCTCAGCAGCCATCACATCTGCACTTAATCCTGACACGATGATCTGCTCGGGGGCATTTAGATTCGCAATATCAATACTTGCAAGACTCTCATCTTCGAGCAAACAAGAAACGATGTCGTAATTCAATCCAATCACCGCAGCCATCCCGCCGCCTGACTCTTGATGCATGAGCGCTCCTCTTTTATGAACCATTTTAACGCCTGAAGCAAAATCAATGCATCCCGATGCATATAACGCAGCATATTCGCCAACCGAATGACCCGCTGCAAAATCCATTTTGCCTCCAGAATCTTCTTTCCATTGCTCGAACATGAGGCATGAAACGATAAAAAGTGCAGGTTGAGTGTAACAAGTCTGATTTAACCGAGTGCCATCATCTTGGCATAATTCAGCTATCGAATAACCGAGTATGTCATCAGCCTCAGAGACTAAATCACTGAATCTAGCAAAAAAATCATTACCCATATTGGGCTCTTGTGAGCCCTGTCCTGGAAATAGAAGTGTTGTCATCAATTTACCATGCTTGTAAACAGCGGAAACAATTTCCAGACCTTTCTTAAAATACAGCAAACAGAAAAGTCATCCATCTAAAAGACATTTCCAAATTTACATGCCTCGAGGTCAATGAATATCCTTTATAGTTTTCGAACCCGCGGAGTTGGGGCTGAGTCGGTACACATATCAGGGATTGCCAATGCCTTGGAAAGCCTTGGAAATACAATAGACTTTGAAAGCCCAACAGGCGTCGACCCTCGACAAAAGATAGGAATAAACCCTTATAATAATTCAAAAAAGGATTCTCGTATCCACACATTTGCAAGTAAACTCCCAGGACCTCTTTTCGAACTTGCAGAACTCGCATATAATCTTCGAGCCCGACGAAGAATCAACAGACGTCTAACAGAAAAAAATTACGGCCTGATATACGAGAGACATGCTTTTTTCCTACATAGCACTAGCCAAATCGCAAAGAAAAGAGGCATCCCATATGTAGTGGAGGTGAATGAGTTAGTTGGAGACGAACGAGTTCGGCAACAACCCTTTCTCTTGGGGTTATGCAAATGGTGTGACAAGCAAATCTTCCAGAATGCCACCAAGGTAGTCACAGTCTCCCCTCACCTCAAAAGAAAAATTACCCAACAATACAGAATTCCAGATGAAAGGATACTTGTTCACCCCAACGCAGTCGAATCCAGTCTTCTCGACGAAAATCCAGATCCTGAACCTATCAAACAAAGATTCAACCTACGCGGCAAGCTCCCTATTGGTTTTGTCGGTTGGTTCGTAGAATGGCATCGACTTGACATCCTACTGGAAGCCTTTGCAACGTTATGCAAGCAAGATTTGGATTCATCACCCATCCTGCTCCTCATTGGAGATGGCCCTCTTAAACCTGCGCTAAATATGCAGGCCAGAAAACTCGGTATTGCTGATAATATAAGCTTTACCGGTACTATTCCACACGAAGAAATTCCTGCCATCCTCAAAGCACTGGATATCGCAGTTATTCCTCACAGTAATCAATATCGTTCCCCTATTAAACTCTTCGAATACATGGCCCAAGCATGTGCGATAACGGCCCCGGCAAGTGAACCCATCAAAGAGATCATAAAAGATGGGGCGAATGGCCTACTATTCCATCCCCTCGCGACGAACCAACTTGGAGAGAATCTCATCCGTCTAGCCAAAAGTCCTAAACTCCGAGAAAAACTAGGACAAGCAGCACGTCAGTCAGTCGAAACTAATTATACTTGGAAGCATAATGCACAGGATCTCCTCAATAACTTATCAAAAGAAACTCCCTAAAATCTTGCAATCTCTATCAAGTACGCCACCTTTTACTCCATAATTGCCCGGATGGCGGAATTGGTAGACGCTGCGGACTTAAAATCCGCTGACCGAAAGGTCGTGGGGGTTCAAGTCCCCCTCCGGGCACCAAGCCAGATATTCTAGCAATTTAAGCTAGTTCCGACTAGCCAAACGGAGCAAGCCTTGGATTTCGCGGTTCTCAAGGCTGAAGTCGTGAGCGGCAAGAATGGAACCGTCTTCCACTTGCAAGACACGAACATTTACATGGGTATATTTCCCATATCGCGTGGTTGTATATGTGCCAACAACTGCGGCACTAATATCATGTTGAGGACCGATCTGGTCCTTAAGATTACGAGAAAGGAGGAACTCACCTGGATTGCCCCCGCTACTAAGTGCAGACTGAACATAGATTTCGTCTTTACGGAGCTTGATATCCAAGATTTTCAACCCGTGCTGAGCGAGGCGGGATGCTATCTGCTCGCCACTGATACGACCAAATGAACTGGATTCCTCAAGGTTATTAATATTTGTAAACGAAGCGACTATAAACCCATCGCTCACCTGAAGATTTTTAAGCTGATCAATAAGTTTGTCGGCAGCTTCATAATTCTTGGAAATAAGGTAGTCGCTTTCATCGTAGTTGACGGGAGTGGCAACGCGCTGAGTCGAAGTCTGGCACCCCGCAAAGGTTCCTGCGATGAAGGCAAGCAGGAATGGGAATTTATATATTCTCTTTTTCATTGATGACTCGATAGTTTTGGGTTCCCAAGCTCTTGGGCTTCTCTATTTTTTTCTCCAGATAAAAATGAGATTCATTTCTATTGATGTAAGCGATTTGCGATAGGACAAAAACATCTTCTTCAGTGTTGGAAAGTGCAGTGAATACAAGAATTTCCTCCGCCTCGCGGCCCGCAGTATTGCCGGATGTACCTGTAAGAATAACTCCAAAGTCTTCAACCACCCTCGCAGCACCGCCGACCTCTTCTTTTTCGTGGCGAACATTCTGTACATTAAATGTAAGGGTTAACTCATTATCTGGATTATTGGTTACAGGAATACCTCTATCATGAAATGCGGATAGAACGAATTTATAAAATGCAATGGCGAAAGGAGTCTCATATTCAGACTTTTGGACATATAATTTCTGTCCTTCCTGAAAGATATCATCTTCCTGCACAAGTTCATCAGCAAGCTGGACTGCCATTTCCTGCCAGTGGAGTAGAGCCTCGACCTTGGGTTGAGTCTCCTTGTCTGAAGGCCCCATAGTGATGCGAGGCATATTTGAAAGGCAACCAGCAAACAGGAACGCAGATAGGGCGAGAAGAATATTCAGTTTATTGATCATGGCATAAAATGTGAGGACTTATTGAATCCCTTGTAAAGTAAGTCGGCAAAAGCAGGCAAGGCTTTAGTCAGAAATCAGGGGCATTAACTACCCATAAATTTTGAAGGGCGATTAGTTCTCCTCCCACGCCTCGGTCAGGCTGTTCCAAAAATAACGAGGATTGGAAGAGGATAGATAGAAATAGTACCAAATAGACTCCTCCTGAACATAGATGTAAGGGAACGTCGTCCGACTCGTCCAAAACCAGCCCTTTACTTGGTCGTAAATCCATAGACTGCTAGTATCTTCGCCGACAACATAAATCCAACCAAATCCAGGGTGAAAAAGCCAATTTGCATCTTGGGGATAAGTAGGCCCAAACCAAGTGGATGCATAGTATCCGGAATCCATTTCTATAACATCGTTTTCCTTTATGATCACTGGCACATTCCACACAACCTCAATAGAACGTTTTAAAGAAGCGGTATTTCCTGCCGCATCAGTCGCAGTATACGTCACGATATAAGTCCCCTCTTTGGATGTGTCCAGAATGCTGGTATCAACACTGATTGCCAGTGTACCATCGTTGGCATCTATCGCAGATGCACCAGGATCGGTAAATGCGGAGTTTATTTCAAGCTGGATTGTATTCGAACCATTGAGCGTTAACTCTGGGGCTACTGTATCCACAACCGTAACAGTACGCTCAATAGATGATGTATTCCCTGCAGAATCAGTAATACGAATAGAGACTTTATAACTTCCTACCTTGTCTGAATCAACAGCATTGGTCATTAAGATATTACTGGTGAGGTCACCATCAACTATGTCAGAAGCTGTAGCCCCTGAATCCGTGTAGGTAGTGCCCACTTCATGCGTAAGACTTATTTCTCCTAACAAAGAGAGAGATGGTGGAGTGGTATCGACAACAGTAACTGTGCGGGTGATTGTGTTGGCAGCGTTCCCCACAGTATCATTTACATCAAAAGAGACAGTGTAGGATTCTGGCTTATTCTGGTCAACGGCATCAGTTACTCTAATTTTGTCAGTCAACTCGCCGTCTAGAGTATCAACAGCTGTCGCACCAGCATCTTTATAGTCCTCACCTGCCTCATGAGTAACCTCCAAATCCCCCGTAAGCAAAATCATCGGCGGAGTATTATCAATAATAGTTACGGAACGGGTTACCTCAGTGGCAATATTACCAGAAGCATCGCTAGCATTATATGTTATAGAATAAGTTCCAAGAGCGTTGATATTGACCGAATTGACTGTCTGAATACTGTCAGTGATGTCCCCGTCGATATCATCTTGCGCAGTAGCGCCTGCATCAGTATAACTTGTAGTCGCTTCGTGGGTAATCGCAAGGTCTCCCGTGATTGTAATGACAGGGATAGTGCTGTCGCCTGGAGGACCAGAAGGCGCCCAACTAGAGAAATGCTCCATCTGCGCGAAAATCTTGTGCGCCTGAGAGTCCACTGTGCTAACACGGGCACTAATCCAAGCATTCTTGGTTGAGGAGAAAAATGAAAGACTGACATCGGCAATATCAATTCCAAGTCGAGAAAGGTCATCTTCTTGGTAAGGCACGCCGATAATGATCGATTCATTAAAGTCTTCAGTAATCGCTTGGCCTTCTGCATCGAATAGCTCAAAGCTGTAGCCGTAATTCAAAGGCTGATCGTTAACCGTCTTAGAAAGCCCCTCGGCAAAAGGTTGTACAATCAAGGTGACTGCCAACACGTCATCCTCCACGGGGACAGCGCCTGCAGGTATTCGCAATTCAGTCCCATCCTCCAAGACCAAAACAAAGTCCTCAGAGGGGTTGAAGGTTTCAATTCTCCCTCCAGGGATAGTGAACTTTGCCTCTGTAAGGGAAATATTTTGGTTGAATGCCTCATTGTTGGAGCGCAAATCCACTCGCAACTCTGTTTCAGTAATGTAGGCTGTTTCTTCACCAGTTTCATCATTAATTGTAATGTAGTCGGATCCAACATTCCACATTACTCCTCCAGGAACTGCCAAGTTATAACTACCATCAACCTTGGACCAGGCATCTCCTGCAACCTTCCCATCATCAGACCAAGCGTAAATGAATGCATTCTCGATCAAGTCCCCGGTACTTGATTTGATAATTCCTGAAATGGTGGCGTTAGATACAGCCTTGATAAGCTGTAGATCCAGCTCTGCAGAATCCTCTTTGGTCAGGTCTGCAACAAGAAGCTTCGGCTCAACATATCCGTTATCACGAAGCTCTGGTGTTAGATAGGCTCCAAGAACATATTTCGAACCTGTTTCTACATTGAGTTCGAAATAGCCATCATCGGTTTCTGCTTCAACCCAAAACCCCTCCTGCTCACTAGAGGACTCTCGGCGAGCCCAAATGTAAACGGTGTGATCTTCCAATAAAGTTCCATTTTCATCATGAATTGCCCCAGAGATGGTAGCTGAAAGTGGTGAAATGAAAAAGTTCTGCACTACAGTTTGGCCTGATACTGCAATTATCTCAGAAGGTTTGGCAGGTTGCTCAGGTAGAGGATCTGACTCATCGTCAAGCTCGAGGTAATAGTCGAGTCTCCACTCACCCGGAGGAAGCAATAAGGAATAAGTACCATCTTCTTCAATCGGGGTCTCGTAGAATCCCCCCAGACCATCGCCTTTAACTGCAAAAACCTCACCAGAGACTCCAGTCAAAAGCTTCCCATCAACAAAGAAGGTTCCTTGCAAAATCGCATCATTCTTTACCACTCCAAGGGTAAGATAATCAACTTGAGTTTTACCACTTAATGAAACCAATCCTTTATCATCCACAGAGATTTCAACTTCAGGCCCGGAGGTGTAGCCGCTATCGGGATCAATCCAAAGGCCAAGAAAGAAAACGCCAGCAGGTAAATCAACGGAAAATGCAGATGTTTCATCCACCTCTGCTTCTGTAATAAAATCATAATTGCTAGCACCCTTACGACGGACATAAACCCAGGCCTCTAAATCTTCAACTAGTTCATCATTGGAATCAATGACATCACCCTCCAAGTAGGCCAAGATTTCAGCCATCCTAAAGTCAAGTGTCTTAGTGACGCCAGCACGTACTTTAATTCGACGAGGCGCTTCTTCGATAAATGAAGCAGTTTCATCATCTTCATCGTAGATCGATGTTGGAGCTTCAACAAGGACCTCCCATTTACCCTGATTCACTTTGAGGGTATAATTACCATTTTCGTCAGTAATAGCAAGGGCTCGTTCCCCACGATTATTCCACGCCTGCACCGTTATATTTTCAAGAGGGCCACTACTTGAGGTGGTTACTTGACCGCTAATAATCGAATTCCGCTGGGTCAAAACAATATCAGGCAGATTCCATTCACCGGTTTTCACACGCATGTGTACAGGAGCGGGGCGATTGTAATCACTAAGGCTGGGAGCTAGCCAAAAAGAGGCTTCATAGTTGCCTGGCAGAAGAGGAATCTCAAAAGACCCATCAGAATCCAAGGTTGACACGCCCCTCAAGCCCTTGGGGTCCTCCATTACAATCGAGACTAGTTTGCCATTAGCAGTCCAATCGCTTGAGCCATCGGGTTTAAAAATCCGGCCGTTAACAGTCGCCGTAGTTTTCTCAACAATGAAATTGTGGCTACGTTGCTCCTCTATCTTGTCGTGAGGAAAACTAAAACGAGCTGGTTTACCTGTATAAACCCAATATGCCTTCAGCCCTCTCTGGGAACGAATAGATACCTCAATATTACCAGAACCAACTCCAAGGAGAAAACTTCCATCCTCCTCAGTTATAGTAGAATTCCAGCCCCTACCATCTGTCCGTCTGGCAAATACCTCTGCCCCAATAACAACCTCCTTCTGTCTGTTTACAACCATACCCGCAATGGTCTTGACCACAGGCTCTAAAGCAAAGAAAGGTTGCGTTGGCTTCATAACCCCTGCAGGGAAGGCAAACGCACCGTTGGGCAACTTGGCAACTAAACGATATGTATACTTTCGACCCGGGGCACGGCGATTGTCAAAAAACGTACGCTGACGTGGACTTAACATGCCACTGTGAACCCGACGATAAGTACCAGTCCCCTCTCGCCGCTCAATCATAAAACCCTTGGGCACCAAATCTGACTTCCAGCTCACATTGGCCGCATCACCTACGTAGAGAATGTCAGTTGGATGCGTCACCTCAAACCGGAATGGTGAAGGCGGAAGCACACCAAGGTGTGAAGGTGGAGAGATTCGAAGAATGTAATTGCCGGGAGGAACCATCAGGGCAAAGTTCCCTGCTCTATCAGTCCGCGTACTCCATTCATTATTGAGTCCTTCAGAACGATTGCGGTCAGGCAGACCGTTCCCATCCAAATCCTGATAAACCCATATAGGAACGTTTTCAGCAGGAGACAGTAAATCTTTGTTACGCCTGTCAGGCGGGTAGAGCAGACGACCTACTACATTGGCAGGTTCAAGTACCAATCTGGCAGTAAAGGTATCGCCGGCAGTAACCGTAGTGGTAAGGGGAATTGAAGGAAGGTAATGGCGAAACTCCCCCGAACCAACCGGGGCTTTTGCCCAAACCTTCCACTTGCCAGCGGGTAGATTAAGAATCTCAAATGAGCCGTCCGGACGAGTAAAAGTATTTTCCATTCGCAGCACACCGTTTTCTGATTTTAGAAGGACTTGAGCAAGAGGGATGCGCTCACGAGAAGGAGAAGTCACGCGCCCCGTCAAAGTTCCTCCACCAGTCCCCTCGGAATCATACCAACTCAAACTTGGATCTTTCGGAAGGGCTGAAAGCTTAATATTTCCGAGGTCATACTCCTCATCTATTTCAATCTCAATAGGGGATGCCTCCCACCAAGCATTAGCGCCCCAACCAGGCTCCCCTTCTCCATCAAGCTGAAGAAAAGCGGAAAGATGAGTAGGAGCAAACAAACCTATACGATAGACATTTGCAGGCACCCTGCACACATAGGACCCATCAAATGGGAGAATAGGATTCGCCGTGAGGTAGAATGCAGGTTCAAGCTCCTCCTGTGAGTCAAAAAACCCAAGGGTGATATCCTCTATCGGTTCACCTGTATTTTTATCCACCACACTAAAGCGGACATCAACAAGTGTACTTTTCTGGAGTTCAATTGCAAATCCAGTCAGTCCTTCCTCAGTCAAATTAATCATCTCAGCATCCTTGAATTCCTCAACGACTCCGGTTGATGTATAAAAGCCGTTTATGTAGAGTCCCGCAGCCAAGGTCTCGACATAGTATTCACCAACAGGAACGGTTGCTTTAAATCCGCCTGTTAGCTCACCGCTCAAAGGATCCTCAAGAAACTCAAGGGTGAGAGGAGGCTCCCAAGCATCTTCACCAGATCGTTTCATAAAATATAGACCCGTTACAACAGCTTCTCCATCAGGACCGAGAACACTGCCTTCAATTGTAGCAACGGGGCGTGCCTTAAGAATGATGTTGCTTTTCTCAACAGGTTCCCCCTGCACCATAGCTTCCACCCAGACTTCTTCAGACAAACCACTGGGATGATTGATAATTAAACCCCATTCTCCATTTGGTATTTCAGTTTTAAAAGTACCTGCTGAGTCAGTCCATATTCGAACAAATGGATAGTCGGTTAAAAGGTTGTCTTCTTCTCCAGCATCTGAATCGAGGGGGAAAAACTCTACATAAGCCCCCTCAATTGCGTTGGCATTCTCATCAATGACATTTCCGGAAAAAGGAGCCTTTTCCGCGGGAGCCACATATTCCTGCCGCAATGTGAGGTCAACGTCTTCGATTGCTGTTTCAGAATCCTCGATAGTGAGAACCTGAGACTCATCAAAAGTAACTGCACCTCCCCAAAAAGCAGCTTCATAGTTAAGTCCTGTCTCTGGATTCGCACCATAGGCTTCCAGGAAATAGGAGCCTACTGGAGCCTTTACAACAAAAGTACCATCTTCATTGGACGTAAGTTCGTAAACCACCAACTCCGTGAGAGGGTTATCTGCATGAGCGTTGAGAATACGCACATCGAATTCAGGAATTGCTTCTCCATCGGCATCGGTGACAGAACCAGAAATGGTGCCAAACTCATTCCCATTAACATCCCCTATTGGATCCAGATAGGGGTCCCCAAATTGCACATCTGTATTGGAAGGCCAGTTGTCATTAGTAAAGCTGATCACAACGTAGTCGTCCATCAGCCCATCTCCGTTAAAGTCAAATAAGGTTTCCTTGGGTTGCCCGCGAACCACAGAGACCAAGCGCACGACTTGATCCGCCTCATTCCCCTCTGAATCCGTTACATCGTAGGTAATTGCATAATCACCAAGACGAAATACATCGACTGGATTTTGAACCTCAATAAGATTGCTTAAACTACCATCCAAGGTATCGAGGGCGGTCACGCCAGGGTCCTGAAACAGAATTCCCCGCTCGTGAAATATATGAGAAGAGCCATTAATAGAAATTACTGGAGCGGTACGATCTAGAACAGTAACTCTACGCACACGCTCTTCAGCAGGGTTCCCCGCCTCATCAGTAACGTTGTAGGTAAGGTAATAGTCACCCAGTTTATCTTTGTCCACGCTGTTACCACCAAAAACAATTTGAGCAGAAATATCACCATCCAAGCCATCTATCGCAGTGGCTCCGGGTTCAGAAAAAGAGGTTGCGGCTTCGTGGAAGTAATGAGATCCATCATCGAGGACTGCACTGGCTTGTGCGTCAACGCCGTCTCCATCGATGAAAACATCTGCATGAGTGAAACCGGATCCATGACTCAGAATTTCAATCCCAGTAATAGCTCCAGTATCCACATCAATAATTGCGGTTGCAAAGGCACCAGAACCGTCACCCTCTAAAAAGATTTCGGCCTCGGTGTATCCCGACCCGCCCTGATCAACATTAATCAATAGGATTTCCCCACTTCCGCCCTTCAATGAAATTTCAGGGTTCTCGGAGTCCAGAACGGTAACCTTACGAACTAGCGATGATTTATTACCTGAACCATCGATCACGCTGTAAGTGACATCGTAGTTGCCTGGTTTGCTAACATCGACTGGATTATCAACAGATACTTCTAAATCTCCATCGAGTCCATCAACTGCACCGGCACCAAGATCATGGTAAGGTTCAGCCGCTTCAACAGTTACATCAATTGCCCCGTAGACGGTGATATCAGGAGGTGTGGTGTCGACAACGCTGACCTTGCGAACGAGGGTCGTCTCATTGCCATGTGCATCCGATGCAGAATAAGAGACATCGTAGATACCAGTCACCTCAGTATCCACTGGATTATTGATTATGAAGCTTACGGGGCCATCTAAAGCATCAACTGCAATCGCTCCTGCGTCCAAATATACTGATGCTGCCTCAACAGTAGTTTCCGTTGATGAAAGAATTTGTGCCATGGCAGAGGCACCAGTTCCATCGCCTTCAATCTTAACCGTTGCATATGTATAGCCAACACCGTTATCCAAAAGGCTAATATCAGTCACCTCTCCAGAAATTGAATTCACTTGCACGGTGGCAATTGCGCCACTTCCATCGCCTTCAATTGTGATTGTAGCAAAGGTGTAGTCAGAGCCTTTATTATTTATGACCAAATCTGTCACCTTACCCGGTCCTTTAAGTGAAATAACTGGGCCGAGGGTGTCCTTGACTGTTACTGTACGAGCCAAGGTTGATGCATTACCGGCGGCGTCATTGACGGCGTAAGTCACAATGTAAGTGCCTGGTTTATTGACGTTCACAACATCCCCGCCCACAGCAATCTGCTCTCCAATGTCACCGTCAACTGCATCCAGTGCAATCGCGCCAGCCTCTATGTATGTAGTAGCTGCTTCAACAATTGTTTCAGTTTCACCATTAAGCTTTAACTCTGGGGATGTGTTGTCTCGAACGATAACCGTACGGCGAACATTATTATTTTCATTCCCATTTTGATCCGTGGCTGAATATCCTACCAGATAGGATCCGGGAATGGCAAAATTCACTGCAGAAGCATCAATCTCGATGTTAGTGATATTCCCGTCAAATAAGTCGTGAGCAGATACACCCGGGTCTACATATTTCGCCGTAGAATCTGCCTCGGCAAAGTAGATGAAACCATCAGAAATCTTCGCTGTTGCAGAAGCTCCATTACCGTCACCTTCAATCTTTACCGTGGCGAAACTGTAACCTTTACCGTGGTTACGAAGGACCAATTCACTAACTGCTCCTTGGTCATTTAGTAAAGCGATGGCAGTCGCATCCGTCCCGTCACCTTCAATAGTTACTGTCGCGAACGAATAACCTGTTCCGCCATCCTGAAGATCAAGAGATTCAAGCTGTCCAATCTTTGCGAGAGTAATCACTGGAGGCGCCGTGTCTCGCACCTTAACTATTCGAGCTTTTGAAACCTTATTACCTGCTGCATCAGATATTTCGTATTGAATCGG
This sequence comes from Opitutia bacterium, assembly GCA_018668635.1. GTDB lineage: Bacteria > Verrucomicrobiota > Verrucomicrobiia > Opitutales > JABJCN01 > JABJCN01. Next base: position 77,802 of record JABJCN010000219.1, read on the forward strand.
ATAATCACTGAAAACAGAAAGGTCAACCTGATCAGAACCAGTAACAACCACTTTCTCTGTAATTTCCCCATCCAAGGTATCAACTGCTGAAAATCCAGGATCAAGGAAAGATGCATTGGCATCAGAATTGGCTTGAGCCGTATGGATGGTACCATCATCCGGAAGAGCCTCCGCTGTAGCTCCTTCCCCGTCACCCTCAATTATCACACTGGCAAAAGTGTAGCCAGTTCCGTGGCTTAGAAGATTGACGCCAACCACGTACCCGTTCTCCACAACAGGTTCGCCAATAGCACCTTCGCCATCGCCATCAATTGTCACACTGGCGAAAGTGTAGTCGAGCCCGGGATTTTGTATTAGAACCTGCTGAATTTTCCCAGTGCCAGTCAAAGCTAAAACAGGTGGGGTGGTGTCTTGAACTCTAATCAACCGGGTCAAAGTTCCTTTATTGCCCTGATCATCTGAAACAGAGTAATTGATTGCATACTCTCCTGGTTTGGCCAAATCAACATTCTCAACACCTGTAACCTCAAGTTTGGCGCTCATGTTGCCATCCATAATATCGAAAGCAACCGCACCAGGGTCTACGTAATCCATGACAGGGCTTGCCTCGATAATATTAGTGATGCTGGACATAACAACCGCCTTGGCTTTGGCACCGACACCATCCCCTGAAAAGCGGACGGTGGCATAGGTGTAACCAAAGCCACGTTTCTGGACAATAAGACGCGATACAGCTCCAGTCAGGGAATTGAGTTCAGCACTGGCATAGGCTCCCTCACCATCACCATCAATTATAACCCCAACATTGGTGTAGTCATTCCCCCCGTCATCTATTAGCAGTTCAACCACTTCACCCGGGCCACGCAGAACAATATTGGGAGGTAAAGAATCTTCAACGACAACCTCTCGAACCAATTCTGAGGTATTACCAGCGGCATCAGAAATGGTATAATTCAATAGATAGATCCCTTCGATATTTGAATCTACACTATCTCCACCAAAAATAACCTTGCTGGTAAGGTTCCCCTCGAAGGCATCCTCGGCGAATACGCCAGGATCTTTAAAAGGCACTCCCATCTGGGAGACCATCTGCGAAAGGTCCTGCAGTACAACATCTGCATTGGCATCTTCGCCATCCCCTGAAATTATAATCGTAGCCTGAGTGTAACCTTCGCCAGGGCTTATTACATTGATTGCGGAAATCGCACCTGCGATATCATCAACGAGAATTTCGAGAACCGCACCATCCCCATCGCCGATTACTGAGGCACTAGTAGTTGCCCCAAGGTAGTTGGTGCCAGGATTGTTAAGATTAATTTTTTCAATGCCAGCAAGGAAGGAGAATACCGGCGCTTTTGTATCAACAACTGTAACAGTTCTGATAACTGATGGGGCCGTATTACCAGCACGATCCTGTACATTAAAAAGAATTTGATAAACTCCCGGAACATTGCTGTCAAAATCAGCTCCAGATACAATAATTGATGTGCTAACATCTCCCTGTTCAGGATCTGTTGCCGTAGCACCTGAATCAATATAAAGTTCCCCAGGCTCCATTGTTATTGTGTTCTGACCGACCAGATTGATTGTTGGCACTCCGGTGTCTGGAACGACAATTTGTGTGGCGTACGCAGGCCCCTCCGAACCAGGGGCACCAGAACCTTTTCCAGAAAGTTCGTTGCCGAGGAAAATGGTATCATAACTAAAGCGGGCAATACCGAAGGCCTTAGGAAATGGACTTTCTCCTTTAGGAATCAGGGGCAACAAGGTATCCGTAAAAAGCCCAAATTCAGAGGCTTCATCAATTTCCGAAATATTGTTCACACCGCTGAAGGTCATGACATGAGGCTTTTGGCCTACACCATTCTCGAAATGCTCTTGAGTAGGCATCAGGAAGCCAGAGGATACTGCTGCATCAAAATTTGACCATGCGAGAATATTGAAGCCACTTAATAACTCATTGATATCACCCCGAGCAGAAATGCGCGAAACATCAAAATTTGGAGTAAAGAAGCCGTAGGCGACAATTCCTGGGGTCTCAGAGGAGAAGCCGACACCAGCCAAATTTGAGAAAATAGATCCACTTCCACCTGAAGTCGCCGTACCATAAGTAACCTGAACTTTTTTTCCTTGAGTATTGAGAATTACAACAGGGATAGTTGAAGGGTCTCCTACAAGACGGTTTGTTCCGTCAGCGAAGGCAAAGTATACATCATGGGTGCCTGGAGCAAGGTCATTTGAGGTAAAAATAAGTCCGTCAGAAACAGCTACACCTCCCAAAGGTTTATCGACATCAAATGGCTGATCAATGGATACATGCCAGTGATCATAGGCGCCATCAGGAGTTTTGATCTTGAGCGTAAACCTATTTCCATTAACCTCCAACTTCTCGAGAAGTGGCATTGAAGCAGGAGCGGGGACAACCGATATGATACGGGTGACTTCTATCGCAGAATTTCCGGCAGCATCCTTGACATTGAAAGTGACAATATGATTACCAGTGCTGGAAGTATCAATGGAAGAACCAGCAATGGAAATCTGGGGTGAAATGTCGCCGCCACGATCGTCCATTGCGGAGGCCCCAGCATCAGTATAGATTTCGCCAATATATACGACTGCGGGGTTATCTCCGAGAAGGGTTATAACTGGCGGAACAGTATCCGGGACAACCTCCTGAGTTGCATATGCATTTGCATTTCCCAACCCTCCACCACCAACCTCATCACCAAGAAGAATTGTGTCAAAACTCAGGTTACTGATGTCGTAAACAGGCCTGTCTGCAACGGTGGATATGATGGGCCAAGCGCTATCATTAAAAAGTCCATATTCAGTTGCACTATCAAGATCTGCAATATCTGTAATCCCATTAAAAACCAGTATGTACGGGGTTCGACCGACTCCATTCTCCGCAACAGGTTCCTGCACTTGAAGGTAGCCTGCTGGATCTGAGCCGATGAAAGCTTTCCAGGAAAGAACCTGAAAGTTTTCCTTGATGGCCTTGACGTTCCCGGAAAGAGATGCGGCATCCTCATCAAATCCTTGCTGGAAAAAGCCAAAAGCCATTACGGCATTGGATAAAGGAATCCCCGCGGAATCCTCGAACAAATTCTGATCCGCGCCCGATGTTTCAGAACCATACGTGACTTGAATCTTATCCCCATCAGTTTCAAGAATAGTGAAGGTGCGACTAACGGAAGACCCAATCAATTCATGTGCGGCATTCACCAATCCGACATGGATGGTCTTTATACCCGGGGTGAGATCCGAGAAAGTATGAGTGAATAGCTCCGGGGTCAGAACCATCACACCTCCAGCAGGACCCGTTTCGGCAAGTGGAGTATCAAGACTTACATGCCAGTGGTCAAAAGTCCCACTTTGCTCGATAGTAATAGTTGCATCCACACCATCGACAATAATACTCTCTATAGTAATTTCAGGTGGTGGTGGTGTCTTAACAACAATTGTCCTTGTAACCTGATTGGCAACATTTCCAGCAGCATCGGAGACATTATATTTAATGACATGGACCCCAGGAACTGAGGTGTCGATTTCTGCACCCGTTATAACAATATCACCAGTCACATCCCCGTCAATATTATCAGTAGCGGAGACACCGGGATCAGTGAATGAATCACCGAGAAGAAGATTTATAAAGGGGTCTCCAGCAAGAGTTATTACTGGCCCTAAACGGTCTATGATTTTAACCGTAACCTTTCTTTCAACTTCCAATGCCGCATTGCCAGCAGTATCAGAGACATTATAGCTCAAAGTGTATTCACCCGGGACATCGGAGTTAACAGATCCACCAACAACGACCAAATGCGAGAGATCCCCTTCCTCATCATCATTGGCGGTGTATCCCGGATCAATAAATGTGAGGCCTGCCTCGGCATCAATTTCAGCGCCCCCCTTTAGATGAATTTCGGGTGGAACAACATCAACATTGGAAAGGATAACCTCTGCGGTCGCATAGGCATTGGCATTACCAAATCCACCGGAAGAGATAGTTTTGCCAAGTACTACGGTATCATAAGTCATGGTGGTGACATCATACTCAATAGGGAATGGATTACCCCCTTCGGGTATCATGCTGAATCCGCTGTCAGTGAAGAGTCCAAACTCGGTTGCATTTGCAGACAGGGCCAGATCGGCGACACCCTTCATTGTAAGAATGTAAGGCGTTGAACCGATACCATTCTGGGTGACAGCACCACCTGTGGTCATGAATCCCGGTGCTGAAGCAGTATTGAATCCGGATGTATAAAGGGAATTGAAATTACCCAGAATCTGGGACATGTCGCCTCGAAGCACAGCCTTCTCAAGATCAAAAGCCGGAGTAAAGAATCCAAAGGCAATTGTCCCGGGATTGGCATTATCAAAGCCAGTGCCGTCATTGCTGCTGAAGATGACCCCGTCTGAGCCCTCAAACTTAGAGCCAAATGTGATGGACACCTTTGGCCCATCGGTACTTAGGACAACAAAATCTTCTGTCTCCTGCCGCCCATGGAGCTTTTCATCTGAATCAATAAGGCCAACATAAACCGTGTGGTTACCCGGTGTAACATTATCGAAGGTATGGGAAAAGCCAGTTTCGACCTTCACCCCGCCGGCTTGGCCAGAAGTAGAGAGTGGGGTATCCAATTGCAAACGCCAATGGTCGTAGGCCCCCCCCTCTGGCTCAGAAATTGTAACTGTTACCTTGGCTTCTTCCTTCTCGACTGAGACAATAGAAAATTTTGGTGGAGGTAACGCATCAACGACAACCTTGCGGGTAACCTCTGCAGCTTTGTTGCCGGCAGCATCCTTCACATTGTAGGTGACAAAATACTCCGAAGGAATGTTTGAATCAAAGTCTGCACCCAGAATAGTGATGCTGGAGGTAACATCTCCGTCACGGGCATCAAGAGCAGTTGCACCTTCGTCTGAATAGACATCGCCCTGTGTAATGTAGACCGTAAACTGACCCTTCAAGGTGATAACTGGCGGAATGGAATCTGGAGCCTGAACAGTGACCTTACGAATAACGGTTGAAGCCGCATTATCCGCAGCGTCCTTTACATCGTAAGTAACGTTGTAAATGCCGGCAACAAAAGTGTCCACAGAATCCCCACCAATGACCACAGAAGCACTGAGGTCTCCATCCCGATCATCGGTTGCAGTAGCACCAGGATCAGTGAAAGCAGAACCCTGGGCAACAAGCATCTCAGCCTCTCCCTTAAGCACAATGACTGGGGCAGTCGTATCCGGCACAGCAGCGGCTTGCACAGTGACCTTTCGAGTAACTTCCAGTGCATCATTCCCCGCAGCATCTGTCACGTTATAAGAGATTGTGTAGACGCCTGCAGTAGCGGTATCAACTTCTTCACCTCCAATAACAATTTTGTCAGATAAGTCACCGTCAACTGCATCTGTTGCAGTAACACCAGGATCGGTGAAAACCGCACCCTCCACCACGGTCATCTCGGATGCACCCTGGAGTGAAATTAGGGGAGGGGTCGTATCTGCAACAGCAACAGACTGCACAGTCACTTTACGAAAGATCTGAACAGCGTTATTACCGCTTGCATCAGCGACATCAAATGTGATGGTGTAGACTCCAACCACTGCAGTGTTAACGGTATCACCTCCAACTACAACCTGTGCCGTGACATCTCCATCCAAGGTATCTATTGCCGTGAATCCGGCATCTGAATAGGCTGGGCCTTCATTGATAGTAATCTCTGCAAGGCCTGTTAATGTAATGACAGGGATGGTGGTATCACGAACAGTAACCTTTCTAATAACTTCCAAGGCATTATTACCTGCGGCATCAGCAACATTGAATTTAATCTCATGGACTCCGACTGATTTAATATTAAAGTCATCGCCAACAACTACGATCTGGTTGGTGAGGTTGCCATCAGTATCATCAGCCGCAGTTGCACCGTCGTCGACGTATTCAGTTGCAGCCTCATGGTTAATCTCGGCCTCACCCGTTAGAGTTATGACTGGAACCGTGGTATCGTCATCTCCGCCTCCCTGATTGCTTACAGTCTGTGTAACAAAGGCACCCCCACTACCGAAACCGCCGCCATTTTTCTCTGCCCCGAGGAGGATTGCATCGTATGTGAGACTGGTAATAGACCAATCAACTGGAACCGGGCTACCACCATCAGGGATCGAACTAAAAGCAGAGTCAGTGAACAGACCATATTGGGTAGCCTCGGCAGAACTGGCAAAATCTGTAATACCTGCAGCGAGGAAAATATAAGGAGTTTCTCCTACCCCGCTAGCAGCGTAAGAACCTCCTGTGCCCAAGAATCCGGGTGCGGCAACTTCATCAAAATTACTGCTGTGAAGAACATTGAACGCGGCAAGAAGGCTGGTTATGTTCTGACTACTAGCGGTAGTGGCAACATCAAACCCCGTATCAAAATAACCCAAGGCAATAGTTCCTTTGTTATCCGCATCAAAACCAGTACCATCTGAAGAACCAAAGATACTCCCGTCTGAACCAGAAAAAGCAGAGCCATACGTAACAGCAACATTCCCGGATCCAGCAGCTGCTATTTCTGGCAAATCTGGACGCTCAACACGGACACTACGTTTCGTGGACACGTGATTACCAGAAGAGTCCATGACTGAGTACAAAAGAGTATATACCCCTGCAACAAAAGTATCCACTTCATCCCCACTGACAAGAATTTCATCTGTAAGATCTCCATCCTCGAAATCAAGGGCCGTGGCACCTGCGTCAATAAAGTCAGTTTCCCATTCCGCGAAAGTCTCCACATCGCCGAGCAATGTCAGCACGGGAGGCTCATCCCCCCTGCTCTGCGCAGCAACTGGTAGTGTTGCGTATGCATTTGCTCCCGCAAAACCACCACCCGGAACCTCCTTACCAAAAAGGACCGTGTCATACGTAAGGCTGGCTACTGAAAAATCAACAGGAACAGGACTGCCGCCGGCTGGAATACTGGCAAAAGTCGAATCTGAGAAAAGACCAAACTCTGTGGAAGAGGAAATATCCGCAACGTCATCAACTCCTGCAAAGAGAAATATGTACGGATCTTTGTCCACGCCGTTCTCCGACACACTACCCCCAGTGGTCAGGAACCCTGGTGCAACAGCAGATGTAAAACTGGAACTATGCAGAACATTATAATTGTCGAGAACACCCGTTAAATTGTTGGCTTGTGCTTCGGAAGCGACGTCGAACCCGCTGTTGAAAAAACCAAGAGAAAGGACCCCTTTAGTCGATGCATCAAAAGCAGCATCACTGGAATTGGTAAAAATGGAGCCAGAAGAACCTTCAAATGCAGAACCATATGCTGCCGCAACCTGTTTAGAAGAGTTAGGCATGCTAAATATCTTGGATACCTGCTGTCCAATCAAGGCATGGGACGCATCAACAAGACCCACGTAGAGAGTTTGCTCACCTGCAGCAACACCCGTTAACGTATGCGTAAGGTTCGAAAATACCATAGTGCCTCCCGCAGAACCTGTTTCACTTAGGGCGGTTCCCAGACGCAGGTGCCAGTGATCATAATTCCCGGTTGCTTCCAAGGTTACGATTACGTCAGAACCTGATACAACGAGGGAAAGAGAGGTGATCTCCGGCGAAGTATTGTCTTCAGAAGCCTGAACGGTGACCAAGCGGGTAACTTCATTTGCGGCATTTCTTGCCGCATCACTCACATTATAACGAATGGTGTAGTCCCCTTCCACGTTGCTGTCAAAATCGCCGCCAGTCACTACAATATTAGCAGTTAGGTTTCCGTCCTTATCATCCATTGCCGTTGCGCCTGCATCGGTGTAGACATTGCCAGCAACGAGAGTAACAGTGGCATCACCAAGAAGTGTGATGACAGGCTTGGTCGTATCTGGTTCAGATTCCGCTGCCTCGACGACCACAGTGCGTGACACCTCTATCGCGGCATTACCAGCAGCATCAACAACATTATAACGGATGGTGTAGGAACCCTCAACATTGGTATCTATATCTAAACCAGTAACCACAAGATTGGCTGTTAAGTCGCCATCAGTATCGTCCATCGCAGTTGCGCCAGCATCTGTGAAGACATCGCC
>JABJCN010000008.1 GCA_018668635.1 Opitutia bacterium
GACGTCAAGTCAGTATGGCCCTTACGACCAGGGCTGCACACGTGCTACAATGCCCGGTACAACAGGACCCAATACCGCAAGGTGGAGGAAATCCTCAAAGCCGGGCCCAGTTCGGATTGGGGTCTGCAACTCGACCCCATGAAGTTGGAATCGCTAGTAACGGCGTATCAGCAACGACGCCGTGAATACGTTCCCGGGCCTTGTACACACCGCCCGTCACATCATGAAAGCCGGTTCTGCCCGAAGTATGTGAGCTAACCCTCACGGGAAGCAGCGTCCTAAGGTAGGGCTGGTGATTGGGATGAAGTCGTAACAAGGTAGCCGTAGGGGAACCTGCGGCTGGATCACCTCCTTTCTATGGAGAAGCTTCGCCTCGCAATTAAGCGAGGGCGGAAGCGAAGGTCGAACACTCTGTTTGTTATGAGTGTGACTACGGAGAGAGGCTTATCGCACAAAGTAATTTTTAAGGAACGTCTTCGTTCTTTACCAGATTCCCACTTTCCTGATATCAGGAGCTTGATGGGTAGTTTTTTCTATATATTTAAAACTACAAATCCGATTTCGGGGCCGTAGCTCAGTTGGAAGAGCAGCTGCTTTGCAAGCAGCAGGTCGTCGGTTCGAACCCGTCCGGCTCCACCAAACCGGGCCCATAGCTCAGTTGGTTAGAGCATCGTGTTGATAACGCGGGGGTCGGTGGTTCGAGTCCACCTGGGCCCACCATCAAGTAACTAACATCAGAAAGTTGGTATCTTTAAATGAAGATTCCTTTAACATGAATTTTTGTTCTTTGACAGTCTTAACGTTTTGTAGGTAAAATTATAACACTATATTACTTGCACAAGCGTGCCTAAGAATTTTTAAAATGGAAACCAAGGCGATTAGGTAAACTAATTAAGAGCAACTGGTGGATACCTTGGCGACACAAGGCGAAGAAGGACGTGGTAAGCTGCGATAAGCTTCGGATAGCGGCAAACACGCTTAACCGGAGATTTCCTAATGGGGAAACCCAGCGGTTTAAAACCCGTTATCCCAGACCCAATACATAAGTCTGTGGAAGCAATACCCGCTGAACTGAAACATCTAAGTAAGCGGAGGAAAAGAAAGCGAATGCGATTCCCCCAGTAGTGGCGAACGAAAAGGGATCAGCCCAAACCAACTGGATTTATCCAGCTGGGGTTGTAGGGTTCCGTTACTGGTATTCAAATTGTTAGTTTAATCAACTGGGAAGTTGAGCCATAGAGGGTGATAGCCCCGTAAGCGAAAGCAACGAGAAACCTAGGAGTACCCTGAGTAGCACGGGACACGTGAAACCCTGTGTGAATCTGCGCAGACCACTGCGTAAGGCTAAATACTAAGTGTCGACCGATAGTGAACCAGTACCGTGAGGGAAAGGTGAAAAGTACCCCTTTTAGGGGAGTGAAATAGTACTTGAAACCAGTTGCTTACAAGCTGTCGGAGCCCCCTTGTGGGGTGACGGCGTACCTTTTGCATAATGGGCCTGGGAGTTATTGTCTGTAGCAAGCTTAAGGTCTTACGGACTGCAGGCGAAGCGAAAGCGAGTCTTAACAGGGCGATTGAGTTGCAGGCAATAGACCCGAAACGGAGGTGATCTATCCATGGCCAGGTTGAAGCATCGGTAAAACGACGTGGAGGACCGAACACACATAGCTTGAGAACTGTGGTGATGAGCTGTGGATAGGAGTGAAAGGCTAATCAAACCCCGTGATAGCTGGTTCTTTCCGAAATATATTTAGGTATAGCCTCATGCGCTGACTGTTGGGGGTAGAGCACTGAAAAAGCTAGGGCCCATACCCGGGTACCAACCTTTACCAAACTCCGAATACCAACAGGTGTAGCATGGGAGTCAGACTGCGGGTGATAATATCCGTAGTCGAGAGGGAAACAGCCCAGACCACCAATTAAGGTCCCTAAATAACGCTAAGTGGAAAAGGAGGTGGATTTACATTGACAATAGGGATGTTGGCTTAGAGGCAGCCATCATTTAAAAAGTGCGTAACAGCTTACCTATCGAGTGAATCTGCGCCGAAAATGATCGGGACTAAGCGTTATACCGAAATTGTGGGCTCCTTCGGGAGCAGTAGGAAAGCGTTCCTGCAGGGACGAAGCCATCTCGCGAGGGGTGGTGGACCGGCAGGAAGTGAGTATCCAGGCTTAAGTAACGATAAATCCGGTGAGAATCCGGATCGCCGAAAGGATAAGGTTTCCTGGGCTAGGTTCGTCCGCCCAGGGTTAGTCGGGAGCTAAGGCGAGGCCGTAAGGAGTAGTCGATGCACACACGGTTAATATTCCGTGACCAATTATACAACTATCTTAGAAGGGACGGAGTCAAGCGTCGCAATATCTAATTACTATTGTGAGGACAATGCTACGGCAGCGTTCGTATGCGATTAATGACTTCCAGGAAAAGCTTCTTTGTTAACTATGTAGATTGCCCGTACCGCAAACCGACACAGGTATCCGAGATGAGTATTCTAAGGCGCGTGGGTTAAACCTCCCTAAGGAACTCGGCAAAATAGCCCCGTATCTTCGGTATAAGGGGTGCCTACTGCTTGCAGTAGGCCGCAGTGAAAAGGGCCAACCGACTGTTTAGCAAAAACACAGCTCTCTGCTAAGTCGCAAGACGACGTATAGGGAGTGACACGTGACCAATGCGAAAAGGTGAAACCCGGTTGTTCACGCTTCCGGACTAAGCCCTCGTGAATGTCGGCCGTAACTATAACGGTCCTAAGGTAGCGAAATTCCTTGTCGGGTAAGTTCCGACCTGCACGAATCGTGCAACGAGTTGGCCGCTGTCTCGGGGAGGTGCCCAGTGAAATAGTAGTCGCGGTGCAGATGCCGCGTACCTGCAGCAGGACGGAAAGACCCTATGGACCTTTACTGTAAACTGGTATTGGCATCTGATCTTTAATGCGTAGAAATAGGCGGGAGACGTTGAATCCTCACTTCAGGGTGAGGGGGAGTCACAAAGTGAAATACCGTCCTTTTTTGATTAGGTTTCTAACCCTGAGCCCGTCAGCCGGGCAGGGAACAGTGCTAGTGGGTCAGTTTTACTGGGGCGGTATCCTCCCAAAGAGTAACGGAGGATTGCGAAGGTTCTCTCGGCCCGGTTAGCAATCGGGCGAAAGAGCGTATGGGTATAAGAGAGCTTAACTGTAAGACATACAAGTCGATCAGTTGCGAAAGCAGGCCCAAGTGATCCGGTAGTTGAATGTGGAATTGCTATCGCTTAAAGGATAAAAGGTACCCTAGGGATAACAGGCTGATCCCGCCCAAGCGTTCACAGCGACGGCGGGGTTTGGCACCTCGATGTCGGCTCATCACATCCTGGGGCTGGAGAAGGTCCCAAGGGTTCGGCTGTTCGCCGATTAAAGTGGTACGCGAGCTGGGTTCAGAACGTCGTGAGACAGTTCGGTCCTCTATCCGCTGTAGGCGTCTGGAGATTTGAGGGGTTCATTCCTTAGTACGAGAGGACCGGGAATGACGTGCCTCTGGTGTTCCGGTTGTCAAGAGTATTGGCATCGCCGGGTAGCTAAGCACGGAAAAGATAAGCGCTGAAAGCATCTAAGCGCCAAGCTCCTCCCAAGATGAGATCTCCCTAAGGATCCTGGAAGACCACCAGGTTGATAGGCCAGATGTGTAAGTGTCGAAAGGCATTTAGCTTACTGGTACTAATGATCCATTTGTGTTTGCCTAATCTGCCTTCGGTTTCGATTTTAATTAAGCGCACGCTTTGCAAGTATATCTACATTAATAACGTTAAGACTGAAATTTCCTAAAACTGAGATGCTTCATTGGCAACAACGACGATACGAAGCATTACTCTGGAAGACATTCTGGCTTCCATAGGTGAGGGGAAACACCCGTTCCCATTCCGAACACGCCGGTTAAGCCCTCAATCGCCGATGGTAGTGCGGCCAAGATGCCGTGTGAGAGTAGGTTGTTGCCAGGTTTATGGCCCACCCAATCCGAAAGGATTGGGCGGGCCTTTTTTTTAAAGTTAGATCAGTACTCTAAAAGAATTACATATCAAAGTTTTCACCCAGATATAATTTTCGACTCTGTTTATCATTTATTAGGAAATCACTTGTTCCCTCAGTTAGAACTTTTCCATCGTATAGCAAGTAGGCTCGGTCCACGACACTCAAGGTTTCTCGAACATTATGATCCGTTATCAGGATACCGATTCCTCGATCCTTTAACTGGCAAATTATTTTCTGTACTTCTGCTACACTAATTGGATCAACTCCACTAAAAGGTTCGTCCATCAATAGAAATTTTGGATTACAAGCTAAGGCTCGAGTAATCTCCAAACGTCTTCTTTCCCCTCCACTTAGTGTATAGGCTTTTTGTTTGGCAAGATGCAGTAAATCGAGATCCTCCAGATGTTTTTTTACAGTTTCCTTTTTCTCTTTTCTGGATTTTTTTAAGGTTTCAACGACAGCTCGAATATTATCCTCAACGCTTAACTTACGGAATATTGACGCATCTTGTGGAAGATAACCAATTCCCTTTCTTGCTCGTTTATGCATAGGCATTCTGGTGATGCTTTTCCCATTTAGGAAAACCTTTCCGTGAGTATTTTTGACCAAACCAACCACCATATAAAAAGTAGTGGTCTTCCCCGCGCCATTGGGTCCGAGAAGACCTACGATTTCTCCTGCATTTAGTTTGATATCCACTCCACGCACAACTTCTTTCCGACCAAAGCGCTTGATCAGCCCTTCTGTCCGGATCGTGAATTCATCCGTGCTCATAGTTTGTATTCTAATGAGTTACGGCTCGAGCGTGGTTTTTTCTTTCCCTCCAATTCCTAGATCAGGAATCTTCGGTAAAATTAATGTTGGCCGTTGCCCAGGTCCCTTCTCAATCAAAGCTTTCTGTTCACCCTGTAGGAGGGTTATTCGATATCCGGCTAGAACCCCATCCTTACTGGTTACCTTTGGGGAATCCATGAGAACCACTTTTCCGGTCTGTGGCAGTATTTCAGCTTTTCCTGCTGTTGCCACCCGCTCTTCTTGAACCAATCTTACATTTCCGCTAGCCAAAATCTTTTCAATTTTACCAAGGGATGCATTTTCCTCTGTGGGATTTTGATTTTCGTTAGTCTTATCTTGATCAGTTTTGGATGTGTATACTTCCAACCGATTGCAGGTTGCCATCATGTTTGTGGCTCGTATTTCAACATTTCCTGTAAACAGGAAATAGTTCTCTTTTTCTCGACTGACCATTTCAAATTCATCACCAGTTATCTCTGTATTCCCATTTTGAGTGTTTGTTTGTTGAGCGGGGGTTGCTTCCTGTCCCTTACAGATTAAAATAGCTGTCGCCAGCAGGATAAAACTTTTAAAATAATTTAACGTTTTCATTGAATGTAACTTTTACCTCTTTCTTAATTTTAATAGTCCTGCTATTGCCGTTCCATTCCCATTGTTTGCCAGTGACACTGAAGTTGTTTCCTCGAATTCGAAGTGATTCATGACCTTGAGCACGATTTTCCTTAATGAAGAATAAGGCTGCCGGACTATATAGGTCTGTCTCAATTCGGCGATCCCCTTGGCCCGAAAGGACCTGAAGGTTCATACTTTTAACTTCAGCATTTTTCTTATCCAGGTACTGAAGTTCTGAACCCTTCAAAATCCAAGAAGGGAAGCCGTCATTGCTAAATCCCGGGATTGTGAAATTTTGCAATGGGGCATCCAGAGATATTTGCCCGGCCATTAAAAGTGGACACCCAAGAAGTATCAATGTTCGTGCCAGATGGCGAAAAGTATATCGCTCCATGTTTATTTCCCCTACATCGATGAGGAAATGAAAATGGGGAGAAGTGGCAAGCCCCTTCAGTTCTTACTTAGCATTTCCAGGATTTGATAACTTCTGGCGACCATTTCCCTCGGATCCTCCAGCATATCTCCTGTGGCGAGGGCATTATCAAAAATTTGTTCAATAACAAGATTGGCAACTTCCTCGTTTTCTGTCCGGAGTCCTTGCAAGTTTAATATTAGTTTGTGACTGGGATTTATCTGGAATTTAACGGGAGGTATTGCGGGTATTGCTTGATCACCCTCTTTATTCATTGCCTGCATCATTCTACGCATATTAGCGGTCATTGACTTATCTGCATTCATTATGCAGGCCGGACTACCAATTAATCTATCACTAGCTTCCACAGAAGATACTTTCTTGTCCAGTTTCCCGCTGATCCATTCGCAGAGAGATTTGGTTGTTTCCTCGTCCAGACTTTCGCCTTCAGGTTCTGTATCAAGTTTTTGTAATTTTACTTCTTCAGAGTCGCCGGAAAGAAGTTTCTTTTCCTCAAACTTGCCAAGATCTCGCAAGATGATCTCATCCGCTTCCTCTAAAAGGTATAGTACTTCTACGTTCCTCGCTTTAAAAGCATCCAGAAATGGTCCTGCTTCAATGGAGACCCTGTTTTGGCCAAATAGATAATAGATATTTTCCTGATCTTCAGGCATTCTTGATACGTAGTCTGCAAGACTGGTCAATTTGCCCGAATCGGTGTAGGAAGATTCATAGCGAAGTAGTTTCCCGAGTTTATCGCGGTTGCCATAATCAAGGTGAATGCCTTCTTTAATGAAGATACCAAACTGATTCCAGAAAGTTTCGTAGGTCTCTGGCTTCTTTTTTGCGGTATCATTGAGTAATTTGATTAATCTTTTGGTAATCAGGGAGTTGAGCTTTTGGATTAGAGCGCTGTCCTGCATTGTTTCTCTAGATATATTTAGAGGCAAATCAGCACTATCAACCACTCCTTTAAGGAACCTTAACCAATCGGGAAGCAGACCCTTCGGTTCAGAGTCGATCATAACCTTGCGACAATGCAGGGCAACACTCTGTTCCATTTTCCCAAATCCGAATCGTTCTGTATTTTCTTTTGGAATAAATAATAGTGCATTAATCGATATGGGGGCATCTGCATTGAAATGCATCCGAAGAAGTGGTTCGTCAAAGGCGTTGGACTGGAACTTGTAGAATTCCGTGTACTCTTCATCCTTTATCTCACTTTTGTTGCGCAACCAAATAGCATCAACCGTGTTTACTCTTTCACCGTTCAAGTTGATGGGAAATTGTACAAAACTTGAATATTGTTTGATGATCTGTTTGACGCGATCCTCGCCAGCAAAATCCTTGCAGTCCTTTTTTAAGTGGACGACAATCTTTGTCCCTCGTCTTTGGCCTTCAGACTCGTCGATCGTGTAGTTTCCTGCCCCTTCACTTTCCCAGAGAAATCCAGGGGCTTTGGAGTCCCAGGAATGAGTGTAGACCTTCACCTTGTCGGCAACCATAAAAGTGCTGTAAAAGCCAACGCCAAACTGACCAATTAGATTGTCCTTAGGGTCGTCACCATCTTCCATTGTTTCCAAGAACTTCTTTGATCCTGAATGCGCAATTGTGCCAAGATTTTCGACGAGTTCATCTCGTGTCATTCCGATTCCAAAATCTTGAATTGTAAGTATCCCTGCTTTATCATCTGTTGTTATATTAATCTCCAGAGACAGATTGTCATCATGTATCTTTTTTTCTGTAATCTGTGTGTGCCTAAGCTTTTCCAAGGCGTCTGAGGCATTGGAAACCAGTTCCCTGACAAATATATCTTTGTCGGTATAGAGCGAGTTGATTACGATATCCAGTACACGCTGGGTCTCGGTTTGAAATTCGTGAGTTTCTGACATGGTTTCTTAAATATTATTTTAATTGGCTGGTTATAAAAAAAGGCTCCCTAAAAAAATCAAGCTTAGCTATGAAGCGGATGTCAGTAATTCTTGAAGGCCTGTAAAGTATATCCCCAACATGATCCATAATGGTATTGTTAGCACTGAAAAGAAAGTAGTTCCCATGATTATTTGTAAAGCAGTGTTTGGAGATCCCCCATAATGCTTAGCAATTACAATAGGGAATATTCCACAAGGCATCGCGGCCTCGATAATAAGGACGGCCTTTAGTTCTGGTAGAACAGGAAGGAGAACTGCCATGATTATGAATGTAGATGGCAGAAATAATTGTCGGACACAGCAAGCTACAGTGATCTGATGCATGTACTTTCTTATATTTAAATTTTTCAAATTATCAAATAGTGTAGCTCCAATCAGTATTAGACCTAGGGGAATTGCGAACTGCCCCATGACATCAAGCATTTTTATACTTTCTGGGTTTATGCGGTTTGCGCCCCCAGACCAGTTTAATACCAATGCTATTGTCACTGCGATTATCGGTGGGTTTACTAATTTCTTCCAATCCAGTTTCTCTTCGCCTGATGTTAGGTAAAGAATTCCAATTGACCAGATTGCGACTTCCACGCCTACGACAAAAACCAGTAGGATCCCGAAGGTTTCCTTTCCAAAAAGCGCGTCTGCAACTGGAAATGCAAAATAGCCATAGTTGAATATTCCCGTGGTGAAGATAAATGTATTTCTTTGTCGTGGGTTTTCAAATGTTATCAATCTTGCGGCTAGGGAAGATACAATTTGACCGAATGCCAGTGCAAGAAAACCGATTGAAATGATCGTTAGCAGCAAAGATGGGTCATCTGCCAAGGCCTTATTTCCCACTACGTTTTTAATAATTAGGCATGGGTAAAAGAACCAGATAACTGTTCGCAAAAGCATTATGTCCCATTTGGGTTTTAGCAGTGCAAATTTCCGCAGGATCATGCCCGTTAGGGCCCACCCCACAATCACCAGTAGGGAGAGAAACACTTTATTATAAGGAAGCTCTGGCATAATTTGTATTGAGGGTCGTCTTTCTCCTGAGTTGCCTTTGGGAAAAAGGGGGGCATCCTTTTCTCCCTTTTATTTCTTATGGCAAGAGAAATCAACGTGACCAAACGTGCAACCGTGCATACTCTTGGGTGTCGGCTTAATCAGTCCGAGACTAATTTGATTCGTGATCAGTTGGTTGATCATGGCTATGAGATTGTACCTTTTGGCGCAAATGCAGATCTTGCTATTATCAATACTTGTACCGTCACGAGTTCTGCGGACTCTAAGTCCCGCTATGCCATTCGTCAATTTACCCGCCGCAACCCACATGCAATTACTGCTGTTGTTGGTTGCTATTCCCAGATGGGCTACAAGGAGATTTCCCAGATCAAGGGAGTCGACCTAATTATTGGAAATCATGACAAATTGAACGTTCTTGATTATATTGGAGAAGAGAAGAATGAAGTCCCTGTGATCGTTCGGGATCAAATGGATAGAGAAGACTTTACGATAACTATTGCAGGAGACCTTCCCTTTACGCAACGGGCTAATCTCAAGATTCAGGATGGCTGTGATTTCATGTGTACTTTTTGTATTATTCCGTTTGCTCGTGGACGGGCGCGTTCCCGAGATTTTCAAAACCTAATTGAAGAAGCCCGTAATTTGGTTGCCCGTGGTGTACGCGAACTGGTTCTCACCGGAGTCAATATTGGGACTTATCATCATAGCGGGAAGCGTATTATCGATGTAGTTGACGCTCTTGATGCCATTGATGGGCTTTCCTGCATACGTATCTCAAGCATCGAGCCAACAACTATTCCAGAATGCCTTCTTGAGAGGATGCGAAATCCATCTCACTCATTATTGCCTTACCTTCATATTCCCTTGCAGGCTGGTTCAGATCATATACTCAGCGCCATGCGTCGCAAATATAAGATACAAGAGTTTCTTGAGTTTTTGGCCAAGGCAACAGCGATCGTACCCGACCTCTGCATCGGAACCGATATCATGGTTGGTTTCCCGGGGGAGACTGTGACTGATTTCGAGCAGACTTGTAATGTTTTCTTGGAAGCCCCTTTTGCCTACTGTCATGTTTTTACATACTCTGAACGCGGCGGGACTATTGCCGCCAAGCGTGCGGATCATGTCCATCTTTCTGAACGCAAGCGCCGTAGCGCTCATCTTCGCCGCCTCAGTGCGATGAAGCGCCATGATTTTCATAATTTATATCTTGGCCGAGAATTGTCTGTTCTTTTCGAGAATAAGCGAGAGGGAACGTGGCCAGGATATACGCCTAACTACATCCGGGTTGTAATTCCCTCTGCTGGGGAGAATTTAGCAAATCGTCGAGGCATGGTGCGATTGGATGCAATCAGTGCAGACTTCGTTGATGGAACTCTGATTGAAATGATTGATTGATTCATTTAACCGAATTCGCACACCACATATGTTTTATCTCCACCAGTTTATACACTCATCAATATGAATTCCCCGGACAAACTACTTTTATGGGATATCGATGGAACAATAATTGAGACCAAAGGCGCTGGAGAAACTGCAATGAATCGCGCCTTCAAGGAGGTCTTCAACTTGGACGCTGATCTCTATGCGATCGATTACTCTGGACGTACAGACCCTCTTCTTGGTCGGATGCTCTGTGAGTTTTATGGAATTCCTGACTCGCCAACCAACAATCAAGCTTTTGTTAATGCCTATGTGCGGAATCTTTCTGCAATCCTTGCTGAATCCCCTGCAACATTGCTACCTGGTATGCCTGTCTTGGAAATACTGGCAAACCGAAGTGACTGCCTCCAAGGATTGCTTACTGGCAACGTTCAATCAGGAGGGAAGTGTAAACTGGAAAGCGTGGATGCCTGGAAATTTTTTGCATTCGGTGCATTTGCAGATTACTGCTATGACCGTAACGAGCTTGGTCCGAAGGCGCTTGAAATTGTTAAGGATGATTTCGGTGTGGCATTCAATCAGGAGCAAACTTTTGTCATTGGCGATACTCCACGTGATGTAGAATGTGGTCAACACATTCAGGCCCAAACCATTGCCGTTGCCACAGGTAAATATTCATTAGGTGAACTTGCTGAGTCTGAACCGGATTTCCTTTTCGAAGACTTGTCTGACACCGAGGCCTTTCTCGCGGTTCTCGATTAAAGCTTTCTTCTTAGATGGAGGCAATTGTTTGGAAGGATGTTTTACATCAGTCTCGGCGCTTGATCGTCCCATCCTGAATTTTCTTCATGTAGCTGTCCAGTTCCTCGCGAGCTTTGGGCATGAGGATATAGAGCCCGATTACGTTTGGGAAGCACATGGCGAAAATCATGGCATCCGAGAAACCGATAACATTATCGAGTGTCATGGCGGCACCGACAACGATGAATAAGCAAAATATGAACTTGAAAATCAGTCGTGATTTTTCGCTCCGACCAAACAAATAAATCCAGCTTTGCTCCCCATAATAGGACCAGGCGATCATTGTTGAGAGGGCGAACAAAATGACAGCCAGTGCAAGGATGAGCGGGAACCATGAGATCACGCTTTCAAATGCGGCCGAGGTTACACCAACGCCACCAAGATCTTCGGTGCTGGCCCATGTATTCGTGATGATGATAACAAGTGCTGTCATCGTACAAACGACCACCGTATCGATAAATGGCTCCAGCAGGCTAACCAATCCTTCACTGGCTGGATTTTCAGTACGGACTGCCGAGTGCGCAATTGATGCAGATCCGATCCCCGCTTCATTGGAGAAGGCTGCGCGTTTGAAGCCCTGTATCATGACGCCGATAATTCCTCCAGCTACCGCTTTGCCTGAAAAGGCGCCACTAAGAATCTCTCCGATCGCTGCGGGAATCTGCCCCAAGTGGGTCAGAAGGACTACGAGCGCTGCCATAACATAGATTCCGCACATTAAGGGAACAATTTTGGAGGTGGTTCGGGCAATACCCCTAATCCCGCCAATTATGACCAATCCCACAACCACAGCGACCAGAAGGCCAAAGAACCAGCCCTTATCTCCCCACCAGCTTTCAGTGCCTCCGGTTACTCCCACGAATTGTTGGTATGCCTGATTGATCTGGAACATATTGCCCCCACCAAGCGCACCACCGATGCACATGACGGCAAAGAACGCCGCCAGTATCTTTCCGAGTCCTGTCAGTCCCTTTTCTGCAAATCCCTGGCTCAGGTAGTACATGGGGCCACCGTATGTCTTCCCAGTTGCATCGATCTGCCGGTACTTCAGTCCAAGGGTGCATTCAACGAACTTGGCCGACATACCGAGCAGCCCCGCTACGATCATCCAGAAGGTCGCTCCAGGTCCGCCGAGGCTTATCGCCACCGCTACACCCGCAATATTGCCGAGGCCAACTGTGCCCGAAAGTGCTGCTGTCAGCGCTTGAAAATGGGTGACTTCACCTTTTTCGCGTGGGTCGGTGTATTTTCCCTGTACGATTTCGAGGGCCAACTTGAATCCGCGAATGTTGATAAATCTGAAGTAGAGGGTGAAAACCAAGGCACTACCCACAAGCCATATAAGGACGAAGGGAACGCCCTGCCTGTTGGCTTCGATGATGTCGGGATTTGTGGGAAATTCATCCAGCTTCTCGGGCAATTCCAACTGGACACCTGCTTTAATTGTTCCCCTTATATCCGCCTTTGCCTTTGCCTTTCCTGTCCTTCCACCATTGGATTCAATAAATGTGAAGGTTACCGTGGACTTCGGGTTGAAGTTGATTATGTCTGCCGTGACGTCAATTGAGTCTACATCTCCATCCTTGACTTGAATCTTCAGTTTTTTACGGACATCGATTCCCTTGGCATCGAATGCCTTCCAAAAGACGATGTTCTCGATCCATTTTGTCGCTGGCTCGATGGCGTTGTTGATCTTCTTATCCAAGCTCTCTGCTGGAGCAACCTCAACAGTTACAGAAGTTGCCCTGGTTGCTGATGCGGGCTGTTTATCTGCAAATGCAGTTGTGCCAAGCAGAAGATGGAGTGTAACAAACAACAAGGCTGTACCACGCAGAGATTTTAGGATATTCATCAAATTTTCATAGGGGTTTGAAAACGAATAAACTTATTGTGAGCGTCTATTTGGTGGCAAGGCTTTAAGATACTTGATGTCATTCGACACAAATATCTTTTCTATGCGCCAAGGTTATACATTCTTAGATGGTTTGTGAATTTCCCCAACACCATAGATAGGCATTTAGGACGTGAATGGTTGAAATCTTTCAGTCTTACGACTGGGGCTATTCTTGGCCTTTTCTATATTCAAAACCTTTATGATAAATTGGGGGATTTTATCAATCACGGTGCGGGAGTAACTCAAATTGCACATTATTATATTTTACTGACTCCATCTTTACTTTCGCCTGTGCTCCCCTTAAGCGTGCTTGTCGCTACCTTGCTTAGTTTTGGTACATTGCACCGCAATCAGGAAATCGCTGCAATGCGTTCCATGGGGTGTAGTATATGGAGTTTAATCCGGTTGAATTTATTTTTCTGCATACTTCTTTCTGTGGGATTATTCTTTCAGGGGAATGGTGCGTTGTCCCAATCCATAGAAAAATCGCGTGAGTTACATGAGAGTTTGACACAGAAACAACAGGATCCATCTGCAAAAAACAATTTCTTTGTCAGACATCTTACCTTTGAGAATACCTCTGCGCAAAGGCTCTGGGTCATGAATCGTTATAACCCCATGACTCAAATGGGTTATGGCGTTTACCTTTACTTCCGTGATGAGCAAGGCCATTGTCGCGAGCGATTTACTGCCAGAACGGCAGAGTTTATTCCAGAATCAGGCACTTGGGTTTTCCGGGAAGGTCGGTATGTTGTTTTTGATGAAGCTGGTTTCCCATTGCGTTTTGAGGATTTTCCAGAAAAGGAAATGCGTGATATCGATCCTCCTCGTACCCTTTTAGCCAGACAGAAAAAAATGGAAAACCTCTCTTTTCTTGAGCTTCAGGAACTTGTCATGGTCAACCGGGCAGGTGAAGATAAGGAAGCACGCCGATATATGGTACGTTACCATCAAGCTATTTCTGGTCCTTTCAACTGTGTTTTGGCACTGCTTCTAGGCGTGCCTTTCGCCATCGCGGGAACCCGAGTTAATGCCATGGTTGCGTCAACCAAGGCCATTGGGATTTTTGTTGGGTATTTCTTTTTGGTTGGTATTTTCCGAATGTTTGGCGAGCAGGGATTTTTGTCCCCGGTGTTTGCTGGTTGGTTGCCAATGGGGTTAATGACTTTTTATGCCTTGATCCTGATAATTCGCCTGCGGTGATCTGAATGAATTGCCAGAGTTATCTAACCTGTAACTTCCATACCCTTTGCACTGTCAGGATTCACAACTTCCATTGAGCATTGGTGCGAGATTTCAATGGGTTGGAAGGTTCGACGGACCAAATCCACATTGTTGCAGTCCTTGCTTAAGTGGGCGAGGAATACTTTTCGCCAATTTGGATTTTCAGCTTCTTGAAGCAGCGCTAGTGCAGCCTTGTTGGAAAGATGCCCATGGCGACCAAGAATCCTTTGTTTCAATGACCAAGGCCTGCGGTTGTCCATCTCCAGCATCTTAATGTCGTGGTTGGCCTCTACAACAAGGTAATCAACATCGAGAATCTTTTGTTTTATTAGATTTGGGACATAACCGAGATCTGTTAACCATGCCAGTTTTCGGGATGGATTGAACAGATCGTTTTCCCCCCATGCGAAAACGAATGCTACAGGATCGTAGGCATCGTGAGGAACTGAAAAAGGAGACACTTCCAAATCACGGAACAGAAAGGGACGCCCTGTCTCAAAAAGACTCCAGGTCACCCGCCGGGTAAGTTTTCTTTGGATGGCATGGGCGGTGTCTGCATTGGCATGGAAGATTAGGTTTTTATGACGAGCGAGTCCCTTTACTCCTGATGCGTGATCAGAATGTTCGTGGGTAATGAACACGGCATCCACATTTTCAATACATTCCCCAGTCTCTGCCAGCATCTCACAGATGCGCTTTCCGGAGAATCCTGCATCAATCAACACTGTACTATTCTCCGTTTTGAGTAATGCACAATTGCCTGAGCTGCTGGAGCCTAAAATTCTAAAATAATATCCCACAGTACTTCACTCTGGAACTGCGTATTGATTCTGGAAAGCATTTTTTCCATCCATTCTGATAAATTCCAATATTTACACGGTTAACTGTTTTCCCATAGTCCACATTCTTTTTTTCTATAAACCATTCTCTGTTATATTTTTGATATGTCCGATGATCAACCATCCCGGAACTACGATGGGTCCTTTTGCTCCACAGAGGGATACCGTGGTACATTGCCAGATATCCAGAATTCTGCGGAACACGCCATTCAGGGTGCGGACGTTCCGGTTAATCAGGTCGGTTCATCTAATTTTCGGCTTCCTTTGCGAATCAAGGGTGATGCTGGTGAAGCTAGGGTTGTCGAGGTCGGAGTGACCGGCACCGTCTCTCTCAAAGCCGGAGATAAGGGTATTAATATGTCACGCGTCATGCGCACCTTTTATGAATTTAAGGATGAGGTTTTTTCTCTCGAAATTTTGGAGACGATCTTGAAGAAGTTTCAAGGAACACTTGGAGAGGAGAATGCACACCTTCAAATTCATTTCTCCTACCCATTGCTAAAACCCAGTTTACGTAGCGATTTGGAGGGTTTCCAGTATTATGAATCTGCCTTCTTCGGCAGCATCGGGGAGGGCGGCCTATTCCGTAAATTTATACAGTTTGATTTCATCTATTCATCTGCATGTCCTTGTTCCAGTAGTCTCGTGGATCATGCTCGGGAACAACGTAATGTTTATGGAATTCCTCATTCTCAGAGAAGTACTGCCCGCGTAACTGTTGAAATTTCACCTGATTCCGTCCTGACTATAGAAGAATTGCGAGATCATTGCCTTAATGCGCTAAAGACAGAAACACAGGTTATGGTGAGGAGAGAGGACGAACAGGCTTTTGCTGAACTTAACGGTGGCTTTCAAATCTTTGTTGAGGATGCAGTCCGTCTACTTTACAAGGAGCTAAACGGTGATCCTCGGATACTTGATTTTAAGGCTGTATGCTCTCATCTGGAATCTCTACATTCGCATGATGCCGTGGCAATAGTGAGCAAGGGTGTTCTTAATGGGTTCAATGATGAGTTTCCAGACTTCCGGGTTCTGGTCCGCTAGGATTGTAATTCATTATGGAACCTGCCCAATCCGACGACGAAATTTTTGATGTCGTTGATTGGGCGGATTTTGTTATTGGACAAGCTACTCGCCGTGAGGTTCATGAAAAAGGGCTTTTTCACCGGGCTGTTCATATTTTAATATTCAACAAGTCAGATCAAATCTACTTACAGAAGCGTTCGATGGCTAAGGATATGTATCCTGGTTGTTGGGATAGTTCCAGTTCCGGTCACCTTGACTCCGGTGAGAATTACCATTCTGCGGCCATTCGAGAGTTTCAAGAGGAATTAGGAGTTGTGGCACCTAATCTGGTTCGGCTTTTTAAGCTCGGTCCTTCAGTTGCAAATGGTTGGGAGTTTGTAGAGGTCTACCATGGTAAGCATTCTGGGCCTTTTATCCCTAATTCTTCTGAAATTATTGAAGGTCGGTGGTTTGCTAAAAATGAGGTTGAGCAACTTATTCGGAAGAAACCAGAGGCTTTTGCCAGTTCCTTTATCGAAATCTGGAAGTACTGGGGAGGAGAGGTTTGAGTTTAGCACAACCCTTTTTGGAATATTATCTTACAAAGCGTCTTGTAACAAACTACTGGAATTGTTTGCCCAAGGTTATCAGCCAGTAACAGTAAAGACTTCTTTTTTCCTTCCCGAGAAATGGGACAGGTGGCAAGTTGCGGATCAGAAAGGGTCTATCTAATTCACAAAAGACTTTTGCCACTTTCGGGATAAGGGATTTGCCATGAATTTCTATCATCCAGTCATGGTCAGGATTTTGAAGTAAGTTTTTTGCTCCTTTCAATACTTCACATTCCGCTCCTTCCACATCAATTTTCATCAGGCCTTTTTTTCCTTCAAGATCGGGTCTTTCATTGTAAATTGTATCAATAGTAACGGTGCTTTTATCGTCCTCAGCTCCCGCAAACTTGGAAATAATTTCGATTTTTGAACGGGAATATTCAGCCCAGTTTTTGGGAGTAGTAAGTTCAGGATAGCGATCGGCTTCCGGTTCAAAGGCCACAATGTCCACGCCACGAGTATTGGAATGTGATAGCAGATGAGCCAATCCGTAGGTGTCATATCCCGTATTGGCCCCGATATCGAAGGCAAAATCCTTGGTTGGCGGTACTACTTTAAGCCAGTCATTTAGACTATATTCGTAGAGGCCAAAGACCATTCTCTTAGAGTGAGCTGGATTAAGGAACATTTTGGCGCCCTTGAATGGTCCACGCAGTATACGAAGAATTTCTGGCTTTTTTGATAATAGTTTAAACATCTTAGTTTAAAAATGAGTTAATACCTTCATGTATGATTTGTCGAGTTTGAGCTATGCCAGTTTCTCTTTTAGATAAGGGGCTGTTGGACTATCCTTAATTTCCAGTATGCCCTCAGGCGCGCCCTGATAAAGAATCCTTCCTCCTTTTTCTCCTCCTTTAATTCCGACCTCCACAAGATAGTCCGATTCGGCCAGAATCTCAGTATTGTGCTCAATCACGATTACTGTATGACCTATATTTACAAGCCGGTGGAGCATATGGATCAGCTTTTCACAGTCCTTAAGGTGCAAGCCGATTGTTGGCTCTTCAAGTAGGAATAGATTTTGAGGAACTTGGTTCAACTTGCGTTCTCTTTGGGTCTGGAGGCTTTTAGTTATTTCAGCAGCTAGCTTTAATCTCTGTGCTTCCCCTCCGCTTAAGGTTGGTGAGCTTTGTCCAAGTGTTAGATACCCGAGCCCTGTTTCGACCATAAGACCAAGCATTTCATGAAGCTTTGCGTGAAAGGAGAAAAACTCTTTTGCTTCCTCGAAAGTCATATCCAGAACGTCTGCAAGGTTTTTGTTTTTCCAACGAATGTCCTCCAGCTGTGGGCCGAATCGTCGCCCATTACATTCTTCACATTTAACGTAGGTGTCTGGCAGGAAATTCATTTCCATTTTTACCCGCCCAACGCCCTTACATGTTTCACATCGCCCTGTTTTCGTATTAAAAGAGAATGTACTTGCGTTATAACCGTGAATTTTAGCTGCGGGTAGAGCTGCAAAAAAATTGCGGATGAGATCAAAGGCTCCTAGGTAAGTTGCTGGAGTAGAACGAGGTGTTTTGCCTATAGGGTTCTGGTCTACCTCAATTACCTTCTTAAATGCATTGCCGTTATAGAGTTTCTGCAATGCAGGAGAGTTCCCATCTAATGTATACAGCCCTGTTTCCTTCAGGAACTGCTTGCCGTTAAGTACTGCTTTCTTGACTTGGATCGCGGTTTCAACAGCTGGGCGCAAAAGATCTCGGGTCAAGGTTGACTTCCCGGTTCCAGAGACTCCACAGACAGAGATCAGCTTCCCTATGGGCAGGTGGAGGTCATCTCCTTTCAGATTCCGTAAAGCGGCCTTTTGGAGAACAAGCCATCTTATTTTTTTCTGGGTAGATTTCCACGATGGAGGTAACTCTCTACGCGAACCATTGATTGGATGCGGAATACCTTTCTGAAGATAGCGACCTGTTAAAGACATCTTGTTTGCCATCAACATTTTGAGGTTACCCTGACCCAGTAGTTTCCCTCCATGTACTCCTGCTCCTGGACCTAAATCCAATACACTATCAGCCTCACGCATGGTGGTTTCATCGTGTTCGACCACCAGTATGGTGTTTCCTCTTTTCTTCAGACTTTTAATAGATTGGATCAGCCGATCATTATCACTTGGGTGTAAGCCGATTGTTGGTTCGTCCAATACGTACAGGACACCTGATAGCTTTGCGCCTAATTGGGATGCCAGCCGAATGCGTTGGGATTCCCCGCCAGATAGAGTTGAGGTTGAACGGTCCAATGCCAAATAGCTCAATCCCACCTCATCCATAAAAGCGAGCCGTTCTTGGATTTGAGGAAGTATATCTCTTGCGACTGCTCGGCCTCGGTCGTCCAATTGAAGTTTTTTCAGTGTTTGTAGTAGCTTTTCTGAAGATTGAGCCAAAAGTTCGGGTAGCGTAACTGCTTCAGCATCCTTCGTGTTCAGTTTCACCGAACGACTGACTTCATTTAGTCTTGATCCATTACAATAAGGGCAGGGAAGGTCATGAACTGTATCTCCTTTGCCGGTGTGATAATCTTCGTCCGTAATACCAAAGCCGCGACATTCAGGACACCAGCCTTTGGGGGAATTCCATGAAAAATGTTTTGGATCCATTTCAGGGAATGAATCGCCTGTCTCGGGGTCAGTTCGTGTTGTCGAATACCACTCCAGAATTCCCTCTGATGGATGGAGTAGGAAGGCTGACCTTTTGCCATGCTTCAGCGCAAGTCTCAAGTTGAAGTCCACTGCATCCTTCAGCGCCGATATTTTATTCGCTTTTGGAAGCTCATATCCATTCGTTCCAAAATCTTCAACAATCAGTTCAATGTCATGTTCTTGATACCGGTCTAACTTTTGAAACCGGTCAAGAGGCACCAGCTCCCCATTGATACGAAGGATTTTATAGCCATGATTTCTTGCCCAATTGGCCAGTGGTTCATAATGCCCTTTCCGACCTCTAACCAATGGAGCGCAAAGATAAAGGTGAGGGACACGATTACATTGTTCATTCTGTAATGTCTTTTGTAGCTTTTGTTGAAGAAATTCTACCGACTGCCCACTAACCGCATTCCCTGTCTTTGGATTATATTGAATACCAGTTCTTGCAAAAAGTAATCGAAGGTAGTGTGCAACCTCCGTTATTGTCGCCACAGTAGACTTTCGAGTGCCTCTCGTCATTCGTTGTTCGATCGCTACGGTTGGTGCAATGCCCTCCATGTAATCAAGGTCGGGTTTTGGCAGTTGCTCCATAAATTGACGTGTGTAAGAGGATATTGATTCAAGGAACCTTCGTTGCCCCTCTGCAAAGACGATGTTAAAAGCGAAAGTTGACTTTCCTGACCCGGAAACACCTGTGATTACGGTGATCTCTCGATGAGGGATTTCTATGTTGAGGTTTTGAAGATTATGCTCCCTTGCACCAAAGATACGAACTGCATTCGACACATTATGTTGCTTCTTGCCGTAGGTCGCTGGTGCTTCTTGGACTTCCACGCTTTTTTCTCCCAACGCTTCTTTTATCCATCTCGATGAAACGGTATTTCGTTTCGCAAGCTGCTCTGGAGTCCCTTGAGCGACAATTGCCCCTCCTCCTTCCCCTGATTCTGGCCCCATCTCGATCAACCAGTCAACAGACTTTAGGACGTCCATTTGGTGCTCGATGACGATTAGACTGTGGCCTCTATCAACTAGTGATTGCAATACGCCAATTAAATTTTTTATATCTTGGCGATGAAGCCCGGTTGTTGGTTCATCAAGAAGGATTAGGGCTCCTTTGTCACCTTCATCGAATTTTGTCAGATACTTGACCAGCTTGAGTCGCTGTGATTCTCCCCCAGAAAGCGTGTTGAGAGGTTGGCCTAGAGTCAGGTAACCCAATCCAACCTTCTCTAGGACCATTAATCTTTTACGTATACCATTTGCATTTCGGAAAAAATTGATGGCTTCGACCACCGTAAGTGCTAATATGTCACTAACACTTTTGCTATTGTAGGCTATAGAAAGTACCTCTGATTTAAAGCGCTTACCCTCGCATTCCGGGCATTTTACGTAAATGTCGGATAGAAACTGCATTTCAATTTTTTCATAGCCAAGACCTTCGCACTGTTGGCATCGACCGGTTCCGCTGTTAAAAGAGAAGCTTGATACTCCCATGCCCTCCGCACGTGCATCCTCAGTGCGAGCAAAGAGTTCTCTGATGCTATTCCATATATCTGTGTAGAGCGCGGGATTGGAGCGTGGTGTTTTACTGATCTGCTCCTGTCCGATGAGGACTGTTTCCTCTATTTCAATATTGGTACTTATTTTCAATGTGGGAGCAGGGTCTTTCGCTCCCTTACCTGCTTTTAATTGCATCCCTTGATAGATGACGTTGTTAAGAAGTGTTGATTTTCCTGATCCCGAAACGCCACTTAGACCAACAAGTCGCTGAAGCGGTATATTTAGTCCCAAATTATTTAAATTGTTTTTTGAGGCGCCTTTTATGTTTAATTTTGGCCCCTTTGTTTTTTCTGTTTTCCGACGAGTTGGTAGCTGGATGTTTTTTCTTTCGGCGAGATAGTCTCCCGTCACATTCCCATTGGAAGAAATCAGCTTTTTGAGAGTGCCTTGGAATGTGATATTACCTCCTTCCTTACCCGGTTTAGGACCGAGTTCCAGAATGTGGTCAGCTGCTCGCATTATGGTCTCGTCATGCTCAACCACAACAACTGTATTTCCTGCCGCGACGAGTCGTTTTAGGATTTGGAGCAATTGGTCAATATCTCGCGAGTGAAGTCCCACAGATGGCTCATCTAATACAAAGATCGTATCTGTCAATGAAGTGCCAAGACAGGATGTGAGCTTTACTCTTTGGGACTCTCCTCCGCTGAGTGTACGCGATGTACGGTTAAGCGTTAGATAGCCCACTCCGACCTGTTCAAGATAGTCGAGCCTCGACAGGATGGCATTAGCGGCTAGTGCTACTGGTTTATTGCCCTTGATTTCACGTAGCGACTGTAGTCGCTTTTGTAGTTCACTTATAGGAGTTTCGTACAGTTCAGGAAGAGTCTTGCCCTTCCACTTCCAATTTAAGGTTTCGGGTTGGAATCGTGTGCCGGAGCAGGATGGGCAATCCAAGTATGCACGAAACCGAGAGAGGAAGACGCGGACATGCATTTTATATTTGCGCCCCTCCATCCAACTAAAAAACCTACGAAGACCATACCAACCTCCATCGTCTTCTTTATAGTCGTCTTGCCCCTCAACAACGAACTTTTTTTCCCATTCTTCGAGAGATTCCCAAGGTTCATTTACCCTCACTCCAAATTTCTTTGCAGATTGAATCAAGTCAAGCTGGGATTTGCTGTGAACTTTGCCATGGAATGCCTTGATTGCACCATCGTCTATGCTTAAAGAGGGGTCTGGGATAACTAGTCGGTAGTCTGTTTCAATAACACGTCCAAAGCCTTTGCATTCCGGGCAGGCTCCCAGCGGTGAGTTAAATGAAAACATGGCGGGTGTTGGGGATCGGTACTTAATACCTGTTTCCGGAGATTGAAGGCCTTCCTGAAATACTTGTAGTTTTTCCCCATTCGAGGAAAAGATAGATAATTTCTGTTTGCCATACCTGAAGGCAGTCTGTGCAGATTCGATGAAGCGAGTTCTGTTTTTAGAATAGATCGAGACCCGGTCCTGCAGAATATCAAGGCTATCCTGATCTTGAATCAATTTCGGATCAATTTCTTCAGTTTTGAGAATTTCTCCATCAATTATTATGCGAGCATAGCCTTGTGAGCCTAAGCTGTTAAGAACATCCCTAGCTGGCAGTTTGGAAGGTATTGGGATTTGAAAGCTTATAAGAATTTTCTCTCCAGGCCATTCCTTTTTCATGCTATTCCACACTGATTCTGGAGACTGTTGACGAAGGATTTTTCCAGTGGATGGGTCGTGCAAGCTGGCTACATGGCAAAACCACACCTTAAAATAATCACAAAGTTCTGTCATTGTCCCTACGCTCGAGCGTGAGGTCTTGACGGTGTTGCCTTGACTGATTGCTATTGATGGGCGGATGTTTTCAACAGATTCAACATCTGGGCGATCAAGCGTTTCCATGAATTGCCGCATATAAGGGCTGAATGTTTCCACGTAGCGCCGCTGGCCTTCTGCATGAATTGTTTCGAATACCAGTGATGACTTCCCTGAACCGCTGAGTCCGGTTACGACAATTAGCTTGCCCAGTGGTAATTCCAGATCAAACCCCTTTAGGTTATTCTGACGTATTCCTTTAATGCAGATGGCTTGCTTATTTGACATTGTTAATTTAAATCTACGTTTGCGTGAATGAAATGTTCCTTTATTCCTTCAGGAAAGGCTCTGGTATTATCACGATTTTTTTAAGAGGGTATGGAGTGTTATCTCCGGAGGGCAAAAAAGGCGTGCGGGGATGTGGCTGGCGCCAATTCCTCGGGAGGTGTATCCGAGGAGCCGTTGATGATTCCACGTTCCCTTGACGCGTTGACGAGGTGTCGCTCCTTTTAAAATGGGAATCCCCCACGGCAGGCAGAGTTGCCCTCCGTGTGTGTGCCCGCTAAGTTGCAGTGTATAATCTGCTGCATTTGCTTCTTCTGCTGTGGTTGCCGCGTGGGACAGTAATAGTGTGGTTTCTTTTGAAGAAAGACCTTGTCGTGCTTTTTTTACATCATGGGTGCGGAAGTAGATAGGATCATCGATACCACAGAGATGAAAATTCATACCTTTATGGTTTATGGGGATGTGCTCATTGAGTAGAAAGGGGAGTCCTTCAACTTCAAGTTTCGCTATCAGCTCCGTACTGTCGTGATTCCCTGGGACGGCATAGACAGGTCTATTTATAGCCATCAGAATGGGCTTCAGGAGGTTTATTGCTTTATCGGCCGCATTATAAGCGTGCTGTATGTCCCCGGTAATAACGCAAAGATCGTAGGCAAGGTCTTTGATCCCCTTTACAATAATTGGTGATAGAGTGTGTTCTAGTTCAATGTGCAAATCAGTAAGATGGAGGATGGTAAAGCCATTTAGTTGGGCGGGGAGACCCGGGATTTGAAATGAATTATGCTCCAAGATCGGCGCTCTAAATTGTCTTCTAGCGGGATAAATGAGGCCTGTTGCTCTTAAGATATATTTTATAATGGAGTATGGATGAACAGGTGGTGGGGCGGCAAGAATGCGATTCTTTTCTAGATGTTTTTTTGAAGATTCTATGCTTTGTCTTTGTTCCCAAAGTTTTTTGCCAAGGCGTTTTGAAAGGGTTTCGTACATGGATCATTAATTCGATTCGAGGAAGATGGTATTCCGTAAACATACAGCAATCCTTTTGGCTTTCAAAATGCTCGGGGTTGCATATAGATTTACCCATTTTTAAATGACCAGTAAGGCACACAACACTTTTGATTCTGTCGATGAAGCGATTACGGACATCGCTGCGGGTCGCATGGTAATCGTCACTGATGATGAAGGCAGAGAGAATGAGGGGGATCTTGTGATGGCCGCATCAAAGGTGACACCGGAAAATGTAAATGCCATGCTATTACATGGCCGGGGATTAATATGTGTACCTGCGATGGAATCCCACCTGCGACGTCTGGGCATCAATCTAATGGTTCCGGAAAATCGTGAGTCACATAAAACAGAGTTTACTGTTTCCGTCGATGCCGCTAAGGGAATCACTACTGGTATTAGTGCATACGATCGAGCCGCGACGATTAAAATCCTTGGAGACCCTTATTCTATGCCGGATATGTTGGTTCAACCTGGTCATGTTTTCCCGCTGAGGGCTAGACCTGGTGGAGTTTTACAACGGGCCGGCCATACAGAAGCTGCTGTAGACCTTGCCGCAATGGCTGGGTTGCCTCCTGTTGGCGTTATTTGTGAAATCCTCAATGAAGATGGCTCAATGGCACGGTTGCCAGAACTATTAAAATTTAAAAAAAAGCACAAGCTGAAGCTTATTTCAATTGCTAGCCTAATTGAATACCGGCACCAGCGGGATCAGCTTGTAGATAAAGTTGCGGAGTCATCATTTTGCCATCAGACCCACGGTGAATTCATCTTACATATTTTCCAAAGTATTCTTGATGGTCGCCATCATTTTGCATTTACCCGGGGCACTTTGGATAAGAATTTACCTACGATTGTCAGAGTACATAGTGAAAACATATTGAGCGATGTTTTCCAAATGCAGAATACCCACGGAGCGAGTTCTTTGGATGCGGCGTTAAAGCGTATTGTACAGGAAGAATGCGGTGTACTTCTCTATTTAGAGAAACCAAGTTCAGGCATTGATATGCAAAAAGTAGCTGGATCTGGACGCGGCAAGACCATTTCCGCATCAGATATGGATTTTCGAGACTATGGCATTGGGGCCCAAATCCTCGTCGGATTGGGACTAAAGAAAATTCGACTTTTAGCGAATACTCGCCGTAAGGTAGTTGGTTTGGATGGGTATGGATTGGAGATTGTGGAACACCTTCAACTGATCTAATATTGCAACTCCTTTTCCGTTTACAAAGCAACTACTAACGATTTGCTGTAGCTCCTTTTTGAAATTTTCAGAATTGGATAGATAATGAGCCAGAGTCGTTTTAATTATAACCCAGTTGATACATCATCAATTCGTATAGCTCTAGTAGGTGCGAGCTATAATCCAGAATTGGCTGATGCTTTGGTGGGTACCACATGTGAAGCACTTGCGTTAAAGGGGGTGATTGCTGACAATGTTGAGGTTGTCCGTGTTCCGGGTTCTTTCGAGGTCCCTGTAGTGGCCAGCGAGATGGCGAACTCTGGAGTGTTTCATGCAGTGATTGCATTGGGAGTCGTTGTTGCGGGCGATACCTCGCACCATGAGCAGATAGGGCTCACAACCGCCCAGGCACTATCGAATATTTCAATAACATCTCGCACCCCGGTTATCAATGGAATCCTTGTTGTTAATAATGTCGATCAGGCGAATGAACGGGTTACCGGAAGTCAGTCTCGTGGGCAGGAGTTCGCAGACGCAGCCCTCCACATGGCAACACTTAATATGAACTGGACGAGGTCATGAGCGCAGGTACTCCACAACGGCATACAAACCGGATGGTTCTTGTCCAGTTTCTCTACATGATGGAAATGAACCCGCCTTTGGTACTGGCTGATGAGATCAGGAACTTTTTTGAAAATCTAGATAATCCTCGTGAATATTATGAGTTTGCGGAGGAGTTACTTGCTGGAATTCTCGCCGAATTAGAGGCAATTGATGCAAAGATTCATCAACTAGCAACAAACTGGGAGTTTGATCGAATTGCCAAAACTGATCTGGCAATCCTTCGTTTGGGAATTTTTGAAATGCTCTATCGTGAAGACATCCCCCCCGTGGTTGTTATTGATGAAGCTGTGGAACTGAGTAGAGAATTTTCTTCCGATCAGTCAAACGCCTTCATTAACGGAATTCTAGACAATGTAATGCAAGATGTTGATAGGGATCATAGAGAGAAGCTTGCCTGAAATGTTCTCATGAAAGGATTCTTTGCCAAATTCAAAGACAAACTGGCCAAGAAAGCGCCAGGCTTGGGTAATGCTATCGGTGGCCTCTTCCGTAAAAAGCTGGATGCTTCATCCATCGCTGAACTCGAGGAAGCCCTTTATGAAGCAGATTTCGGGGTGGAGACTACTGAGGAAATCCTTGATGAAATTCAGAATGCTTATCGTGCAGACAAAGAACTTCGGCAAAAGGATGTATCTCAGATTGGATTAACTATTTTAGGCCGAATTCTTGAAGGAGCAGAAGGGCGTCTGCAAATATCCAATGAGAAGCCCGAGGTTATCTGCCTTCTAGGCGTGAATGGCGCAGGTAAAACGACTACCAGTGCTAAACTTGCTTGGTATTTCAAGGAACGAGGGCAAGAGGCCTTGCTTGGCGCCTGCGATACTTTTCGTGCTGCTGCCAACGAACAGATTCTCAATTGGGCTGATCGTCTGGAACTTGACCTTGTGTCGAGCCATCATGGTGCTGATTCTGCAGCGGTCGCCTTTGACAGCTATGAGGCTGCAGTTAGTCGAGGGCAATCTTACCTGATCCTTGATACCGCAGGTCGCTTGCATAATAAGGCGAACCTTATGGAGGAACTTAAGAAAATTCGCCGTGTTCTTGCCAAGAAGAACCCTGAGTCTCCCCATCACCGGTGGTTAGTTTTGGACGGGAGTCTAGGAACTAATTCGATTGAGCAAGCCAAGGCTTTTCATGAGGGGTTTGGTCTCACCGGTTTGATCATCACAAAACTTGACGGTACGGGTCGGGGGGGAGCACTGGTCGGAATATATAGGGAATTAGGTCTGCCTATCTATTTCGTCGGATTGGGTGAAGCCCCGGAGGACTTGCAACCTTTTGTCACTGATGATTACATCCGGGCGATTTTTGAGGTAGAATGAGTGCCGAAACATTAGCCGATTTGGCCGTAGAAACGGGAGGTGGGCGTACTTACCCTATTCGGTTTGTCCGCAATGCTGGCATTGTGCTAACAGATATAATCAGGCAGCATATGGAGGGAAAAAAGGCAATTGCTTTGGTGACGGATCTTAACCTCCAATTGGCCTATCCGGCTCTTTTTGAAGAATTATTGGCGAATGTCCCCACCTTTGTTGTTTCTCCAGGTGAACCCGCTAAAAGTCTCCATCGACTGGGTGAGATTTGGGATTTTCTGGCTGGTATAAGAATGGACCGGAAGGGAACTATAATTGCTATGGGTGGTGGTGTCATTGGTGATCTTGCCGGTTTTGCTGCAGCCAGTTTTTTACGTGGGGTTGCATATTACCAAGTTCCCACAACTCTACTTTCCATGGTGGATAGCTCCATCGGAGGTAAGACTGGTATTAACATACCAGCAGGAAAAAACCTTGTAGGGGCTTTTTATCATCCGCAGGAGGTTTTGATTGATACCAGCTTTTTGGAAACTCTACCTCCAGTTGAGTTTTCTGCGGGGATGGCGGAAGTTTTAAAATATGGTCTATTGGGCGATTTGAATCTTTTTGAGCGACTGGAGTCATTGGATTGCTTACATCCACTGCATTCCGAGCTTCCCAGTGTCATTAGACGTTGCTGTGAGATCAAGGCACTTGTAGTTAAGGAGGATGAGCGAGAGAACTCGCCAGAGGGAGGTCGAGCCTTGCTCAACTTGGGCCATACTTTTGGGCATGCCGTGGAGCAGGTGGCTGGTTATGGAGTATATCTTCATGGTGAAGCTGTCGCAATCGGGATGGTGGCGGCAGCGGAGATGTCAAGACTCATGGGATGGGTTTCAGCTGAAGATGTTGATCGGGTGGTCCGAATCTTGAAACTCTATAAACTTCCTGTGACTCTTCGATCTCCACTGGCCTTGATAGACTTGATTGACGCAATGCAACGAGACAAAAAGGTTCGCCAAGGTATTATCAGATTCGTTGCAATGCGTGGACTAGGAACTACTTTTACGACCCGGGATATCCCAGAGGAAATAGTGAGGGAATGTTTGGCGTTTATTGGGGCTGAATAGTAAAATGTCATCGATTGAGGAGCAGATGGCACGTGAATATTTCGAAAGGAACGGGTTCTTTTTAAAGCATTTATATCCAGAACCGGAAAAGCCTTTAGAAGTTGCTTCTACCAAAAAGAATAAGGCATCAAGGCGTTACCCTCTATATTTGATTCAGCGGCAAACTGGTCGCACAAAGAATGAACCTCTGGCGGGTCGTTTCCAGTTGTTTGCCAGTGATTTGGGTGGACTTGCCTTGGCGGTAATGGTTGTTTTCAGATGGTCTTCTCAAGGCCTTACCTTGCCGATTTTTCTCAATGGAAGTAGGTATCGCAGTTGGATTCGGAATGAGGTTGTACCAAATTTCACCTTAACTCTCACAGGTTTGGATAAGGAGGCGTATCCGGCCGGAGTGCCACACAAGATTATTTTACTACCAGGACTACCTGTATCAGAGCCTTATCGCCAAGAATGCATTGATCTCCTCAAAACTGCGGGCGTCGACGCACTATTTTCATTCCAAACTTTTTTGGAAAGTTTAGTTGCTCAAGTTTCAACTGGAACGGGGCAAGCAACATCTGACTTGTCTGAGATCATCCGCCTTTTGAAGGTTTACGAATTGGTTCGTTCTCCGCAGATGGATTTGTTTGAAGATTTCTAGATTACAGTTTTTCCTGACAGATACCTGAGTTTTAATTGCGTATGAGCGAAATTGACCCGACAGCTATCGTTTCTCCGAACGCCGAGCTTGGAGAGGATCTAACAATTGGCCCCTATGCAATTGTCGAGTCCGAAGTTGTTTTAGGGGATGGATGCATCGTTGAAGCCCACGGAATTGTTCGAAAGGGCTCCATTCTGGATAACGGCGTTCGAGTTGATTCCTTTGCGGTATTGGGAGGTGACCCACAGGATTTAAGTTTCGATCCGAGAATTGAAAGTGGCGTTAAGATTGGTGAAGGTGTTGAAATTCGTGAGGGTGTGACGGTTCATCGATCTTCGCAGGAAAATGGGTTTACCGAGGTTGGTCCCGGATGCTTCCTCATGGGAAACAGTCATATCGCTCATGACTGTATGGTTGGTGCTGGATGTGTTTTGGCGAATGGTGCATTGCTCGGCGGGCATATTCATATAGGGAATGATGTGTTTGTTGGTGGCGGTGCAGGGATTCATCAGTTCTTGCGTGTTGGGGAAGGTGCCATGATTGGTGGCAATGCTGCAGTTAGCCGAGATGTCCCTCCTCGTGTCATTCTTGCCGAGAGAAATTTGGTTTGTGGCCTAAATCTTGTTGGTCTTCGTCGCCTTAAGATTCCCAAAGAAACTATTGCTGAGCTTAAGAAGTGCTATGCTGCTGTTTACCAAGAGCTTACAAATCCAGGGAAACTTGCTGCTGCAGCTTTGGCAAGTGGTCTTGGTCAAGCAAAAGAGGCTCGTTCATTCCTTGAGTTTTTCCAGAAAAACGGGCGAAGGTTCTGCCGACCTAAAAGCTAAAGCCTTTTTTACTCCTATTTGCTTTGGGACGTGTGCGCCTCTAGGTCTTCTAGGTCAATGAACTCAAGTGCAGAAATATGGGTGGCATCCAAGTCAACCTCTGGTGCCACCCCTGCTTCTAATGCCTCCTGCCAGCGGGATGCACAAAGGCACCATTTATCACCAGGGATCAGTCCGGGGAACTGAAATTGCGGATTTGGAGTGATTAGGTCATTCCCATTAATTCTTGAAAATTCCAGGAACTCTTTTTGAACAATAACACAAACAGTATGGACACCATGATCACCAGAACCTGTATGACAATAGCCATCCCTATAGTACCCCGTCCGGGGTTCAAAGCAACAGGGTTGTAATGTTTCGCCTTTAACGTTGTCAGACATTCCTCTATTTTTTTAATCATCTTGAAACCACTGCTCAAACTGACAAGATGAAATATTTAAATCGTGAAAATTTTGGATCCACTTCCTGAAGGCGTACGCCGTGGTAGCGAGATTCTGGTTGCATTAACTCCCGATGCATCGAAGAAGGTTCTTTACCTACTCAAACAAGAGGAGGACGCTTTTTTCCTGCGAGTTGCTATTGTGGGCGGTGGTTGCAACGGATTGAGTTATAAGCTTAAATTCGTTAGCGACACGAGGCAGGGTGATATTTTGGTGGAGAGTGGAGGGGCTCCTGTCTTGGTAGATTCAAAGAGTGCACTCTATCTTAGAGGAAGCCAGATTGACTATTCCAGCAAGCTTGTCGGTGGAGGATTCCAGTTTTCCAATCCCAATGCAAAGGCCACATGCAGTTGCGGTGAGAGCTTCAATCGTTGACCTATCAAATGGGCTTGCCTCTTCTGACGCCTATGTCCAACATCAATATTTTCATGTTAATACTCTAACCCTCTTATCCCCGTTTTTTCGGTTTTCAAGAATCTCTCATCTTTAATGGCAGCCTATCCTTTTTCGCGCGGCAAACGCAACTTCCAGCGTCGCAATAAGAACTATATTCGCAAGAATGATCGTATTCGTTGCCCAGAGATCAGGGTGATTGGTCCAAGTGGCAAG
The DNA here is from genome assembly GCA_018668635.1 of Opitutia bacterium. Lineage (GTDB taxonomy): Bacteria > Verrucomicrobiota > Verrucomicrobiia > Opitutales > JABJCN01 > JABJCN01. Next base: position 30,541 of record JABJCN010000008.1, read on the forward strand.
ATGATCGGGGTCATGAATCCTCGGGACGCTCTTAAGTTGGCTAAAGATGCGGGGTTGGATTTAGTTGAGGTTTCACCTTCTGCTCGTCCACCAGTGTGTAGGATTTTGGATTTTGGAAAATATAAATACGAACTTAGCAAAAAGAAAAAAGATACCGCCAAGACCGTTAACAGACTTAAAGAAGTTAAGTTTCGAGTCTCCACCGGCCAGCATGATTACGAGACGAAACTTCGTCGTGCTGAACAGTTTCTTGCTCATGGGCACAAGGTTAAGCTGACATTAACATTCCGAGGGAGGGAGATGGAGCACCAAAATCTTGGGTATGAGGTCTTGCTTAAGTCTGTTGAAGACTTAGAGACGATGGGTAGTGCCGACAGCGATCCGAGGAAAGCTGGTCGAAACCTCTCTGTGATGGTTGCCCCTCTACCCAAGCAAAAGCAGAAACTCAGGTTCTCTAAGGAGGTGGAGGAATTAGCTGAAGATGAGGAAGACATTCATGAGGATGAGATTGAACTGGAGGAAGACCACGAAGAGAACGTGGGAGACGGCGAGGAATAGCAGTCTATCTTACGACTACATTTTCCCCACCAGCTTAATTTGGTTGGTATTATCAGGTTGTTGGTTTTTTCCTTGGTCACTTTGCGCTACCTTAAAGACGACAACTCTAGGTGGAGTACCTCACTATGACCTTGCTACTGTCGGGGTAAAGCTCGGGATGAAAGCGGTATGGACTAAAAGCCAGAAGAATGTCGAACTTCGTAGCAAATGGACTACTCTTAAATTTGAAGTGGATACTCGTTATTGCGAACTGAATAATCGAAAGATTTATATGGGCCGTCCTTTGGCTCTCTATAAGCAAAGGCCTTACATCAGCCAGAAAGACTATTTGTTGACTATTCGCCCTATCCTTGCGCCACAGACGCTTAAGAAAAAGAACATCTTGCGTAGGATTGTTCTGGATGCCGGCCATGGGGGAAGGGATTTTGGTGCCCAGAATATCGGCCGAAAGCTTCGGGAGAAGGATTTGGCTCTCGATGTTGCCTTGCGTCTACAGCAGAAACTTCAAGCTGATGGGTTCCAAGTATTTCTTACGCGAAAGTCAGACACCTATATTCCTTTGGACCAACGCGCTGAGTTTGCGAACAGAATGAATGCCGATCTTTTTATCAGTATTCACTTTAATTCTGTAGACAAACCATCTGTGTTAGGCTTGGAAACTTATCTTTTGCCTCAACCCTGGACGCCTTCTTCTTCCCGATTAAATTTACAAGAGATGGATAAGCAGTCCTATCCTGGCAACAGTAATGACGGATGGAATTCCCTTGTTGGTTTTTTTGTGCATAAAACCCTTGTCGAGAAAATGGTTGTAGTTGACCGTGGACTGAAACGCTCAAGGTTCAAGGTGTTAAAAACCTTAAAATGCCCAGGTATGTTAGTTGAGTTGGGTTTTATCTCCCACCCAGAAACGGCTCTTCGTCTAGAGACAATCCGATATCGTGACCAACTGGCCTCTGCGCTTGCTCAAGGGATCCAGTTGTATCGCAAAACTCAGAAACGTCTGGGAGGTCGGGTATGACATTGCAACAAGCGATGATAGTCGGTGCAGGCGGTTTTTTGGGGGCTGTATCTCGTTGGGTAGTGGCAGGTAAATGGGGAACTCCACCATGGGATATTGTTCTTGTTAATACTTTGGGGTCATTACTTATTGGCATAGTTTTGGCATGGCCTGAAGACTTGTGCAGAGATGGATTACGACAATTTCTTGCCACAGGATTCTGCGGTAGCTTCACTACTTTTTCCGCTTTCAGTTGGCAGACGGTTGATCTCATTAAAGACGGACGTTTTGTTTCTGCTGGGTTGAATATTGCACTCTCAGTTGTACTGTGCATTTTTGGTGTATGTATAGGCATTGCATTGGCTCAGAAGATTGCTTGAGTGGACGTTTGCACAGTGTCTTCGCGTTGTTGATTGCAATACTTCCGGTCAGTGTAATACATGCGGCGAGTAATCCCGATCCATCGAGGGTTGTGGTGCTCGCCAATTCATCGGACCGTGACTCCGTTAATCTGGCGAACCATTATGCCCGCACTCGGAATATTCCACAGAAAAACTTAGTCCTTTTAAGTGCGCCAAGAACAGAAGAGGTGGGGTGGGTCGAGTTCTCCCGGCAGATTTTCAATCCTCTTCGTGAGAGTTTGATTGATCGGGAATTGATGGATGGACGTTTCGGAAATAATGAGGATGCATTTGGCCGGAGATTTTTCGTTCCTCTTTCAAGTTCAGTCGAGTACCTTGTTGTCTGTCGGGGTATCCCTTTACGATTAAAGAACGAAGTATCTAAATTTTCCGCGGAGCAACTAAAACAGATTCCAGTAATCTATCGAACCACCACTGGTTCTGTTGATACTGAGCTAGCCCTTCTCACAACAGCGAATCATTCTCCATTAGGTTGGGTCTCCAATCCCCTCTTTAAAAGGAAAAAACCTGACTCCCTTTCTCTTGAGTCAGTTGTTAAAGTTTCTCGACTGGACGGTCCAACACAAGAGACTTCCATGAGACTTGTTGATCTTGCAATTGTTGGAGAAAAGGCTGTGTATGGGAGGGCCTATGTTGATTCTGGTGGGCCACATAAGTTGGGGAATCAATGGATGGGTGCTGTGGCAAAGCGTCTAGAAATTGATGGATTTGAGGTAGATATGGATCATTCTCCCAAGCTATTCAATGCCGGACAGCGATTTGATGCGCCTCTTTTTTACTTTGGTTGGCATAGTTATCATATGCAGGGCCCTTTTGCGAGGAGGGATATTCGTTTTCCCCCTGGGGCCATGATTTTTCATATACATAGCTTTTCCGCTCAGAGTCTTCGTACGGATTCAAGATATTGGGCTGGTCCACTAATCCAACGAGGAGTTACTGCCACGATAGGTAATGTGAGTGAGCCTTATTTGCATTTGACCCATCACCTCCCCCTTTTGCTTGAAGGTCTGCTTGAGGGTAAATGTCTCGCAGACTCGGCCTATTATGCGCTACCCTCACTTGGTTGGCAGGCTATTCTATTGGGAGACCCCCTGTATCGACCTGCAATAGCTCATTCCATATCACCTAGCTTAAAGATTGATCAGGAATTTGATCCATTCCATCCCGAGCAGTACGGTATAATCCGTCGAATTAAGGTTTTGTACCAGAAAGGCGCGGGCTCTGAAGGTTATCATTTGGGTCGATCATATCTAACCCAAAAATATGGATTACCTCTTGCTCTATCCTTAATTAGACTTGGATCAGACCAAACTCATTCAGATGGGGGAACTACTTTGCTTTTGCCTGTTATCGCTTATCACCCAAAGGGGTTTCAAGAAGTTGCACCTATGATACAGGCGGCAAAACTACTGTATAAGGCCGGTCGAACGAGGGACTACAAAAGAATTCTCAAAAACATAGCCACACTCAGGAATTTACCTCCTGAGTTGAACGAGCAAATGCCGTGAAATCAAGGAGCCTGAACTGCTGCGCTTGAATGTAATCGCTCAAGGATAAGATTCATTCTGGCAACTACATTTTCAAATTGCCGGTCTCTATCTGCTAACTTTGTTCTTGATAGTTGGAGAGCCTCTTCAAGCTGTGCAATCTTTTGTCTAGGTTCAGTATTTGTTTGTTCAGATGCAGACGGTATGTCGACTTGCTCTAGCTCCTTTATTTTTTCTGAAAGAAGTGTGTGAGAGGCAGTGATCCGTGTATTCTGGGAGCGGGATTCTGTGAGGTTTTGGCGAAGAGAATAGATTATGTTATCCGATTTGGTCAACTTTTCCAGTGCGTCTGCAAGTAGTTTGCTTTCCTTGCTTGCAGTAGATTTTGTAGCACCTTGTTTACGTGTTTCATCCAGTTCGCCCTGAAGCAACTGGACATGATTTTTCATATTCGTATATTCTTGCGCGAGCTCGATGATAGTCTGGTTTTTTTCATCACGAGCCTTGCTTAATTCATTACGAGTTTGTGCGAGAGCATTTTGTAGTTGTTTGCTACTTTTAACAATTTCACTTAGCTTGTCTTTATAGTTTTGCGTCAAACTTTTGGTGTCCTTTTCTTTATCCGAAAGGGCTTGTTTTGTCTTCATTAAATCCGATTCGACTTCCGTTAATTTCATCATTCGGGATGCAGTATCTTTACGGTAACTAGCCAACTCTGACTTTACGGTTTCGAGTTGTTTCTTGATTGGTTGCCCAGGGACGTATTTTACTAGTTTATCAATATTATCCTGCATAGAGGAGAGCTGTTTCCGGGCTCTGGCAAGGTTTCCTTCCGTTAGAATAAGTTTTTCTGCGATTTCAATTTTCTCCTTATCCAATCCTTGAATCCGGCTTCGAAGGGAATTACTTGAATCTATTGAAAGCTTCAGTTTGTTTTCCAACTCCTTAACTTGTTGGTCTTGGGGGATATTATTAGATGTAAGCTTTTCCTTAAGAGCTTTCAATTTAGAGTTTAGAACAGTAACCTCCCCAGACTTGCTTTGGTGCATTGTTGTCAGCACCTGCTTGTCTTTATTAACAGTTACAAGCTCAAATTGAATCCCTTCCAACTGTTTCTGAAGACCTTTCCTCGTGGCTGATGCCTCTTCTTGCAAACTTTTGTAACTGGCCTTTAGCTCTGCTATCTGTTTTTCGTATACAGTGTTTAGAGCTGACATTTTATTGAGTTTTGCATCACTTGCATCGGGCGGAGTTGGCAATTTGTTGCTTTTCAAGGTAGCAATAGTTTCCTTTGACTGCTCAAGTTGGCGGAGAAGGTTTTTTGTCTCTTTCGCGACGGCCTTTTCATCTTCTGTTTTTTTCTTTAGAACTTTTAGAAGATTACTTTCTAGGCTATGAAGCTCTGCTGAGAGGAACTTAGTTTCTTTTTCCTCTTCTAAGAGTTTTTTTGTGAGTGAATAGTTTTTTTCTTTTGTAACAAAGAGCTCTGCTTGTAGTGGCTTAATCGATGCGATATGCCCCGCTTTCAACTTTTTTTCCATAGCGGACAACTTGTGCGCAAGGTTTTGGTTCTCTTTGTTTGATTTTGCTGTGGATATTTTTTTTAAATCTAACTCTTCTTGTATTTTTTGTCGTTCTTTATTTACTGATAGGAGTTCTGACTCTGCTTTTTTGGTAGCTGTGATACTGGCTTCTAATTCTTTCTCTAGGGACTTGAACTTAAGGGCATTTGCTTCAATGACCTTTTGTAAATTAGATTCTCCGGAAGGAGGGTTCTGTGGATTTACTAGAATTTCGTGAGTTAGGGTATCTACCCAATCTTCAAGAGTGACAATTAATTCCTCATTGTAATTTTCTGTGAGGTCTTTCCTTTCATTTGGCTCGATCTGCGATTTTGCTAGAGTGGATTTAAGATTTTTAATTTGCTTTATCTTTTCTCCCTGTAGTTCTCTCGCTTGAGCGAGTTGAGCCATGAATTCTTTTTCCATTTTCTCGCTACTCTGGCTTTGCGCGATCAATTCCTTTTCCTTTTCGGTTATTTCAGTGAGAAGTTTCTTTTCCTGTATTTTAAATCCACTGATTTCTTTGGCCAGCACTTCAGTCACTTTCTGGTTTTTCTTGTCGGCAGCTTTTAACAATTGTATCTGCTCTATCATGTTGTTGTTGGAATTTCGTAAATCTTGATTCTGTTTTCTTTGAACCTCAGCCTTTTCTTGAGCTATTTGAACATCGGCTCTAGACTTTTGAAGTTCTAACAACTCTTTTTGGTTTTTTTGATTAGTTTCTGCGATTACTTGATCTTGTAATTCTTTGATTTGTAATATCTGGCTTTCTTCCTGCAGTCTTGCTTGGTTGATATTGTCCTCAAGGACTGTCACAAGAATTTCTACCCAGTTATGTGAATTGTCTATTTGGTCTACTGATTTCTTTAATGTGTCTTGGTATATTGCTATTGTATCGGTCTGGTCATTAATTCTTTTCTTCGCTACATTTAGTTGCTCAGAAATTTTTCGATTTAAAGCATCCGCTTCTTGAATCGCCGAGTTTTGTGCTTCTATAGTGCCATCCATTTCTGCTATATTTTTTTGTTCTTCAGCATAGCTTGCAATTTTTGCTTCCTGAATCCGGATTCTTTCTTTTAGCAAATTCTGTTCATCCAGACTTGAACGCCATTTTTTTTCCGTGGCAGAGTTGAGTGTAATCGTTGCTTCAAGATTTTGCTGAAGCATAGCTTCACGCTCCTTCCCGCTTTTGATCTGGATGGACATTCCTTCCAGTGTATCTCGTGCCTTTTGTTCTGACTCACTCAGGTTTGTGCGAACTTTATTTAATTCGTCCCTCAGGAGTTTTGTTTCATCAGCTTTTTCTTTTGCGATTTTAATTTTAGTTTGGATTTCGTCTTCAAAATGTTGATTTGTAATCAGCGTCAATGCTTCCTCTCCCTTAACTTCGTCTGAAAGAGTGATTGCCCAATCAACCAACTCCATTGAGACGACTCTTTGTTCAACTACTTGATTTTTCAGGTCGCTGTAGGATTTTTGATTTTCAAGTGCGTCTTCTTCCATCTCCTTGATTTTCGAATCTAGTATGGAAACTGTTTCTTCAGATAATTTTGATTGTTTCTTTAAATTCACATTCTGTTTTTTTATTTGATCCCTTTCGCTTTTTAACTGCGAGTTCTCTTGGCTTTGGTTTTGGGCATGCGCAAATAATTTTTCCATTGCGTCTTTGCCTTTGTTGATTTCTTCAGAAAGTTTTTGGGTAGCGACTTTTGTCGCTTCAATTTCCGCTTGTAAGGTTGAAATTACCTTCTCCCTATCTGTCACCATGTTTTGGTTATTCCTCAGTTTACTAGAAAGCTCTTCAAGCTGCTTTTCCCGTTTAACTGCGGTGGCCTTTTCCTTAGCCATTGTTTCGGCTATTTTATCGGCTTCCGTTTTAAATAATTGGGCCTGTGCCACTTCTCGTTTAAGCTCATCTTTCAAGTTAAGATTATCTTTTTTAACTTGATCAGTATTTGCCTCTAGCGACTTTGTCATATTCAGAGCCTTTCCAAGTTCATCTGAGATCTTGATGCTCTTGGTGCGCAACGAAATTATTTCCTTTTCAAGATTAGATCTGTCGGACTTTGCTTCTGCCATCTGTTTCTCTGAATTCTTTTGTGTGAGTTTAATCAGGGACTGCAGTTTCTCCACCTCTGTTTGAAGGATGTCGTTATTTTTTTCACTTCGATCAAGTTGCTCCTTCAACTCTTTTCTTCCTGTGCCAACTTCAGACACCAAGGATTCTACCATATCAATAGTTCCTGTAGAAAGGCTTTCAATAACGCCTTCAAGTAAGTCCGTAAATGCCTGATATGACTGATGTTCCCGTGAAATTTTTTGCAGTTTCTGGCGAAGTTCCATATCGCTCCGGGACTTTTCATGCATACTCGAAATTAATTCCGTCCGTATTTTCTCTTTTGAAACGATCTCTTGCTTTAATGATTCAATTGTTGTTAAATGCTGTTTGATCGTGGCATATTGTTGCCGCTCCGCTTTGGACTTCGTATCGAGAAGATTCAATAATTTGCTCTCTAGATTGGACAATTCGTTGTTTAAAAACTGGATTTCTTTTGTCTGCTTAGCTTTTTCTGTTTCCAATATTTCAGTTTGTACTCTTTCTGCTGATAGTTCTTTTTGGAGCTCAGCAGCCATTTTGTTGGCTTCCTCTTTGGAGCTTTTTTTGAGGATGTTTACTTGATTAAGCAGACTGTGCTTTTCTTTTTCTAATTGCGCTCTCGTTTTGTCCGCAGATTGCATATGTTTTTGTAAATCTGCTTTTGCTACGTTTAGCTCAGCACGAGCCTGTTTTAAGCCATTTTTTATTCTGCGACTCTCTTCTAATTCGGCTTTGATCGCTTTTGTCTCCTTTTCGAGCAAATCTTTTTCTTTTCGGGAATTGCTAAGTGATTGTTCAATGGTTTGTAATTTCTTATTATGATCAGCTAGTGGTATCGATTTGGGCTTGGGTAGAGATAGCTGTTTTAGGGCGCTCTCCAGTTTATTGTGTGTAGTTTCCAGTTCGTTTTTTAATTCATTTGTTGCCATCTCCTTTTTTTGGATACTCTTGTTTTGAGCGATTACCTTCTGGCGACTGATCTCTAGTTCCTTAATTATCTCTTTATTGTCACGATCAAGTTGCTTTAAATTATCATTCAGTTCGGCTAAGGCTTTGTTGTGGGCTTTTACCGGGACACTTGGGGGAGCAGGTCTGGTCTGTGGGGGAAGTGATTTCTTATTCTTTAAGTCTGATAATTCTTTTCTTAGCTTATCGACTTCTTGCTGAAGTGATTTGTTTGCCGCATTAATTGGAATCATTGTCGCTTGTTGCGGCTTTGTCTCCTGGGCGGACGCCGAGGGTTTTAGATCAAGTTGAGCCTGGAGCTTGCGCTTGGTGGCGGATAAAGATGGATGGGTCACTTGCTGTAGTAATTTCTTCGCCTCGGATTTTTTGTCCAAGTGCGCAAGGACACGTGCTCGTTGAAGCTGGATTGCCTCTGTTTGCGTCTTTGATGAATCTGGCCCAAGCAGTTCGGTCCAAATTTTAAGAGCCATTTCCCAGTTTGGCTTATTTAAATCATAGAAAGACTCAGCAAACAGATGTTTATAGGTGCGATTCTCTGGGGCAAGTCTCACTGCTTCTGATAATGATGAGGATAGCTGCCGGTCAAAATCCATTGGCGACATTTGTTTTTCAGCTTGAAGCTGTTTGCCAAAATAAATCAAGTGTGCGCCCAACTGGTATTGATAGATGGCCTTTTCGGGATCTAATTTGACCGCACTAACAAAAAGTGGATAGGCTTCCTTATATCGACCGCTTTCTGCCAAAAAGTTTCCAAGCTGTTGCTTGACTATGGCAATATTGGGATCGAGCTTATTCGCTTTTTGGAACATATTATAGGCTTCCTCAAATCGTCCAATTTCCCTAAGGAACTTGCCGTGGAGAACATAGCCAAACACATCATCCGTGTTATCATTGTTAAATGCTGTATACGCGGCAATAACACTTTGAACGCGAGTTGACAGTTCGCGCTTTCCAAATTTTGAAGGATCTTCAGCATATTGCCCCAGTAGCGATTCGTGCTTTTTTACTATTCGTATTAGTTGCTCGTCTGCTAGGTTGGTTCTTGAGTTGAGTCCATTTTCCTGTCCGCTCAATGTGTTCAGGAACATGACGAGCCAAAGCATCCACGCTGTTGATCGTAGTGATTTTTGCCAAAAGTTCTTTTGTCCGTGCATTGTTTTGTTCATTAGAAAATTGATCTCTTATAAAATGCATAAGTTGCGAAATCATTCAAGACGGCATTATTAATGACGTTACAACCTGCGCCTAATATTAATATGTGTACAGATTTTAGCCAAGATGACTTTGTGGAAATGCCTATCACTAACGAGTTGGATCTGCATTCTTTTAGACCAAGTGAGGTAAAGGACTTGCTCCTAGATTACTTTGTAGAATGTATGAAGATTGGAATTTTTGAAGTTCGTGTTATTCATGGGAAGGGAACAGGAGTGCTAAGGGAGACTGTTCATTCATCTCTTCGCCAGATGCCTCATGTTCAGTCATTTCGTCTTGGTCTTGAAGGTGAAGGGAGTTGGGGAGCGACTCTCGTACGTCTAATGCCCATAGATGAGACGGTGTGACATATTATCCGGTGCGATCGATGTCTTTGTGTTAAGTGAGACAAAAAGTCGCAGTGAGGTCTTCGCTGTATTGCATTGAGACGTGTTTTTATCAGGGGTAATTGCTATTCGAGGTTGGCATTAGAATTGCATTTCATAGTTGTCTAACCATCACAAAATCAAAACTCAAAACAAAGGAAGTTAAACTTATGAAATTAATACCAGTTAGCAATACATTGAATTCTAGACTGTTCGACCATTTCTTTGATTTAGGAAATTCTAGATTCAGAGGGAGTCCCAAACTTTTAAACCCTTTAGATCAAGATACATCCGTGCAGGTTTCAAAGGTAGAAGTTCAGGAAGATGAACTGAATTTTTACCTCCATCTTGATCTCCCTGGAGTTAATAAGAAGGATTTAAATATCCAGATTGAAGACAGTAAATTGAATATTTCTGCTTCTCGCCTTAAGAAAGTCGGTTCAGAACTTAAGCCTCAGTCTGATATCCGTCGTAGTATTACCATCGGGGATCAGGTTGTAGAGCATAAAGTTCAGGCTAAACTTAAAAACGGAGTTCTTGAAGTAATCTTGCCTAAAGTCGAAAAACCCAAGGCGCATATTATTCCTATACAATAACCTCTTATTCTTTATCAGATTGACATTACAGGGGTCATTAGACCCCTGTAATATCAATTGCCCGTGTTTATGTCTGGTTTTTAACTTATGGTCGAATCGTCTCTTCCAATTGAATGTATTCGTGCACCCCTTCTAGAAGGTCTAAAGACCTTGAGAAGGTTTGTGGTAACTGCTCCTGCTGGTGCCGGAAAATCGACTCAGATCCCCCAAATTCTGCTTGATGGGATGGTTGACATTGATGGAACTATAATGGTTCTCCAGCCTCGACGATTAGCCGCCCGGATGCTAGCAAAACGTGTTGCTGTTGAGCGGAGACAATCTCTCGGTGATGAGGTCGGTTTTCATGTGCGCTTTAACCAAGTTACTTCTCCCAAGACCCGTATCCTTTATGTTACGGAAGGTTTATTTTGGCGCAGATTAATTTCTGACCCAAATCTTCATGGAATCGGCGCTATACTTTTCGATGAATTCCATGAACGGCATATTATTGGAGATTTAGCATTAGCACGTTCCCTGCAGATACAACAGACTGATCGCCCTGATTTATGCATTGGTGTCATGTCAGCAACTTTGGATATCTCGCTGGTGCAAGAATATTTAAAACCCTGTTCAGTGCATAATTGTGATGGCCGAAGCTTTCCTGTTCAAATTGAATACTCAGAGGACGGATGTGGTTCCGGTGCTCGACCTGTTTGGGAGAAGGTCGCTCGTCATCTCCCTCGAATTCTTCGTGAGAACGTCGAAGGTGATGTCCTGGTTTTTATGCCTGGAGCCTATGAGATAAGAAGAACTGTTGAATCTTTGCAGTTTTTACACGAAACCAAGGATATGGACATCCTCTCTCTTCATGGAGAGATGTCTCCCGAGCAGCAGGACCGAGTCCTTAATAATGGTGTTCGCCGAAAAGTAATTATTGCAACCAATGTTGCTGAAACCTCCCTTACTATTGAAGGTGTTCGTCAGGTCATTGATTCCGGTCTAGCTCGCATTTCTCGTTATGATTCAGTTCGAGGAATCGATACGTTATTAACGGAACGTATTAGCCAGTCCTCTGCGGAGCAACGTACTGGACGTGCAGGACGAGTTGGCCCAGGTTACTGCTTGAGATTGTGGAAATCTCAGGAACAGACCCATATGATCTCTCATTCTGAACCAGAGGTCCTTAGGGTCGACCTTGCACCCAGTATTTTGGAGATGTTGGCTTCTGGTATTTCTCGCCTTACAGATTTTCCTTGGTTGGAACCCCCTGACTCAAAGGCTATCACTAAGGCGGAGAAATTACTTTCAGCCCTTGGAGCATTAGAATCAGGTGTATTGACTCCTGATGGCATTCGTATGTCTGCATTTCCTCTACATCCTCGTTATGCTCGTCTTTTGCTGGAAGGTGAAAAAAGAGGATGTTTAGGTCTTGTCTGCCAGATGGCGGCTTTTGTGCAGGGGCGAAATTTCCTACTACCTCTTAAGGAAAATCGAAAGGAACAGGCTCGTCAGGAGTTAATTCACCTCCATGAAATGCCTGGATCAGACTTCTTTTACTTGTTCAAGGTATTTAATCTTGCTGCAGAAAATGAATTTTCTGCAGATTTTTGTCGTGAATGGGGAATTCATGGAGTTGCTGCCCGTGAAGCTTGGCAATCTTCTCGGCAGTTTCTTGATCTTGCTAAAGCTCAGAATATGCATTTTTCTGATGATGATATCAATCTTGTCGATGTTCGTAAGTGCCTTTTAAGTGCCTTCCCTGAACAGGTCGCTCGTCGGCTCGACCGAGGTACTCTACGTTGTGCCCTTCCAGGGGGAAGGCGTGGTGTACTTCGACGCATGAGTATTGCTGATGGCTCTCCCTTAATCGTAGTAGCGGAAATAGAAGAAGTGGTTAGGCAAAATGCTCGTGAGATGCTTCTTGGTTTGGCAACTGAGATTGAAGAGTCTTGGCTCAAGGAGCTTTTCCCTGGACGTTTTTCAGATAATACTGAGACGTTGTTTGATAAGAATTCCCGACGTGTAATCGTACAGCGTGTTCGGATGTTTAGCGACCTTGTTGTCGAGAAACGAAACCACGGCGAACCTGACGAATCTCGTGCAGCTGAGCTTCTGGCAGACGCTGTTATTTCTGGTAATCTCAGGCTGAAACAATGGGATGAATCTATCGAACAATGGATAGAGCGTGTTAACTTTTTTTCTCAGCACTACCCTGAATATTGTGTTTCACCTATTGATGAATCCGCTCGTCGTATACTTTTAAATGAAATTTGCCTGGGCGCTCTGTCTTATCGTGAAATCAAGAATCGAGAGGTATTTCCTGTGTTAAAGTCATGGCTTGCCAATGGAATTGAAACTATTTTAGAGACCCTTGCTCCGCCAACTCTAGAAATTCATGGACGTCAGAAGCCCGTTCCTATCCGTTACTCTGCTGGCGATGCGAGCATTGCTCTTACTGTACAGGAACTTGTTTCTCTCCCTGAGCATCCGGTTTTAGGCACAGGTTCTTATGTGCTACCTATCGAAGTCCTCGCGCCCAATCGTCGTCCCGTTCAGATCACTACCAATTTGAGAGATTTCTGGCAGAATTCCTATCCTGAAATACGTAAGCAACTTCGTGGACGTTATCCCAAGCATAACTGGCCGGAAACCTAATTAAATTAAAGGATTGAGATTACTTAGTACCTTGCATATGATCGCACACATAAGTACTAGTTTAGATGCATCTCTTGCATTGTTCTTATCAATTACTTTTGTTGAGAACCTGCAAATCAATCCACTTTTTTAACTTTATCTGTCAGTTCGCGTTCGATTACTTTTTTTGCTGTATCAAAGTTGCGAATCAGTGGGGTTTCAAATATACCAATGGCAATCATTGCCGCACCAGGATTTCGAAAGCCATTGAGGGTGGCTCGTAACCGGCCGTTTGTACTGTAACCTTGCTTCGGAAAGCCCGGAAATCTGTTGTCCAGTAGGCGGTCAGGCCAGTAGCAACGGAAGATATGTACAGTTTTATCTTGGTAGCTGAACGTATGTGCTTCAAAGGGAACTGGTTGTTTCGATACCGCGAGTTTAAGAAGAACTTCCCTGTGCGTTTTAATTAGGTGATATCCACGGAGTTGGAGGCAAACTTCTGGTGTGTGGACAGCGAGGGCGAGGGGAGAACCACTGCCTTCATCCCATCGGCAATAGAACCCTAGAAAGTCGATGCCGTTTTCTGATTTCCATCGTGCCGAAATTGCATCGTTGTAATGAAGTTGGGCTCGAATCGCATCAGAGATGCGTTGCTTTTCGAACGTGTGTGTATGGTGGTGGAATTCGACTTGAACAGGGGTATTGATGGGAAGCTCTTTTTCTTTGTGCCAATACCAGCACTTACTAAAAATTATAGTGAAGATAATCCACCCACATGTGAACCACGCGATTGGGCGCGGACAATGTTGGTGCAGAAAGACGAAACTACCTTCTTTTTCATCATCAAATGCAGGTCCGGTTTTTACATTAAATACCTTGTGTAGAAGCAGAACCAGTAGCAACAAGAGGATAAATGCTCCTATCGATTCGGCTATCCCAATAGGATCATGCCAACGACTGGCCATGTCTGTGCCCTTTTCTGCACTCAGGTAGGCCAGAAATGCTGCACGAAGGAGGTTTAGGAGAAATGCAAAGATTATGCCGGCGAGAAAGAGGATTATTCGACTAGATAATCGTAGCCGAAAAAAATGCCCAAGAAATAGTGCGACAACAACTGAACTTTGTAGCCCGCGGATGCCACTACATGCTTCGTCAACACCAATAGTGCACGAGGCTAGCCTAATTAGGTGACCTTCTAAATCCGCATCGCGCCCGAGTAGTAGAAGGATGTCTCTGACAATCAGGCTTACATTGCGTTGCAACATTTGAGCGAACTGTAAATCCCATGCAAGTAGCCACGGGATTGCAGTCATAAGGAAGAATAATGGGAATCCGATGAGTCGGATTCGGTCCCATCCTCCGTTCGTATAGAACCAGACGAGGCTAATGGTAGCTGTAGCTATAAAGAAGAGCCAATTAAGAAGACGCCAGTCAGGATTGGCCTCACGGATGAGCCAAAGAGGGAGTAGTGAAATAACGGCTAGTATGCCGATAATCCAGATTAATCTTGATTTGCATGTCGATGGTTCTAGCTCATGCTTGCAGTCTCGCCATATAAGGAAAAAAGCTAGTGGTGCTGTGATCCATCCATAGGCGTATTGCGGATTCAATGTCCATTCAGTTTGTAGTTGCCAGATTGCAATAACCCAACACCCGCCGATAGCGAGAAGTGTAGGAAAGGATGCTCGCCAGTTATTTGCTTTGTAACTGGTCATAGATGGGAGATGGTCTCAGGTAGTCTTTTATTTATTGGTTACGGAAGAGTGGTCGGGATACCTGAAATACCTGTCGAGATAACGTTCATTTCCTACGATCAAAAGAAGATTTATCTCGAGTTATTCAGGAGATTCCGTGGGCTTTCGGAGATTCTCGATGCCTTCTCTTTCTGCAATTGAAAGCTTGGCTGTGGCTACTGTTTCGAGAAGGTTTTCTGATTTTTGTTTATTGCCATTTTGTGCGAGGATTCTGCTATAGATCATTTTCCACCCGAGCCTCCCTTTGTTCCATATTGGAGATGGTTCCATCTCCAACACATTTAAAGCCGCCTTCAGTTCACCGATACGGAAATGGGCCAGGGCCATGAGAATGCGAAACTCTAAATTATTAGGCGAGGAGCTATAGAGAGATTTGGCAACAAGTATGGATTCCCCATGATTTTTTCCTGAAAGCAGGTCATAATAAGCCTTTTGTGCGCGAAATTGTGCGAGATTTCTACCTGCACTATGGAGTTTGTCGTACCAGTGGCAGATTTGTTCAAGAGATGCTGTTTCGCGCTCATAAATTAGCAACTTTCTAAAGGCATAGGGCTCGAGAATTGGGTCAGTTTCCACGACACGGTGTAATAGGTACCTCAACACAAGAACATCACTGGTTTTCTCAAGATATTCACAGGTTTTAAGGATGGCGTCCCTGTTGTTGCCGGTCTCCTTAATAAGGCGATCAATTTGTTCATATGCCCGGGCTTCTTTTCCTAGTTTAGCGAGTGCTCTTACACGAAAAGCCATGCGGAAGTGACTGGCTATTGGGGCGTTTTGATTTGTTGTCTCCTGTGATAGGCGTTCCCATTGGCCTAGATTGGCTAAGGCATCAAGTCGAAGGGTGTATAACTGGGGTGAGAGAAGAGCGTGCTCAGGTTTGATATTTGATTCAAGCATGCCCCATTGTTGAATGCGTCCGAGCCAACGGCAGAAAAGATAAAGTTCCTGCGGATCAGCTCCAGAGAGATCAAATTGCTTTGCAAGTATGGCTGTGATTTCAGAGGTTCTTTCTGGCGCTGCATTATGGCAGAGTGTCGCAGCCTCCAACTTGTCAGACAGGGTTGCGTCAGGATGTTGAAATGTCTTCTGGAGTATAGCCATCGCTTCAGCTGAAGTGTAGCCACTTATATCAAAATAGAAACGAATGGCTTCTAGCCCAGCTATTCCAGGTTCACGGGACATAAGATTCAGAGTGTCCTTAGCCTCTTGCATAAGGTTGTGATTATTGCTTCGGATTGCGAGCTGGATGAATAGATAGCGTGCTTGTTTGTGAAATATTGATTCTTCTTCTGCTAAAATGATACGAGTTTCCCTAATTGCTTTTTCAATGCGACCTCGCGCTTGATATCTCTTTGCTGAAAGGATGTGGAACTCGTGATCAAGTCCTTCAGGTTGGTCTTTCTGCAGATTGTCCAATTGAGTTTCTGCTATCGATAGGTTGCCTGTTCTCAGTGCCAATCTTATCAATGCAATTTTATCTTGGTTAGAGGCGAGAGGGTGCTGACTGATGTTCTCGAATTGGCGGAGAGCTTTCGTCACGTCTTTTTTTTCTAAGAGATACCCTAGGCGGCGGGATATCTTTAGATTATCAGGAGCAAGCTTGTGAGCTGCTTGGGTTTTTTCGATGGCACTGTTTAGCTGGCCATTTTCCTCCAAGATAACGGAGGATTCCGAATGGCTCTCCGCAATATGACTTTTGAGGCGTATATAGGATTTCGATCCCCAAAAAGGGAGTGTTGCCACTAATGCGGCTACTAGCCCTATAAGAGCTATAATTATGGGTTTGCCCTTCTTCAAAAATGATTAAATTTGCGCTAAGTCATGTTCAACCATTTCAATAACCAGATTCTGAAAGGTTTTTGTGGGTCTCCATCCAAGACTTTCTTCGGCTTTATTTGCATCACCCTGCAGGGCTGCAACTTCAGCAGGACGGAAGAGTTTCGAGTCTGTTTTGACATAATTGCGATAATCAAGTCCAACATGCTCAAAAGCAAGTTCACAAAACTTCCGGACCGTATTAGTCGTGCCAGTAGCAATTACATAATCGTCCGCTTCATCTTTTTGTAGCATGAGCCACATTGCATGCACGTAGTCTTGGGCGTGTCCCCAGTCTCTTTCTGCGTCAAGGTTCCCCAGGATCAGTTCCTTTGCTTTTCCCTTGCTGATTGCAGCTGCGTGGCTGGTGATTTTTCGAGTTACGAATTCATATCCACGACGAGGCGATTCATGATTAAAGAGTATGCCGGATGCGGTGTAAAGACCATACGCTTCGCGATAGTTACGTGTTATATGAAACCCTGCAACCTTCGAGATACCGTAAGCGGATCGTGGGTGAAAAGGTGTATCTTCAGTTTGGGGGACATTCTTGACTTTGCCAAACATTTCACTGGAACCTGCGAAGTAAAAACGAGCTTCCGGCGCACATTGCCGGAAGGTTGATAGCATATAGTGTGTTCCATTTAGGTTAGTATTTATCGTAGAGAATTCATCCTCAAACGAGTAGCTAACAAAGCTTTGAGCGCCAAGATGATATATTTCATCTGGCGAGACTTTTCGTACTATCTCGTATAGACTCGGGTAACTTTCGAGCGAACCAGGATGAAGTTCGATGTCCTCTAGGATGTGTCCGAGGCGGTGTAATCGGTGAACAGGATCTTCAATTGAGGCTCGGCGAACAATTCCGTGCACATTATAGCCTTTTTTGAGAAGTAGTTCTGATAGATAGGATCCATCCTGTCCGGTTATCCCAGTTATTAGTGCCGTTTGGGGCATGATCCATTCAGTAGTTTATATTGTTTTGGAGATTAAATGCAGTGGATGAACTGAGCCAGCATCTACAAGTTCTTCATTTATTTCAATATGACAAGAGGACCCAAGTATTTCAAGTAGTACTTGAACCCGCTTTTTTTCTGGTATCAGTTTTGCCACTGTTGCTTGATCTCCATCGAATAAATTGTGTAGCACATTAACTGATTGCCCAATAGTTGGTTTCCCTTTGGGCATATGAACTATATCGTTTAACGTGATTGACTTCAATCCATCAATGATAGCAGGTTGGACTTCTACCGGATCGATTCCATGTCGTACGATATAGGCTACGCCTTGACAATAATTGACCGCTCGCATTGACCGAATGGGGTCGAAACTTGTAAATATATAATTAGGAAATAAAGCTTTTTGTATCTCCCTATTCTTAGATAGACTCTTTTTGGTGATTTTGGTTTGAGGGAAGAACACTTCGACTTCTGGAAGTTGCTTCAGGCTTTCAGCGGCCAAGTTTTCCATCCTTGGTTGGCATTTTAGGCAATACCATTTTTTTTGGGGATGCATTTTCGGTTTTTTACTGCGGACACGATCGTTATATTATTCTTTCTGGGAAATAAATTCCCAGAAAATCTAGATGGCAAGGTCAAAGGAAAACTTAGATAAATTGCCATCTTATGGCTCTGTAATCACTATTCAAATGAATTGAGATTCAAGAAGTAGATTCACCAATTATAAAAAAAGGACATTCTACATCTCAATATCTACTCATTTAGATCAACTCATGGTATTGTACTCCATCATTTCGTTAATTCTTACTTGACGCGATCTTCCCGAATGTCATCATTTTAACATCCCAATCCCCACCTTAAATAAAGGTTTTCTCCCTCTATATTGCTGTGGATAAATGAACCACAAGACACAAGGCTATTCCATTCTTCATCGATTGAGTTTGCTGTTGTTCTGCATCGGTTGGTTTTGGGTTTTATTGGGAATTTGGGGGATGATTCGAGGCGAACTGGAGGCCCATTCTAAACCCATCATTTACAGTTTGGTTGCATTCATGGGGATGTTGATTGCCGTGATTGGGAGTTTCCATAATTATCAAGATTATCTGGAGCTAAATCGCTGGGAACGCCTGAAACGGGCGATTGTATTTTCAAACTTTCAAGGAATTCTTGTCGCTTTCTTGATGTTCATGACTTACTTCCTTGTTAAGGACCTCGCCATCAGCCGTGCGTTCATATCTTTTTACCTTCTGTCGCAATGGTTTCTTTTGATTCTTTTGAACTATTGTCTCCCTAATTTTCTGCAGTGGGTTTTTCGAGAGGAGGTTTGTTACCGACAGACTTTACTCATAGGGACAGGTGATTCCCTTGCTGATATTCGGGATTGGGTCATTGATAATGTGGCTAGTGGTTTTAACATTACAGGTATTTACACACCGGGTGGTGGCGGTGGTCGAAAAGAATTAAGACTGGAGGATATTTCTCCTGTCGATAACCTTGAAAAGCATCTCTTGCGAAATAAAGTATACCGCGTTGTTGTAGTTCCTGGCCTAAACAGCGGTTATTGGATGCAGGAAATCATCGATCTTTGCCAGTCTCAAGGTTGTCGGATATTTATCCATAATCCGTATGCTTCCCATTTTAATGTCCCTTTGGTGCCATTGATCGAGTCGGGACAACCTTTCTTTTCATTGCAGGACGAACCTTTGGAAAGTCCTTTTAACCAGACAATTAAACGGTTGTTCGATCTCGCTGTTAGTATCCCTGTTGTTCTGTTTGCTCTCCCAATCCTCACTTTTTTGGTGTATATATTTCAACGGGTTCAGTCTCCGGGTCCAATCTTTTTTCGACAGGAGCGTGGGGGGAAGGGAGGAGACCCTTTTACCATTTTCAAGTTTCGCTCAATGAAACATAATTGTCCTAGTCAAGAGGATCAAGTTCAGGCCTCTCAAGATGATGACCGCACATATCCTTTCGGACGGTTTATTCGCAAATTCAGTATAGATGAATTTCCTCAGTTCTTAAATGTATTAAAGGGGGAGATGAGCCTTGTCGGTCCTCGCCCCTACATGGTTGAGCATGATAAACTCCTCGGTAAGGATTTTAGGGCATATAGGGTAAGGCAATTCGTCAAACCCGGGGTTACCGGTCCGGCTCAATGTGCTGGGCTCCGAGGTGAAGTTACCTCTCCAGATCTCTTGCAGGCGCGTAATGAAATGGACTTTCATTATGTTGGGAATTGGTCTCTTTTACTTGATGTTGAGATTGTTTTAAAAACTGCAACTCAGGTGATCATTCCTCCCAAAACTGCCTATTGACTCTTATCTTTCGTTACTTTGCACTGATTTCTTTTGATGCATTGAAAGACGAGGGAACAGTCCTTGGGGTGAGTTTTTTCCGTGGAACTGCAGAAGATGCAGTTGAGCGGATTTTGGAGGGAGGGCTTCTTGTTGCGCCCTCTGGTCCCGGTCTATCAAAAAATTTAATTGAAGATTCTTTTTATGGTAAAGCGTTGGATGCTGCTGATATTGTACTGCCTGACAGCGGTCTCATGGTATTAATATGGAACTGGATCGCTTCCTTTGGTGGATTTAGGATAAAGCGGCTTTCTGGGCTCACTTTCTTGAGCAGTTTTCTCCGTTCCCCTGCCGTCAAGTGCGAGCTCGATAACAGTTTTTGGGTTATGCCATCCCTTGAGGAGAATAATATGAATTTGGAATGGTTACGAAAAGAATTGGATGTCTCTATTTCCGCAGAGGAAACCTACATTGCCCCCATGTATCCTTCCGCTGGTCAAATTATTGATGATTTGCTTCTGAAAAATATTCAACAACAAAACCCCTCTATAATATTTCTCAATATTGGAGGTGGAGTTCAGGAACGATTGGGGCATTACTTGAAGGATCACCTTGACCCATGCCCCGCCATCTTATGCTGCGGTGCGGCAATTGCATTTCTTGCTGGCGGCCAAGCACGAATTCCTGATTGGGCAGATCGTTTAATGTTTGGCTGGCTTTTACGTTGTCTTCATAATCCGGTGGGATTTGTCCCTCGGTATTGGCAAGCTAGAGCTTTGGTTCCCTTGATCCTTAGGTACCGGCAGCTACGGCCTACACTTAAAGATGTACCAACGAAACTTGCTTGATGAGTATTGACAAGGACAATTGTATTGCACGTTCTATTTAATTTTTTCCCAATCATGAAAGTCTATTTGAACGGCGAGTTTGTAGCAAAGGAACAGGCATCTATTTCGGTCTTTGACCACGGGCTCTTATATGGAGATGGGATTTTTGAGGGCATTCGGCTTTACGAGGGTTGCGTCTTTAAGCTGGATCAACACCTTGAACGTCTTGAACACTCGGCTAAGGCCATTCTCTTGGATATTCCGATAAGTCGTGCTGAACTGGCTGCGGCTGTTTGCGAAACCTGCCGACAAAATAATCTCGATAGCGGCTATATTCGCTTACTAATCACCCGAGGCGTTGGGCATCTTGGACTTTCCCCAACAGGTTGTGAGCGCCCTAATGTTGTTATCATCGCAGACAAGATACAACTTTATCCAAAGGAATACTATGATGAGGGTTTGAAAATTATTACCGTTCCTACTCGACGTATCAGCCCGGCGGCGCTTCCCCCCATGGTGAAGTCCCTAAACTACTTGAACAACATTCTGGCCAAGATGGAGGCTCAGCAATCTGGTTATTTGGAAGCTATAATGCTAAATGATGAGGGTTATGTAGCAGAGTGTACTGGAGATAATATTTTCATCGTTTATAAAGGCCGTATCATTACGACTCCCAGTTCTGCTGGGGCATTACGAGGAATTACTCGCGATGTTGCTATTTCTATCGCAGAGGAACTTGGTTTACCTATGGATACCAACAATATTACCCGGTACGATGTATGGAATGCAGAGGAATGCTTTCTCACTGGAACGGCGGCGGAGATCATTCCTGTTGTAGAGGTTGATGGACGATGTGTCGGTGATGGACATCCTGGCCCCATTACTAAGTCCTTTATGGATCTTTTCCGAGCCAAGGTTTCCTTGGAGGGTTCTATGATTTGATTGCTAAGATTTACGTATTGCAAGTAACCTTCCCCATGCTTCGTTCCATCTGCATATCACAACTTGTGGGGATATGCACTTCCAGAACCCCGTGATTATAGGAGAATTGGTCTGGAAAATGCTTATTCTTTTCTACAAATTTCATTTAGCATTAAATTACCCCAACTCATTTTGCTGATATTTATCTATGACCAAGAACATCAAGTGTAATTCCTGCGATAACTTAGCTACGGTCCATCTCACTCAGATTATCAACAATCAGATTCATAAGATCGATCTTTGTGAGGAATGTGCTAAGGTTAAGGGGGTCTCTGATCCTGAAGGGTTTTCATTCTCTGATATGTTTGCCGGATCAATTGATTCGGATTCAAGTCAAGGTTCAGAAATGACATGTGTTGCCTGTGGTTTTACACATGCTGATTTTCGTAAAAACGGTCGTTTCGGTTGCGCTGTTTGCTACGATAGCTTTGAGCCAATTCTCGCCGAAATACTGGACGGTATGCATCCCAGCCTTCATCACCGCGGTAAAGTCCCGCATCTTGCACTCGATCGTGTTGATAATCAAACTAAAATCCAATTTATAGAGAGGTCACTTCGCAATGCAGTTGATGCAGAAGATTATGAGGAGGCTGCTCGCTTTCGCGATCAACTGACTGCGCTTCGCGCTGTTGATGAAAATCGATCTTCGATCCAGATCAATCCATGACCATTGCATCCTTAATAAAACGAAAGTCGGAGTTGCTTCATGGTGGTGCTGGACCTGTCCCTATTGTTTTAAGCACACGGATTCGCTTAGCTCGAAATCTTCGGAATCAGCCTTTCCCGGGATGGGCCAAAGTGGCACAAAAATGCGAAATCCTGTCGCAATCAAGTGAGACCTTACGTGAAGTGCCCAGCCTGAAAACAGCAACATTTTTTAACATCGAGGACTTGGCAGATACTGAGAAGCACATTCTTGTTGAGCGGCACTTGATCAGTCGAGAGCTCTCTGAGTCCAGTCATTCCGCTGGTGTTCTTGTTGGTCGAAACCAGTCCTGTTCAATCATGGTTAACGAGGAGGATCATCTCCGCATTCAGGTTCTTCGAAATGGCTTCGACCTTGAAAAAACCTGGAAAACCATTGACAGTCTTGACTCCAAAATGGAAGAGCGACTCGACTATGCATTTGCACAGCAACTGGGTTATCTGACTGCCTGTCCAACTAATTTGGGAACTGGGATGCGTGCTTCTGTGATGATGCATCTTCCGGGTCTCTATATTTCTAATCAAATCGAAAAGGTCATACGTGCTGTCAATCAACTAGGTATGGTTGTCCGTGGCCTCTTCGGTGAGGGTTCTGATGCAATTGGGAGTATTTTTCAGATTTCCAATCAACAGACCCTTGGCGAGTCGGAGAAAGAGATTCTCGCCCGCCTCCGGAAAGTTTTGACTGAAATTGTTCATCACGAGTGCAATGCACGAATGGTTCTTATTGAGAGTGATCGTCTCAAGCTTATGGATAAAATCGGACGTGGATATGGTGTTCTACGTAATAGTCATCTGCTTAATTCAAAGGAATCTATGAGCCTTCTTTCACTTATGCGGTTTGCTGTGGACCTTGGTATGTTACCTGAGGAGAATCGTTCACTTGTTGACCAACTTTTTATGGAAAGCCAACCCGGTCATATTCAGTACAATCTCACAGGTGAATCAGGGTCTGATGAACGAGATTTTTACAGAGCCAGTCTATTGCGGAAGGCCTTCACCAAGTTGCCTGAATTAAATTTTGACATCCTGTTAGAGCAGGACTTTACTAAACTTTTCCCGGAAGGATTATGAACAACTTTACACCTCGCGCCCAACAAGTACTGGCACTCGCTAGAAAGGAGTCTGACAGGTTTCACCATAATTATGTTGGAACTGAGCACCTTCTTCTTGGCCTCATTCATCTCGGGCAAGGAGTTGCCGTTAACGTTCTTGTGAAAATGGGCCTCGACTTGGATACTGTCCGTGCTGAAGTCGAAAAACAAGTCGCGTCCACCGGTGGAGAGGATAAACCTTCCGGAAATATACCATACACTCCTCGTGTTAAAAAGGTTCTTGCTTTGGCGTCAAAGGAAGCCAAGGCCCTGAGCCACAGTTACGTAGGAACCGAGCATATTTTACTCGGCTTACTTCGAGAAGGCGAAGGCGTAGCAT
The DNA here is from genome assembly GCA_018668635.1 of Opitutia bacterium. Classification (GTDB taxonomy): domain Bacteria; phylum Verrucomicrobiota; class Verrucomicrobiia; order Opitutales; family JABJCN01; genus JABJCN01. The sequence goes on from JABJCN010000008.1 coordinate 54,189, forward strand.
CAACAGTTCTCAGGTCGCTCAACATTGACATCGAGCGTTGTCGACACGAAATCCTTTCTGAATTAGACCCCAGCTTTACTTCAGAAGGTGAAGCCGCATCTGTCGGCGGTCCTGGTGAAGACAAAAAAGAATCTAAAACTCCTGCCTTAAAAACTTTTGGCAGAGATTTAACTGAATTAGCCCGAAAGGGTGAAATGGACCCTGTGATCGGTCGCAAGGATGAAATTCGCCGTGTTGTTCAGATTCTTTGTCGCCGCACAAAAAACAATCCAGTACTCATTGGTGAGGCTGGTGTTGGTAAGACAGCCATTGTTGAAGGTCTGGCTCAAGAGATTGCAACGGGTGTCGTCCCCGAAATATTGCTTGATAAGCGTGTTGTAACTCTTGACTTGGCATTAATGGTTGCGGGAACCAAATATCGGGGTCAGTTCGAAGAGCGTATTAAAGCGGTTATGGATGAGATTCGCCGTGCCAAAAATATTATTCTCTTTATTGACGAGCTACATACTATTGTCGGCGCTGGTGCTGCTGAAGGAGCCATGGACGCTTCAAATATTTTCAAGCCTGCGCTCAGTCGAGGCGAGATGCAATGTATCGGTGCCACTACATTGGCTGAATATCGTAAATACATCGAAAAGGATGGTGCTTTGGATCGTCGTTTTCAATCAGTTAAAGTAGAGGCTCCTTCTCAGGCTGACGCTTTTCTTATCCTCAAGGGCATTCGCCACAAATATGAAGAGCATCACAAGGTTACCTTTAGCGATGAGGCGCTTTGGTCTTCAGTCAAACTTTCAGATCGTTATATATCTGGTAGGTTTCTGCCAGATAAAGCTATTGATGTCCTAGACGAAGCCGGAGCTCGTGCTCGGATAGATGCACTGCAACGCCCGCCAGAGATTGAAGAGATCTCACGTGAGATTGAAGAAGTTTGTGCTCTCAAAGATGAAGCTATCAGTAAGCAGGATTTTGAGCAGGCAGCCAAGCACCGCGATAACGAAAAGCAACTTCGTGCCAAGCGTGAGGATACGCTTGAGGATTGGAAGAAAACACGAGAAGAACAGAAGATTGTTGTGGGAGAAGATGAAATGTTACAAGTTGTCTCTGATACGACTGGCATTCCTCTGAGCCGAATGGAGAAGAAAGAGAATGCAAAGTTGTTGGAACTCGGCAATGAACTTCAAAATGAAGTCATTGGCCAGGAACAGGCAACAAGTGTAATTGCCAAGGCTCTTCAACGTTCCCGTGCCAACTTAAAAGATCCCAAGCGTCCAATCGGATCATTCCTCTTTATGGGTCCCACTGGTGTCGGAAAGACTCATCTGGCAAAGGTTTTGGCTGCGCACATGTTTGGTGAGCAAGATGCTCTCATACAGCTTGATATGTCAGAGTACATGGAAAAGTTTGCGGTGTCTCGACTGATTGGTTCCCCTCCGGGTTACATCGGGTACGAGGAAGGTGGTCAGTTAACCGAGGCCATCAGACGCAAACCCTATGCGGTTGTTCTTTTTGATGAAATTGAAAAAGCCCATCCTGATGTAGTACAGATTCTCCTTCAGATACTTGAGGATGGCCGACTTACTGATGGACTTGGTCGCAAAGTAGATTTTCGTAACACAATTCTCATTATGACTTCTAATGTCGGGGCAAACATTTTACAAAAGGATTCCTCACTTGGATTTGGCCTAGGTGATTCTAATTCTAATTTTGAGGGTATCAAGGACAAGATCAATGAAGAAGCTAAAAAATTCTTCAAGCCGGAGTTTCTCAACAGACTCAGCGAATCCATTGTCTTCCACCCTCTCACTCAGGAGCACATGACAAAGATTGTGGATTTGGAAATTGATAAGGTTGCCACACGTCTCGCTGAACAGGATAGGAAGATTCAGGTTTCTCAGGAAGCAAAGGTTTTCCTTGTTGAACATGGGTGGGATGAAAAAAATGGTGCCAGACCTCTACGGCGAGCTATCGAGCGTTACCTTGAAAACAGTTTAGCTGAAGCCATACTTTCTGGTGCGATTAATGAGGATGAACCGATTTCAGTCATAGTAAAGGGTGACATACTTGCTTTTGAGCAGGAACAAGAAATTTCAGAAGAAGTTTCTCCTGATTAGTTAGACCTTTGGAATCTGGTTTTATTGACTATCGGTATTTCTAACCGATATTTTTTGCATAAAAACAACTTGTTATAACATTCTATACATGAAACCAAGTTTGCCAGTAGAGTACCACCTTGTAAATGAACACACTTTCTAATACTCAACATTTAACGATTCATGAACCCGTTCATTGATGAGGACTTCTAAGCAATTGCACTCATTCGTGACAGCTGAACAGCATAAAACGCTCATGCAGAGCGACATAACTCGCCGGCAATTTGTTCGAAAATCAATGTTTCGCTCTCTTCTTCAATGGGAGGCGGTTTATCACGCTTCTTCCCTTAATCGATTCCCATCAGGATTTGCCGAAAACCCAATTAAAAAACCAATGAGATTTAAAAAACCAATACGAACCAATCATGCTTTCTCTGATAAAGAGACTTTCCCGCGGGCAATTACTCCTGACAGTTTTATAAATATGATTCAACAGCATAAGTGGTTTGAATCAGAAAAAATGGGACAAGATATTGGCTTGGAGACAGCCATAAAAGACTGGATTGGTAGATATGGGAGTAAGATCCGCGTTCGAACTTAATTGCATATATTAACTGATTCTTCCCTTTTATCAGGTTCCTTTATCTAAACTTTGAACCCCCAAATATCTCGTGGAAAAGACACTAGTTATCCTTAAGCCGGACTGTATGGAAAATCGATGTGCAGGGAATGTTATTTCCCGTTTTGAAAAGGAGGGTTTCGCAATTTTTGACTGTAAATTAGTTCAACTATCCTCTCCTATTCTTGAAGAGCACTATGCTCACATCCGCCAACTAGAGCATGTTTTCCCAATGCTCGTTGACTTTATGAGTAGTCGCCCAGTTATGGTGATGATTTTACAAGGAGATAATGTTATCATGCGAATTCGTGACTTGCTTGGTCCTACTGATCCTGCTGAGGCCTCGGATGGAACTATTCGTGGAGACTTTGGTGTTGATAAAACTAGGAATGTTGCCCATGCATCAGACAGTCTGGAAAGTGCCGTTGTCGAGATTCGCCGTTTCTTTGGATGAGTGTTTAAACTCTACTTTTCGTTGATGATGAAATTTAGATTAGTTAAACTACTGTTTTTTTAATAGGCATACTGCTTGAGCTGCAATAGCCATTCCTTGCCCCAGATCACCAACCCCTTCATTTGTCGTTGCCTTTATTCCGATGGCGTTTTCTGGAAGACCAAGAGTCTTAGACAGTCTTTTCTTAATTATGGGCATATACGTACCCAGATGCGGTTCTTCAGCAATTAAGGTGCTGTCAGCGTTTACCAATCGGAAGCCTTTTTTTTCTACTTCAGCAACTACACGCTTAAGAATCTTCTGTGAGTCGATTCCCTCTATGCTTGGGTCTGTATTCGGGAAATAAAACCCAATATCTGGCAACCCTGCTGCGCCTAAAATTGAATCGGCAATTGCATGGCTCAAAACATCTGCATCTGAGTGGCCCAATAACCCCTTGGGGTATGTGATTTTAACTCCTCCAAGAATCAATGGTCTCCCTTCAACAAGGCGATGGATATCATAACCGGTACCGATTCGCATCAATTCTCTCTCCCCAGTAAAAAAGCCAGCCAATCAATATCAGCCGGCGTGGTTAATTTTGGATTTGGTTTTGCGTTTTCCAGAAGTGAAATCTTTTTTCCTGTCAATCCGAATGCAGATGCATCGTCTGTGATGTGTATGCCTTGACTCATGGCTAATTTGTAAGCTTCGTTGATTTCGCTGAACCGAAATACTTGTGGGGTTTCCATTCCCCATAAACCATTTCTTGAAACTTCCTCCAAGGAGAAAGGGGCTTCGCCTGTTGCTCTCTTTATGGTGTCAACAATCCTGTGGGCTGCACAGGATGCGCCATGCTTTCTTGCGTCGAAGAAGAGTTCATTGAGTAGTTTTATCGATATTGCAGGACGGGCACAGTCATGAATAAATACAAACTCTGGATATTCTTGAAATGCATTGAACCCATGGTGTACCGAGTCCATGCGTTCATTCCCTCCGATTACCCAAGAGATTCTGGGCATATCTGGAAAATCAACTTTGCTTAGAATAGTTTCCAAGGCTCTACGTTGGTTTTTATCCCGATGGACAATCACCATTTCATTGAACAATCCTGACTCACAGAAGACTTCAACTGAATATTGGAAAACTGGTTTTCCATTGAGAGTATATAGGATTTTATCTTCCACTTGACCTCGCATGCGCTGGCCAGAACCTCCTGTTAGCAAAATGCCGCCGTTACTCATTTAGGGACTGGGCAAGTTCTTCTCTTATCCTTAAGGTTGCCTCATGTGGGTTCATTGCGTTTAGAATCGGACGGCCAACCACGATAAAGCTAGATCCTGATTTAGCGGCATCAGTCGGGTTCATAACTCGTTTTTGATCATCCATTTTGCATTTACTCGGTCTAATTCCCGGTGTTATTAGCAATGGGTTCTTTCCTAGGCTTTCCCTTAGGATATTGAGCTCCAGTGGGGAGCATACCAGCCCGTCTGCACCGGATTTAACCGCCATTTCCCCCATTGCACAAACTCTTTTAGAAATGGGCCCTTGAAGTCCAATTTCTCCAAGAATAGCATTGTTTATAGAGGTAAGTATGGTAACAGCGATTATCTTTGGCTTGTTACTCAATTTGTCCCTCGCTTTTTTGGCTACAGCAAGCATTTCTGGTCCGCCGGACGCGTGTAATGTGAGCATTTCCACCGGGCAGTCTGCTAGACTGCCAATGGCGCTGGCGACAGTATTCGGGATGTCATGCAGTTTTAGGTCTAGAAAGATTCGGTAATTTCGAGATGCTACTTCATTTAAAAATTTCGGTCCCCACCTGATGAACATTTGTAGTCCCACTTTAACCCAGTTAAGGCCGTTATCAATTTTATCCAACAAAGCTAGGGCATCCGCCTTATCCTCCATATCGAGAGCAAGAATCAAATCGCATCCAGCTCGATTGGCCTGTACTGTTTTGGTTTTCATTTTGATGCAAAGACCACAATATTCATCCATCCGATGAAAGCGATACAACTTTTTTCACCAGCAAAAATCAATTTATTCCTCGGTGTAATTGGCCTTCGAGACGATGGTTTTCATGAACTACGGTCTTTAGCCTGTCCGTTGGATTTTGGTGATCATATTTCGTTGGAAATTCATTTGGAGTCCGGCGCAGATTTATTAAAATGTGATTTCCCCGAGTTGCCTCTTGATCAATCGAACCTCATCCTTCAGGCAGTTTCCTTGCTTAGATCCAAGCTTTCTTTCCCTGGCCGAGTCATTGTGGATTTGAAGAAGGTGATCCCGATGGGGGCTGGTCTTGGTGGTGGAAGTAGCAATGCTTCTGCGGTATTGTGGGGGCTGAATTCTTTGTTGGGGAATCCCCTTGAGAGAGAGGCACTTTCTGCACTTGCCGCAGTGCTGGGTTCAGATTGTCCACTTTTCTTGGAAGGTAGCGCCGTGATTATGCGTGGTCGTGGTGATAAGGTTCTGCCAGTTAATGAATCTGCTCGTAGTCTACTAAAGGACCGCGAAATTTTACTTTTGTTGCCGGATCTTCATGTTTCTACATCATGGGCCTATGACCGGTTTCAATGTTTTAACGATTGTTTTGTAAAACAGTCAGTTGCCGAGATGCTTTTTTCTCGTTTTCAAGAAGGAAATATCTCCTTGGAATCTTTTCTATTCAACAGTTTCGAGGAGATCGTATTTGATAAATTCACTGGCCTTCAGGCTGCCAAATTGTTGCTGCATGATTTCGATTGTGGCCCAGTCCTTCTTTCCGGGAGCGGATCCTCCATGTTTATTCTTTTACCCAAATATGGCATTAATGGGGCGATAGAAGGAAAGCTTTTTCAGGTTTTAGAGGACGTCTTCGGTCCGGACTTAAAGATTGTCAAAGTACGGCTTGCACCATTTTTTGCCGAACCTTTTAAGTTGCAGACATGCTCCCATGATTATTATTAGTGCAAACTTTACCGCCATCTTTTAACCTTCAATTTTATGAGTTCCGCAGGAGAACATAAACAGGAATTTATCTTTCGAGGCATCGCCGTATCTCCTGGTGTTGTACATGGGAAGGCTTATCTCCTTTCCCGCTTGGAACCTGAAATTCCATCTTATCCAATTTCCTCGGATCAAGTAGACAGTGAAATTGCTCGGTTCGAGGATGCAATTATGACAACGCGGCAGCAAATTGCTAATTTACGCGATCAAGTCAGCCAGAAACTAAGTGAGATCGAGGCCCAAATCTTTGATGCTCATCTGCTCGTACTCGAAGATAAGGCTCTAATTGAGGAGACTGAGGGTGAACTTCGTAAGTCGCTTTATAATATTGAATCTTGCTTCAATCAAATCTCTCAACGCTACATTGACTTTTTCAGTAATCTGGAGGATGACTATATTAAGGAGAGGGCAAATGATATTCGCGATGTGACTCGTCGTTTGCTGCGGAATTTAGCTGGCGAAAATCAGCCTAATTTGGCAAGCCTGTCCGAACCGGGTATACTTATTGCATCCGATATTACGCCCTCTGAAGCTGCCTTAATTGATAAGAATACCGTTCTTGCGATTATTACCGAGCATGGCGGTGCGACTGGACATGCCGTAATAATGGCTCGCTCCATGGGGATTCCTGCCATTGTTAACCTATCCAAGGCAACCAGTAGAATCCCCTCTGGTTGCCAAGTATTAGTTGATGGGTATGAGGGCACGTTAGTGGTTAATCCAACAACCGATACCCTTTTTCGTTATGGTGAAATTCAAGTCCATAAAGATAGTATTCGCAGGATTTTTCTTTCAGAGTTGGAACACCCCGCTCAGACCACAGATGGTCATGCTGTCGAACTGCTTGCTAACATTGAAGACTCGGAAGATGTCACTCGCGTAAATGAATCTGGTGCCGAGGGGATTGGGTTATTTCGTAGTGAAGGGCTATATCTTAGGTCCAATGACTTTCCTTCTGAAGACGAACAATTTGAAGAATATGTAAAAGTTGTTCGGGGCATGGAAAGTCGACCTGTGATAATCCGAACACTTGACCTTGGTGGTGACAAGGTTTTGTCCAAAGCAATGGTTGGGCTAGGAGAGAATAACCCGTTTATGGGGTTCCGAGCCATTCGATTTTGCCTTAAGAATAAGGATGTTTTTAAGACTCAACTGCGGGCACTCCTTCGGGCATCTGCTGAGGGGAATTTAAAAATTCTCTATCCAATGCTTAGTGGTGTATCTGAATTATTAGAGGCGAACCGACTATTGGAAGAGTCCAAAGATGAACTTCGCCATCGAGGAGAAAATTTTAACGAAAAGGTTGAGGTCGGCGCTATGATCGAGATACCCAGTGCAGCTCAAGTAGCACCTGAACTGGCCCGTCACAGTGATTTTTTCTCCATTGGCACTAATGACCTGACCCAGTATCTGCTTGCTGTTGATCGAGTAAATGATGAAGTAGCTCACCTTTACCAACCGGCACATCCTGCTGTAGTTCGTACGATTAAGCAAATCATCGATGCTGCTAAAGTAGCTAATATCCCGATCGGTGTCTGTGGTGAGATCGCAGGCGAAACCCCTTATGCGGCACTCCTTCTCGGTCTGGGTCTGCGCGAATTGAGTATTACTCCTCCGAACCTTCCTGAAGTACGTTACATCCTACGCCGCCTTGCATTAAAGGATATGGAAGATCTTGCCTCAAATGCACTTCAATGTGGGGACCCTCAGGAGGTACAGCAACTCCTTGATATATTTACCAGAGATAAATTAGACCCCCTGCTCAAGGAAGCGATCGGCAACTTAAAGGCCGAAGAATAAAAATACAGAGGCTATCTTCTATTTATCCCTTGTTGCTTTTTTTTGCAGGATAGTCAGCTCTCGGGCCCCTTTTTGGGCTAATCTGAGGATTTCCTGAAGCTGCGAACCGGAGAATGTATTTTCTTCGCCACTACCTTGAACTTCAACGTACCTACCGCTTCCAGTTATAACAATATTACTATCTACATCTGCAGCGCTATCTTCGATATAGTCCAGATCAAGTGCGGCCATTCCATTAACAATTCCAACGCTTACTGCAGCGACGCTGTCAGTCAATGGGTCTTCTTCGATCTTTTTATCCTTGAGAAGTTTTTTAATGGCTAGGCGCAGTGCGACATAGGCACCGGTAATGGATGCTGTGCGAGTTCCTCCATCAGCTCGGAGAACATCACAATCAATCCACACCGTTAAACCAGGAATCTTTTTTAGATCAATGATTGCTCGCATTGAGCGACCTATCAGGCGTTGTATCTCAACTGTCCGGCCATCTTGCTTCCCTTTGGATACATCCCGTCTTTTGCGATCAAGCGTAGAGTAGGGGAGCATGGAGTATTCCGCTGTAATCCAACCACCTTCCACGTTCTGTGCTCTCATCCATGGTGGCACTCTATGCTCTACCGTGGCGGCACAAATGACTTGTGTGTCCCCGAAGGAGCAAAGCGCTGATCCTGTCGCATTTTTAGCGATTCCTGCTTTGATGGATATAGTGCGAAGTTGGTCCGGTATGCGACCATCATGACGTGTATTTTTTTTACTCATAAAATCACTGGTTATTAAATTTCTTAGTTTATGTTAATGATGTTGGCTCAGGGTCGCGCCATTTTCCTTGAGACTTGATAAGGTCGATGAGCCGATTGACGGCCTCATCTTCAGGGATAGCGACTTGTACACAGTCCTTGCCAACGTAGAGATTAATCTTTCCCGGCGCCCCACCAACATAGCCGAAGTCAGCGTCTGCCATTTCTCCAGGACCATTCACGATACACCCCATGATTGCAATTGTAATTCCTTTTAAGTGGTCGGTCTTTGCCTTAACTTTCTGGGTAGTAGTTTCTAAATCAAAAAGAGTTCTCCCGCAACTTGGGCAGGCGACGAATTCAGTTTTTGAAATTCGTGTTCGAGTCGCTTGCAGGACATTGTAGCCCAGGTTCGTGGCGCTTAGGAGGCTGGATTCTTCTTCTACACTGATCAAGTCTCCGATGCCATCACATAGCAACCCCCCTGATAGTAGACTAGTCTCTAACAAGTTGTCTAAGGATGACTTCAATGGATGGATAAAGTTTTTAGATGTATTTCGAATCCATATAGGGAAATGTAAATCTGCGTCTGATAGGTTTTGAGAAAGCTGGCGGTATGCTGAACCCGAATCTATCTTATCTGTGTTGAGAGCGAGGATTAGGGATTTGTTTGCATATTTATCCATACCATCCGGTAAATCAGGCGAATCGATCGAAAGAGCCACTGTCCGACCGGTTTTTAGTAAAGCAGGAAGTTCTTTGACTGAATGAATTAATAGGACTAGATTCCCTTCTTCCGGTAGCTTGTTTACTGTACCTTGATCAAATACTTCGATGACAAAAAAGGGAATGACAGGGCGGAGTGTATCTTCAAGGACATTGAACTGTTCAAAATCCTTTTCAGTCTTGAGCGTTAAAAGGAGTCCTTCAATTCCATTTTCTTTTCGTGTAGTTTGTACTTTGCAGATATCAATAATTAGATCTTGCAGTTCAGAAAGGTGGCGGTCGGTTCTAACTATTATTCGTGGAGGCAATCCTGTGCCTGCCGAAAGGTTTTCTGTAATCTGAACAGGAGTTGCCTTACGCCTTTTATAATCAAATGGATCGAATGAGGGGGGAAACCTTTTCGGGACGGGGTTCCCCTGAGTGCTTTCTGCCCATAGATACTCAGCTCGTTTGGCCAGTTCACGTGCAACTGGTATTTCGCAAACCGGGTCCTCGGTAAGTGAGACACGAATCGTGTCTCCGTATCCATCAAGCAGTAGGGATCCAATCCCAACGGTACTTTTTATTCGTCCATCTTCTCCGTCGCCAGCTTCCGTGACACCAAGGTGGAGTGGGTAGTTCATTTTTTCTGCCGCCATCTTTTCAACGGCAAGACGGTAGGCTTGAACCATAACCTTAGGGTTACTGGCTTTCATTGAGAGAATTATATTTTGGAATCCGTTAGATTCAGCAATACGGATAAACTCGAGAGCTGATTCTACCATTCCAAGCGGAGTGTCTCCGTAGCGATTCAGAATACGATCTGAGAGGGACCCGTGATTGGTGCCTATCCTCATGGCACGTCCTAAATACTTGCACCGATTTACAAGTGGACTGAAGCTTTCGTGGAGTCTTTGTAATTCCTCGTCATACTCTCGTTCGGTATATTCCCTTATCTGGAAATTTTTCCTGTCAGCATAGTTGCCCGGATTGACGCGAACTTTCTCCACATGCTCCACAGCTTCCATGGCAACCTGTGGAAGAAAGTGAATGTCCGCTACAAGAGGGACTCGGCAACCCTCATTGTGTAAACGACTGCGAATCTCCTTGAGCGCTTTTGCGGCCCGGACACTTGGCGCCGTAATGCGAACGATCTCACAACCGGCATTTGCTAGGTTGATTGATTGGCGAACTGTAGCCTCCACGTCCTTTGTGTCGGTTGTGGTCATTGATTGAATCCGAATCGGATTGTCACCACCGACCCCTACATTTCCCACGAGAACTTCGCGGGTTTTCCAGCGACGGATGCCTTTATTCAACGGCTTTGCCATCAAGATTTGGCTTTGATTTATTTGGTGGCTCTGGGGCAGATGTGGTAAGTATCGCTGGGTCAAAGTACAGAGAACGTAGAATCTCGTAGCGATGCTCTTCCTGATTATCACCCTTCCAGCGCAGGCTATCGTAAACCCCCACGTAGATGATCATAGAAAAAAGTAGTAGGACAAAAACCGTTTGAATGCGAACAATGAAGCCGATAGGCAGACCTTTTTTGCGTAATTTTGCCACGGTGGCGAAAAGGATATGCCCCCCATCAAGTACAGGGATTGGGAGCATATTAAGTATGGCTAGGTTGATATTGAGTAACACGGCGAAGACTAGAACAAGCCGAAAGTCGATATTTGCGTAGCGATGGAATACTCGCCCAATGCCTATTGGCCCACTTAGTTGCTGAACGCCGATGTCAGAGTTGCGGTTGAGTAGACTTCCCAAGACCTGAAGTGTCGTGTTGAAGTGTCGACGAATCTGAGTGAGAGGGTTTAGATGTATGCGTGTCTCCCCACCCATAACAAAGCCAAGGAGGGGTTGTATTACCACGGGATCAATTATAATCTGTGTAGTTTCTGGTAGATTTAAATTTCTTTGAATATCCCCAGATTGAAGTGAAAGAACTTTTGATGTGTCGTTGGATTTTTTGAGTGCTATTTCAGCATCTTGAATGGAGTTTATTGAGTGATTGCCAATTTTAGTGAGAATGTCTCCAATCCTTGGCTTGAAACCACTTTGGTCTGGGTGACCCTCGATCTCAAAGAGTATAAGTTTTGCACGGGTTTCGGGAGAGGGTACTTCTGTCGGTGGTTCCGCATATTTTGGAAAAAAATGTAGGGAAAGCAGATTGTCTTCATTATTAATCCGCAGTGTAAGAGTGGTTTTTCTTTCAGCCTTGAGTTGAGGCTGGATCTGGAGTTCTACGCCTTTGCCATCTCGCTCAATCCCCAATGTGACTGGTTGGTCTCCACTTTTCTTTAAATGCTCGCGAATAGCAGGAATTGAAAAAA
>JABJCN010000007.1 GCA_018668635.1 Opitutia bacterium
AATATTGCAAACAGAAATGAAATATATTTCATGGGAATGCAAGTTAGGGGGGTGCAGGGATGCGTCAAGATCGATTGGGCTTGCCAGTCGATGGCACTAATAAATCCTAGTCGTTAGTAAAAGTGAAAATGGAGGAACTTTGGAATTTTGTCATAAAGGCCACAGGAGTCACTCCGGATGGCATTCATGGACCGCAACATTGGGCCAGGGTCGAACGTAATGCCTTATTAATTGCTGAAGAAAATGGAGGGGACACGCTTATTATCAGCCTCTTCGCATTGTTTCATGACTGTCAGAGAATCAATGACCATATTGATCCCGGACATGGGAAACGAGGTGCAGAATACGCCCGGAGTGTGAGGAACCGGTTGCCATTAATCGATGATAATGCATTCGAGTTATTATGTGAGGCCTGTGAAGGGCACACGGACATAATCCATCACGAAAACCCGACGATACAAGCCTGCTGGGATGCAGATCGACTCGATCTTCCCCGCGTTGGAATGACCCCGTCGTCAAGATACCTGAATACTAGACTGGCAAAGGAATTGGCAGACACACACAATCTACAATTCCTTGACAAAAAAACCGTCCGGGAATTTTGAGGTCAAGATTAGAGATAAATACCAATGCCTGCTTCCATTCATACATTTGCTGTAATTTTTATCCTGCTCCTTTCACCTATCATCACCACTGCAGAAACCACCTTTCCAAATTTCACTGAACCGCCGCATAATTATTGGCAACAGGAACCCCACGACCTTTTCACCAAAATCAAGTCAGACCTGGGTTCGGGACGGCTAAAGTTCGACACTTCAAGCGAAAAAGCATTTGTCACCGGAATCCTTAAGACACTGGATATTCCGGTATCCTCTCAACTACTGGTGTTCTCCACGACCAGCCTGCAATTGCGCCTCATCAATTACCGGAACCCCCGGGCCCTTTATTTTAATGAGGAGATTTACCTTGGTTGGGTTCCAAATGGTAAGATCGAGGTAATTTCAATTGATCCCAATATCGGCGGAGTCTTCCACATCTTTAACATCCCAAGGACACAGGAGCCACCGACAATCGAACGCTCCACGCGCTGCATGAACTGCCATGCGGGACACGACGTGGGTCGGGTACCGGTCCTGCTGGCCAAGTCCGTCGTCCCCGGTCCCAATGGGGGAACCCTTGACTCATTCCGTATTGGGAAGACCGGGCATGGCATCCCCTTTAGTGAACGGTTTGGTGGATGGTATCTTACGGGATCCCCGAACATCCCCAAGCACTGGGGCAATCGCACCGGTGAACTCTCCCCGGCAGGCCTCAAGACCACACCTATTGAACCCGGCAGGCACTTTGACTGGAATCGCTATCCGCGGCCCACCAGCAACATTTTACCTCACCTCCTGCATGAACATCAGGTCGGGTTCGTTAATCGTGTTGTTCCTGCAACCTACCGGGCACGTGCGCTGATTGACGCCGGTAAAGGGGTTCTTTCCGGGGAGGCCTTGAAAATCCTGGATAAGGATGCCCTCGAACTCGCCCGTTACTTGCTTTTTGCCGACGAGACACCTCTGCCGGCAGGCGGCATACAGGGAGACTCGGCATATATCAGGGACTTTCAGCGCAATCGCCAACCCTCATCAGTAGGATCGGCCCTTAAAGACCTTGATCTGCGGACACGACTCTTCAAGCACCGATGCAGTTACATGATCTACAGCCTCGCCTTCCAGGGCATGCCAAAGCCTCTAAAGGAACGCGTCCTTCGCAGGATGGGCAAGGCGCTTAACCCAACACAGACCGATCCTGCTTTTGCCTATTTGCCAACCCTGGAAAAGACCGCCATCCGCCGCATCCTTTGGGAAACACTGCCAGCAGTCAGTAAACTGTAGTCTATGGCACCAGCAATGCGCCCGACTCCCAATCTGCAATTTGATTCCAGAAACAAAACGGGCGCCCGATTGGGACGCCCGCTTTAAAAATTAAAAGATGAAGGATTCAGCCCTTTTTCTTTTTTGCCTTCTCCGTTTTTTCGCCGGCCTTTAGCCAACCGGAAATCCCGGCAGAAAGGTGTTTCACATTAGTGTAACCAAGCTTTTCAGCAGCACTGGCAGCTCGCTTATATGCACCGCAGGAAGGTCCACCACAATAGGCAACAATAAGGGCGCCTTTGTCCTTGGGAAGAGAACCAGCCAATTCTTTCCCAACCTTTGAGAAGTCGATGGCACTTGGAATGTGGCGCTTTGCAAAACTGCGACTGCCGTTGACATCCAGAATGGTGACCTTCTTGTCAGTGATGGCTTGCTTAAGTTCCTTGATACTCAGGTCCGGATATTCACCGGCAAATAGGTTGGCCGCAAACATGGCGGCGAGGAAAAATGCGAATACTTTCTTCATGATAGAGACTTTTGTTCAGTTGATTTATTGGGTGTAAGCACCGAAGCTAACCTGCCACGGTGAAATTTAAATAGCACTAAAATGCCATATTGGGTCAATAAATGAATAACAGACTTGCGCTTGGCAACCACGGATTTGTCAATCCCGGTCACATTTTTAATATGAGAATCTTTATATTGCTAATAATCCTTTGTGCCAAAGTGCTTGCAAATCGGCAGTACCCACCTGAGTTACCCGGCACAGAAGTCGAGACCTACAAGAGGGCTTCCGATGTCCAGTTGAATGTATGGATTTACTACCCTGATGGTCATCAACCATCCGACAAGAAGCCGGCAGTCGTATTCTTTTTCGGTGGAGGATGGAAAAATGGATCCCCCGGGCAATTCCACAACCAATGCCGTTACCTTGCCTCTCGCGGTGTTGTGGCAATGACTGCCGACTACCGGGTGTCCAGCCGCCACGGCACCAAGGCAGTATCCTGTGTAGAGGACGGCAATTCGGTAGTACGCTGGATTCGAAAAAACGCCGGGCGACTCGGCATTGACCCAAATCGCGTCGCTGCAGGTGGAGGTTCAGCCGGCGGACACGTCGCCGCGGCCATTGCCACCATACGCAAATTTGAAGCAAAGGGAGAAGATAAGAAAATATCTTCCATCCCGAATGCCCTTCTACTATTCAATCCCGCTGTTACACTTGCGGACATTGAGGAGCAATACACCTTCCCCCAGGATAAGGCCGCCTCGATGGAAGACCGAGCAGGAGTCCCCCCCCTGCAATTGTCCCCCTACCATCATGTCAAAAAAAACCTACCACCGACCATTATCTTTCACGGAACCAACGACAGTGCCGTTGACCATAAGACCGTGGTGCTCTTCGAGAAGGAAATGCGAAAAAAAGGCAACCGGTGCGAACTGGTCAGCTTCAAGGACAAGCCCCATGGTTTTTTCAACTACGGAAAGTTCGGGAATAAACCCTTCAGGGAAAGCATGTTCGCCACAGACAAGTTTCTTTCCAGTCTCGACTGGATCAAAGGAAAACCAACCATTGACCAATACCTTCAACAACCATGAATCTCAACCAAACCCTCACCGCCCTGCTGACTGCTTGCATCTTTGTTGCCAGCCACACCCATGCGGCAAAACCCGCACTAGGGAAGCAACCCAATATTATTCTTGTCATGACTGACGACCAAGGTCACGGGCCTGTCGGAAGACACGGACACCCCTGGATTCAAACTCCGAATCTGGATAAACTATACGACACAAGTACCCGTTTTGAACGTTTCCTGGTCAGCCCGACCTGCTCCCCTACGCGCTCCGCCATCATGACCGGTCGACACCCTCTGAAGAACGGAATCACCCACACAATCCTTGAACGTGAACGCATGACCCTAAAAGCCACTATTCTCCCCCAGGTTTTGGGCGCCGCCGGTTATACCTCGGGTATTTTTGGAAAATGGCACCTCGGGGACGAGGAACCCTATCAACCCCACAAGCGTGGCTTTGACGAGGTGTTCATTCATGGAGCAGGGGGAATCGGACAAGCCTATAAATGTTCCTGCGCCGACGCGCCCGGAAACAAGTATTTCGATCCCGTGATCCGCCACAACGGTTCATTTGTAAAGACCAAAGGCTATTGCACCGACCTCTTCTTCACCGCGGCCCTCGGTTGGATCAAAGACATAAAGGATGAGGATCAACCCTTCTTCGCATACATCACGACCAACGCACCGCACGGGCCCTTCATAGCGCCTCCAAGCAACACCAAGAGGCTCACCAGCTTGGGCCTTAGCGCAAAAACCGCAGGCTTCTATGGAATGATCGAGAATATTGATGAGAATATGGGACGCCTCATGAACAAGCTCGATGAATGGGACTTATATAAAGAAACGCTTCTCATTTTTATGTCTGACAATGGAATGACTGGAGGTGGTTCAGGGAAAGGCAAGGTAGGAACCGACAAAACAGGCAAACCAATGATGGCCTACAATTCAGGAATGAAGGGACAAAAGGGCTCCGCTGACGAAGGTGGTGTGCGGGTTCCCTTCTTCGCTCGCTGGGATGGGGTCCTCAAGCCCGGTCGCGATATCGACCGCATCGCCGCACACATTGACATCCTTCCCACCCTTGCCGACCTCGCCGGAGTGGAAAAGCTACCTTCGGGACAGGTTGAGGGTCGTAGCCTTCTACCCCTACTCAAAAATCCAAAAGCCCAATGGAAGGATCGTCACTTTTTCACCCAGAAGGCCCGATGGAAAACCGGATCTGAACCCAACAACCATCAATGGAAAGGTTTTGCCGTGCGCAACCAGCGCTATCGTCTGGTCGACAAAGCCCTTTACGACATGGACAAGGACCCAAACCAAACCACCGATGTCGCGGACAAACATCCGGAGGTCGTCAAGAGCTTGCGTGGCGCCTATGACAAATTCTGGAAGGAAGCCCGACCTCTCATGGTCAACGAGAAGGCAAAGATGTCCCCCACTCGACCCTACCATGAACTTTATAAAAAGCAGATGAGCAATGGCGGCATACCGCCTTGGAAAGCTCCGAAACTTTAGATTCTAACGCCGAAGCTTACGATCATAGTATTGATCATTCTTCGGGCGACGCACAGGAAGAGTCAACGGACCACCCGACTCCAGTTCATTGAAAAGCTGCTCCCGCAGGGCAACAGCTTTTCCCCTGAATGCTGGCACCGTGATAAGGTTGTGCCGCTCGTGCGGATCTGTCTCCAGGTCATAAAGGCCATTGCGATCCCACAAGCCATGATAATAAATGTATTTCCATCGGTCGGTACGAATGGCAAAGGTGGTGGGTTGTGCCGGGAAATTCCACTCCCAGTGGTACTCGTAGACAAAATGCTCACGCCAACCGGAAACTTTCTTCCGCCCAAACAGGGGAAGAAATGAACGGCCGTCCATACGCGGCTCCACAGGAGGTTTCACCTTGGCCAGTTCCAGCATACTCGGAGCGATGTCCACGTTTAACACCATTGATTCAACGCGGGTCCCCGGTTTGATCAGACCGGGCGCACGGGCCAGCATCGGTATTCTGATTGAGGCCTCAAAAGCATCCCGCTTGTCATAGAATCCATGTTCACCAAGGGCAAACCCATTGTCACCAAGGTAGAGAACGAAAGTATTATCTGTAAGCTTTAACTCATCCAGACGTGCAAGAATTCGCCCAATGTTCTCGTCAAGTCCATGCACGGTCTCCGTAAAATCATAGTAGAGGCCATCAAATGAAGGTACGGGGTCCTTGTCAAGGGGACCGGTTTCCATATGGTCGATACCATGGATGCCGTAACGCCGTTCACGAAGCCAATGAGGTTGTGAGGCGTAATTCTCCTCGGTATTGGCCATGGTCTCCGGGTAGTTGATGGGCTTACCCACATAACGCCCCCTGTGCCTTGGCGCTGGTTGGAACGGGTAATGCACAGCCTTGTACCCGACCTGCATGTAAAAGGGCTTCTTCAGTTTTGCTGCATCGCCCAACCATGACACGGCCTGATCAGTAAGTCGGTCCGTTATATACCCTTCAAACTTCTTCCGCTTCCCGTTTATATTAAAGGTCGGATCCATGTAGACACCCTGCCCGGGAAAACTGACCCAATGGTCAAATCCTGGACGGGCATCGTCCTTCTCGTGTCCCATGTGCCATTTTCCAATGTAGGCCGTCTCATATCCGTCTGCCTGAAGGTATTCCGGATAAAAACGGGTGCCTTTGGGAAC
>JABJCN010000006.1 GCA_018668635.1 Opitutia bacterium
GGACCTCAAGCAGCGCGGCCTCCTCGACGATACCCTGGTCATCTGGGGCAGCGAGTTCGGGCGTACGGTATTCTCCCAAGGCGCGAGTACCCCGAAAGTCTACGGTCGCGACCATCATTCTCGTTGCTTTACCATGTGGATGGCGGGTGGTGGCATCAAGCCGGGCATTACCTATGGGGCATCGGATGACTTTAGTTACAGCCCGGCCGAAAACCCCGTGCACGTCCACGACCTGCAGGCCACGATCCTGCACCAACTCGGCATCAACCACGAGCGTCTGACTTATCGCTTCCAAGGCAGGGACTACCGCCTGACCGACGTTCACGGGCACGTTGTCAAAGGAGTGATTGGATAACCATGAGACAATGCCGTGCAGATCCTGCCCAAGTTTTTTCGCGAGCATTTACCAGCGGTCGAATCGGAATAATGAAAACAAAATCGATGGAAATGAGAATAGGAACCATGGAATTAAGAATCACAGCGAACCTTTTGATTCTGGCACTGGCTTTGGTTGCGTTTGCCGGGACGACGACGCGTGCCCAAGCAATAACCGACAAACCCAACGTCGTGGTTGTCTTTGTCGATGCTCTCGGCTGGACCGATCTGGGCGTGTACGGTTCGAAGTTTTACGAGACGCCCCGCATCGACGAGTTGGCCAAGCAGGGTGCCATTCTCAAGCAGCATGAAATTCGTGACATTGTAGCCTTCCTGGCGACTATTGGCCCAAAAACAACCTCTGGGACGAGATGCCGGACAGGGTCAAAGTCATGCGCGCCCTCTTGGCAAGGAAGCAGGCGAACAAGAAGAATGACTGCGGTGTTTACCAGAACCATACAGCTTAATTTAGAATATTATAAATATATGAAAGTTAAATATTTATGAAACAGTTATCTGTAACTTGTTTACTGAATTTGATTTTAGTTTGTCTCGCAACACCCAGTGTAGGAAACCAAGGAAATTGGCCCCAGGGAGCTGGTCCCAATGCGACATTTCAAGTTGAGGCCACGGCACCAGTAAGTTGGAGTGTTGTCCACGATCAAAATATAGATTGGAAAATAACCTTGCCTGAAACAGGGCAGAGCACGGTGGTTTCTTGGGCGAATTTTTTATTTTTCAGCACGATGAAGCCAGTCGAGAGAGATACTGAACTTGGCAATACCATTGTTGCTTACTGCTGTGATTCGCAGAGCGGGAAAGTTCTGTGGACACGTGAAATTAAAGGCCGTTATTCCTTTCACCTTTCCAGCCCCTATGCAGACAGTTCGGCTCCCCCAGCCGTTACAGATGGTGAACGGGTTTGCTTTTTTAATGCTTCAGGTAAGATTGCCTGTTTTGATTTCAAAGGCAACAAACTGTGGCAACGTGAAGCTCTTGCGGGGAGGCGTTGTAATCCATTCTTACTCAATGGATCCGTTGTTTTCGTGAGGCAGAACTACGGGCCCAATGCTTCAGGTCATTTTGCCAATGATAAAGATGAATATTCGGCACATGAATTTTGGGGCCAGGTTCAATCTTTGAATATGAAGACAGGGGAAATAAGCTGGGCAAGTACTTGTGGCGTGTTTCAGGGTTGTATACCCTTGCTCAGTCATCTTGATGGTAAACCCGTAATTCTTGTGGCTCGTGGTGGCGGGCATAATCCTCCGGAAAAACCACAAGGCCTATCACTTATCGATGGCAATAATGGCAAAGAGATATGGTCGTATAGTGTGGAAGGATTTAGGAGTAGTCAGAACATGAAACTCTATAAAAATAAAGCCATTGCCTTTTTTAATGGCAAACATTTGTGGATCGACGCCAAGACCGGTCAGCTGACTAAAGAAGTCGGTATTGATATGGGTGATCTATATTTGTGGACAAATGGCAAATATGTGAAACAGGAGAACGAGAAAATCTCAACAGCAGGGAGTATGGGAGGGATCATTGCGGAATCTAATCTCAGTATAGGTGAGTTCCATTATTTTAGAACCTATAACCATCTTTATTTAGGTCGTGTTCACCTGATAACGGGAAAGGTCGAATACATTGAACTTCCCGCACAAATGAAAAGAACACCAGACCATAAAAAAGGCGAATTTCTTTGGGGAGGTCGATTGTCAGGCGCGACTAAAGCATCCCGCTTGTCGTTTTCACCCAATGACATGAAAAACTCCCGAGGTTTTGTTGTGATGGGAGACAAGCGTTCAAAGGGGAACGGATGGGGGCATCATGCCTCGGCTCCACCCACAGTTGTTGGAGAGTACTTATATATCCCCACAATGAGTGGCCTCGTTCATGTGATCAAATGGAATGCAGCGAAGCTTGATGGTGATGCGATTGTGGGGATAAATGATCTTGGGCCGGTAGGCAGTTCCTGGAATCGTGCGAGTATATGTGCAGCCAACGGAAAAATTTATGCTCACACCATGCGTGAATTGATTTGTATCGGAGTGGTTGAATAAACACAATTTGAGGATCAAGACATGAAACAAACGATTGGATTTCAACCCGCAATTGAGAACAGGAAATTAGCGATGGGTAGATATAGGAGAGGATTCATTGGAGCCCTGGTTCTGGCCGCGGCAATTCTGGTAAATGCCGATGTCGCCTGTGCCCAATCCGCAACCGACGCAGGCAAACCCAACGTCGTGGTTGTCTTTGTCGATGATCTCGGCTGGACCGATCTCGGCGTGTACGGCTCGAAGTTTTACGAGACGCCCCGCATCGACCAGCTGGCCAAGCAGGGTGCCATATTCACCCGGGCCTACAGTTCATGCAACGTTTGCTCACCGACCCGGGCCTCTTTGATGACGGGCAAGTATCCCCAACGCATTGGTTTCACTAGTTGGATCGAGCCGCGTAAACCGAATGGCCCCAACAGTGCCGCCACCCATATTCCGGCGGCTGAGACGACGATCGGCGAAGCCTTTCGGCAAGCGGGCTATAGGACCGGATATATTGGCAAATGGCATGTTGGTTCAGAAAAGATCGGCATGCCCAAACAGCATGGGTTCGATTGGCAGATGGCCACCGCCAAGCACGGCTTGCCCGGATCTTATTTCCATCCCTATAAGAAAAAAGGACTGCCCAGCGCCGACGTGCCGGACATGGAGGATGGCAAGTCTGGCGATTACTTGACCGACGTCCTCACGGACAAGGGGATCGGGTTCATCAAGGACACGGTCAAAGAGGGCAAGCAGCCGTTCTTTCTCATTCTGGGTCACTATGCGGTTCACACGCCGATCCAGGCCCCGAAGAAGCTGGTCGAGAAGTACCGGGCCAAGAAGCAACGGATGTTCGGCAGCACTCCGCTGAAAATGATTCCGGAACGATTCAATCGCAAGGTCCCGGCAAGGCAGCAGAATCCCGTTTATGCTGGCATGATGGAGAGCCTGGACACCAACGTCGGCAAAGTGATCGATGCCTTGGACGAGCTCGGGTTGACAAAAAACACCATCATCGTCTTTACCTCCGACAACGGCGGATCTTGCATGCCGGGTACACCGGAAAAAAGGCCAACCAGCAATTACCCACTTCGCGCCAGTAAGGGCTGGAACTACGAGGGTGGGATCCGCATACCCACCTTCATCACTTGGCCCGGTAAGATCCCGTCCATGAAAACGGACGAGCCCGTGATCACGATGGACCTTTACCCCACGCTCCTTGAGTTGACTGGGTACAAGCAGTTGCCGAAGCAGACCGTAGACGGGCGCTCCCTGGTTTCACTGATCCACGGCAAGACAAAGAGACCCTTCCTGGCTTGGTGGTATCCCCACTCTGGGCATGGTGCTCAGCCCTGCCAGGCGATCCTGAAGGATGGATGGAAGCTTGTTCACTGGATGAATCAGAACGAGATCGAGCTTTACCATTTGGATGAGGACGAGGGAGAAAGGAACGACCTCGCGAAGAAGGAACTCGGGAA
>JABJCN010000005.1 GCA_018668635.1 Opitutia bacterium
CGACCGTGATGACGACCAAGGTATTGACGACCGTGATGACGACCAAGGCATTGACGACCGTGATGACGACCAAGGCATTGACGACCGTGATGACGACCAAGGCATTGACGACCGCTATGACGACCAAGGCATTGACGACCGTGATGACGATCAAGGCATTGACGACCGCTATGACCACGGCGATGACCAAGGTCCTGCTTACACTATCGAAGATTTGCCAGTTTCAGCACTTGATTGGATATCGAATTCCGGCCATGCCAATGCGAACATTGTTTCCGTAAATTTATACTCCAACACCTCGCCAATGTCACTCCCGGTAGGTGACGGTTTGGATTCTGTTGCTTCCCCAGATGGTAGCGAAGTACCTCATGACGGAGAGGGAGAACCTGTAGACGGTGACTTAGACCCTCTTTTGCCAGAAGACGGAGATGAATCTTTAGCGGGCAATCCACAAGACGGCGGCGAAGTACCTCACGACGGAGAGGGAGAACCTAATGAAACCCTTGCTGGTAGCGATATCTGGGGTGTCGAGCTGGATTCAGGCAAGGAGCTTTTCTTCAACGCTCAAGGGGAGCATCTCCATACTGCCCTTATTGATTCCGAGGATTTACCTGAATTGGCTGATGATGAAATTCCTTCTAGCATTTTAGACTGGATTGCCTCCACTTATGGCAGTGCCCCAGATGCCAAGGTTTTCAAGGAACTTTCTTCTGAAGAAGGTTCTGACTCCTTTGTGTATTTGGTTGATATGGTAGATGGTCTTGAAGCTGCTTTCAACAGGGATGGCAATTTTCTCAATGCTCATTTCAACATGGATGATCATCATGAAGGAGATCATGGGAGTCATCCTGAAGGAGAAGGGGAGCATCAGGAACCTTGGAAAGAGGAAGAGTGGAAACCTTTCGAGTTGCCCCAAGTGGCCAAGGACTATCTTCAGGAACAGTATCCTGACACCTATTTCTTTGCCGATGAGGTCGAGGGTGCTGATGGGACAAAGCAGATTATTGTATTTCTGGACAACGGTCTGGATGCTACCTTTGACACGGATGGCAATCACTTGAAAACGGTTGATCCTTGGGAGGAAATTTTTAAGAATGTCAACCCGGGTCTGAAGCTTTCCCTGGAAGGCTCATCATGGGGGGCGTCCGGAACATTCACCATCGATGAATCCACAGGCGTTTACTCCACCGCTGGCGGGTCCACTCCGGCATTCGCCTCTCTTAATTATAAGTCCCAGACTACGAGTGATGAAGAATCCCACGATGCCAATGGCGAAAGTGCCAATGGTCAAGATGGTCAACTCGATAGCGACGCTGGTC
Organism: Opitutia bacterium; assembly: GCA_018668635.1. Lineage (GTDB taxonomy): Bacteria > Verrucomicrobiota > Verrucomicrobiia > Opitutales > JABJCN01 > JABJCN01. The sequence continues at coordinate 1,320 of JABJCN010000005.1, forward strand.
TTGCCGAGGGTGAAGGTGATCCTGCTACAGAGGTTGTTGATTTTGAAATGGATTTTCATGAAGGAAGCATGCTCTACAGCTTTGCATTTTCAAATGCTGCGCCGTCTGAAAATGCAGATTCAAGTGTTTCTGAGGCGAATCTTGCCGGGACAGATCTTCCGGCAGGGACTTCCATGACCTTGAAGTTTACGTATGATTTCGGCCCGATTCGTTATATTGCAATCAACGGGGCAGAAGTCACTTCCTTTACTCACTCCTCACCGGATGGATTTAACCCTGGATCATTTTCAATTACGGTCAAGACAGTCAATCCCCCTGCATCTGCTTCGGACCCGGATGGTACCGTTGTTGAGTCCTCCTTCGGCATGTTGGTCGAAATGGGAGGGGAATACTGGTATGAGGGAGCCATTTTTGTGACTGACATGCTTTGGGAGGATGTTGCTCAACCCAAGTTCACAGCTCCATGGGACAGCGTTGCGGCTTTCAATGTAGCCGGCCAAGATGGATCTGCTGCCAATTTCACTACATACCTGCCCCTACAGCTTGCCAGTGAGCGATTTGGAATCTGGAGACCACAGGATTTAGCTGCAGCCATTGTCAAGGAGGATGGTAGTATGTCCTTTATCGCAGGTAGCACGGATGATGATGGCGCCCCTGCTACAGGAAGTGCATGGACTCTGACTCCCTATGGGGGCAAGCGGATGCCTCATGGTGCTTTCCCTGGCGAAACAAATTTCCCTCAAGATCCTGAAGAAGGCGGCGAGTTGTCCGGCGGTGAATTGCCTGAGGGCGAAGGTCCTGAAGAAGGCGGCAACCCTGAGCCTGAAGAGGGTGGCGGTGAGAACTATCCTTTGACGGAGAGCGATGCGCGGACTCTCGCGGAGCAACTCGGCCTCCAGTTGGGTGGAGCCGGTACTGAATTTGCCGGGGATTATGGAACGAAGGGACTTTACGCCTACTCATCGGGAAATTACGAGGGGATGGCGTTCTTCGGCACCGGCGGCACGGAGGAAGAAATGCTTGCCCCCATTGAGCACGAATCGAAGTACAGGCCGTCGTTTGGTGATCTGGACAATGGTGGCGATAATGGTAATGGAGAAGAGGGCGGCGGGTCGGTAGAGCTTGCAGACTCCTTTATCGACTTTGATGGTGATGGCTTGGTTGACACCTTTGCGGCAATCAGTTTCAGCAATGACGCTTGGTCCACAGCTGACATTCAGATTGGTGACCCCTACCTGGATCCCTTTGCAAACTTGGATAAGTCCAGCTTCGGTTCAATTTCCGGGGTCATTCAGACTACTGAAGGTGCGGCTCCTCAGGACTATGGCGTGTGGTTGATTAACAAGGTTGAAGGTTCCGACGATCCATTTGATGGGGAGCCTGCCTTTATTGAGTTCACTCCTGGCGAAAATGGAGCCTACAGTGTCAAGGTTGCTCCCGGCACTTATTATATCGAGGCTGATGGTTTTGATATTGCCAATGACACTCCTTACAAACCCCGTCTCTACAAGGATGAGAATGGGCCTGCAACCCTAACTGTGGTTGATGGGGACACGGCGATTACCGACATCGACTTTGTTCTGAAGGCCGAGTTTCGTGAATTTGGTAAACAGCGTGGGAAAATCAGTGGACGGGTTATAAGCGCTAGCGGGGAACCTGTTTATGAAGCCAATATCGAGGCATATCCCGTGGATGATGAAGGAGAACTCCTCACGGATCATCCAGTCGGTCATGGCTGGGTTGAAGACGGTGGCATTTATGTTCTTGAAGCACCCGAGGGGGCTGTGAAGCTATTTGTCTCTACTTGGGATAATTCCTACGTTGCCCAAGAGCTTTCAGTTACAATCACTGGAGGCGGTCTAGTTGAAAATCAGGATTTCACGATGGTTGGCCGATCCCTTTCAATCGTTACGGGAGCCATTACGAATTCATCTGGCAACCCGGTATGGGCGGAGGTCCTGTTCGTTGATGCCAATGATGAGGAACGATATATTTGGCCCAAGGATTTCATCATGGAAGAGACCGAGGGAGCCATAACCGGTAATTTCACCGCAAAGATTCCTTCCGGCGACTACAAGATTTATGCTGAGCGTTGGGATGGGTCACTCATTCCTGCATTCTATGTTGAAGGGACTCCTTCTGGTGCAGCAGAGTTTGATGACGCTTCAACAGTTGCTGTTGGTGATGATGAAGTCACGGGTATCAATATTCAACTTCAGGATCGTCCCTCAGCCACCATCACCTTGAAAGTAGAGGATTCGGCTGACAGCTCCATTCTTGAATGGGCATTTGTTGCATTCTCCGACCCCGATGACGAATGGGGTGAGGAGGAGTTTCCTTTTCTGGAACCGAGCCAACCCTTTGATGGTACCTACACGGCAAAGATTACAGGTGGCGAGTATAAGATTGAAGTCATGGTCGACGGTTACGAACCTGCCTTTTACACCTTGGATGCCTCCGGAAGCACTGCATGGACTGCTACAGAGTGGGATGATGGGGCTTCCACAACCTTGGTTGATGGCGAGACCACTGACTTGGGAACAGTCACGCTGACTGCGGAAACAAGCTCGGAGGAGGATGCATTAGAATTCCTTGATTTTGGAGATGCTGAAGATGCTCCTGTTGGAGGCACGATCAGTGGAACCGTCAAGACACCTGATGGCAGTGCGGTGCCTCGTGCCAAGATCATTGCCCATACCACGGATTACTTGATGTGGTTGAAACACGTGGATACGAAATCTGACGGCTCCTTTACCCTAAGCAAACTTCCTCCCGGTGAATGGGTAATCTTCGCCCTTCCTCCTTTTGAGTCCGAGACTTACCGTGGTTATCAAGAGTCCAATGAGATTGATATTGACCTTGATGATGGGGCTACTCATGCCGACCAGACCTTGACGCTGACGGCATCGAATGTCGCTGGACGTGTTATGTTTCAACAGAAGTCTGCGGATGGTGCCCAAAAACTTGTTCCTTTGAAGCAGGGTTGGATTTGGGCCTTTACTGATGAAGATGGTGATGGCAATCCAGATTGGGAATCTGAAGATGCTGACGAATCCGTAGAAGAATACGTTGAGATTAACAAAGATGGTTTTTTCACTCTGAGTCTTGGTTCAACGGGTGGTTACTCCGTGACTGTAGGCCTTCCTCCAGCGCATCGTGCGAGCGATCCTGGAGCTGTTAGCTTCACTATTACCAATCCCTCGAAGTTGCTCAAGGTTGGTAACGCTATTGAGGTGTCCTGGAAAACCAAGGTGACTGCCACCGGGTTTAGCATTGAGCGTAAAGCTGGTACTACTGGAAGCTACAAGAGTATTCTGAGTACTGATTTGGCGTCAAGTGTCCGAAGTTACATCGACACTTCCATCACCCCAGGGGAGGGGTACACCTACCGTGTGACTGCAAATCTTTCCTCAGGTAGTGCCGTCCTGGATGCTTCCGATGTGAAGCAGACAAACCCGTTTATATATCTGGCGCCATCCTCAAAGACCATTTCCGGTACCGTGGTGGATGCTTCCGGAAACACCATTTCCGGGGCTGAAGTATTTGCCTTTTCAGAACGTGGTAAAATTGAGACTACAACCAGTTCCACCGGAACTTATGAGCTGACAGCCGGGCCCGGGTTCTGGGAAGTCAATATTGCACCCGCTTTTGGAGGGAAAGCCGCTTGGGTATATGATGGTTTCGAGGAAGAGGTTGAGTTCTCCATGGATTCCGCCACTGAGGCAAAGACTGTCAATTTCGAGGTGACAGCCCTTGGTAATGGAAAGGTTACCGGCAAGGTTCTTAAACCGGATGGCACCAGTGACTGGACCGGACTGACCTCTGCCGTCTTTATTGATGCTTTTAATCCTGAAGGGGAGGGTAACTTCGCTGAAATTAGTGCGGATGGTACATTTGAGATTCTTCTGCCTAAAGGTGGCTATGAAGTCTTTGTCTGGGTCGATCCCGCTCAATTCCCGACTTACACCCCACCCGGTTCAACGCACGTTCGCGTTAAGGATGCAGAGGTTGCATTGGGCGACCTTAGTCTCGGATCGAAGAGCTCGAAAATCAAAGGCAAGCTGACCGATGCGTCCGGTAGTGCCTTGCCCAACTTCTTTGTTGCGGCATGGAATGCCAAGACCGGCGATTTTATTGACGATACGACCAACGCTTCTGGTGAATATGAACTCAATGTCGATGGCGGCGCATGGGAGGTTATCTTTGAACCCAAAGCAACCGAGGGGAATACCGAATCTCCCTACCTTTTACAAGAGCCCCGACGTGTTAAAGTCGCTGGCGATGAGACAAAGTCACTTGATTTCACTGTGGCCAAGGCAGACTCTTCAGTCGCTGGTAGTGTTGTCGATTCTACCGGTAATCCCATTAGTGATTTGGATCTCTTTGTTTATGTGCGTAATGCCGCTGAAGGTGCTGGAGATTTTGACATGGTGAATGGAGCCGAGGCTGATTCCCGCGGCAAGTTTACCTTGAATCTTAGCGACGGCCAATACGCTGTGGGCGTTCACGTTCCTCAAGGTAGCGGCTATCGTCCCCAGGGGGAAGTCACAATTGGCATCTCTGGTGGAGAGGTTTCATATGCAGAAGGGGTGACCGCACTTGCCCTCACCCTCCTGTCTAATGATGCCGTGATTTCAGGCACATTGAATCTCAACAGTGCCGCAATCACCGGCATCAAGGGTGATGTGTTTGCTGTCAGCGGCTCGGGTGGATGGGAAGAAGCCGCCATCGGTGCGGATGGAACCTACACGCTAACCCTTGGCCCTGGTGATTGGAGCGTTGGATATGAAATCATTAATGATACCGATACATCCCGCTCGATACTAAAGCATGCTTCCACCCCTGCTATTGTGACGGCTACAGCTGGGTCTACTGTTACCCAGGATTTTGCACTCAAGACTGCAGGTGCAACAATTACCGGTACCATCCAGGATGAAGCCGGCACTCAACTTTCCGACCAAACAGTCTATGTCTGGGCGTATCGTGAGGGGGATGCCAGCTATGATGAGTACGAGACAGAAGTCGAGTCCTCTGACGGCACCTTCTCCATCAAGGTTGAAGCCGGTGGCGTTTATGAAGTTGGCGCTTACCTGCCTCCACAGCTTCGTGAACTGGACTACATTGAGCCCAAGGCTCAGACCGCGGACATCAATGCGACAGGCTCTGCAACCGTTAGTCTTGCCCTTGAAAAACTGGCGGAGGACAACTTCATTTCCGGAACCATTTCCACAAGTGAAGGCGTAGTGGACGGAGCATTCGTTTATGCCTATTCTGATGACGGCCAGTATGCGGAGGGGGTCACTGCTTCTGATGGTACCTACAAATTATTGGTTCCTGCCGGTTCCAAGTGGCATGTTGGTGCAGACCACGCTACAGTCGCTGAGGATGGAACCGAGTCCATCTACATCACGGACAAGGATTTGGATGCTGATCTCACTTCTGCTTTCACTCTCGAGTCTCAGGATATTGTTCTATCCACCCCGGACTTCACCGTTCCCGATGGCGCGGCAAATGTTTTTGATCCGACAAAGGACTTTACCACGGTACTGGATGACGGCACCGAGGTATATATCCCCGCAAATGCAATCTCTGTCACTGCGGATGCCGATGGCAACTCAGAGGCTCGGTTTGTTGTGAATCCTTACACTGATGGCTTGGCTAAGAACGCCAATGATCAACCTTTGGATTATGGTTACAAGCTCGAACTCTATGACAGCAGTGGTAAGGAGATCAGCCAGGAATTTGCCAAGCCAGTCACGATGACCATGGCCTTTGATGCCACAAAGCTTGCTGAGGATGGTATTAGTGCCGGAGATCTTAATATCTCTTCATACTCCTCTGAAAAGAATGCCTGGGTTAATGCCACTGCGACGATTGATGAAGCGTCTGGAAAGATTCTTGCCCAGGTGGATCATTTCTCTAGTTGGGCGCCTACGGCTCCGGCTTCCAGCAACTCCTCAACCACGCTTCTAGATACCGTACTGACTGGATCCACCGCACTTGCCGATGGATGGTATCTCTCATCATGGTTCGGTTTGTTCTATTATGATACCACCCAGTCCGATCTAAAGTGGGTTTACAACAAGTACCTTGGCTGGGTTTATATCTCGGCCACCGATGCTTCAAGTGTTTGGCTCTACAGCACGAATTCCAATCTTGGTTGGCTTTGGACTACGAGCACTCAGTTCACACAATCCAATCTCTATCCGGCTGCATATGTTTACCGCAGTTCAGATAGCCGCTGGCTCTATTACGTGGTGGATCAGGATAGTGCATCGGCAACGTTTGAACAAAATTGGTTCCATCAGTTTATCGCAGGGGAAGAGACCTCAACCCCTGGATGGATGCAGTATAACGAATAGACTGATTTACAACTCTCTTATCAAAAAAGGCGCCCAATTCGGGCGCCTTTTTTTGTCATGGATTAAAATGCTTCCTGCCCATTAATCGTAGAATATTGCGCTTCAGCCAAACTTTCAACATTCCCACTTTGGCTCGGGTGGCGTATTGCAAAGGGTATATCCTGTCAGAAGCGTTCTTTTGCCGTTTAAAAACCCAGCAGTCAGGACTATTTTCTAGTTGGTCCTGAAAATTTCCATACATACGCTGCATGCTGGCATGTACTTCATCTGGAATTTCCTGTGATTGAGTTTTTCTTTCTTTTTTTTGGGGAAATGAAGTCTTTTTTTCTTTTGGAATCCCTGCAAATTTTAGCAGTGTATCCAGATTCTCCCAGATCTTCTCGTAGCGGACAAAGAGAACAGGGTACTGGAAATTCCTTTCACTCCAGTTAAGAAAATGGTTTTCAAAATGAAACCGGTCAGTTCCTTCTTTTGCATAGGTCTCCAACGACATTTCAATCGGGACAGGATTCAACTTTTCATACTGTTCCAGTAGTTTATAGGACTGTTCATTATGGAAACCTCGACGAAACAAGGAATAGATTGCATCAATTGGTTTTCCGAAAATATAAATTGTCTTCAGCTCGGGGTTGCGAGTTGGCGGGGGTTTATCCAGATGCTTGAATCCATCCTGATCGTCTCTATTATTGCACTTCTTATAATGTGCCAGAAAATCAATCAGGAAAGTTGTTCCGACTCCTCCATAAGAGCAGATCAAAAGTTCCATTTCTTTCGGTAGGTAGATTGATTTCATGACTTGCGGAATGATTCTTATACTGGAACAAAAGAAATTTCTGATCAAGCTAACAGCCTATTTAATGGATCTTTTTTTCATATGAATTACCTGCCTTGCCTTTGTTTGATTGCCATCAATTGCTTTGCCGGAGAATGCCTGCCTCGAGCCGATCAGGTGGATAAACCCGAGAATATTCGTTTTATTGTGCCTGACCCCATGACTCTTCAGGGTATTGTTGTCGACAATACCCATGCGGTACTTGTCGGTATATGGAAGCATAGTATCCATACCCCCCCTTTTGTCGGGATCAGCTATATCCATGACATGAAGGAAAAAAAAGGTGAGAAAAGTGTGACCTTTACCCCTGACCTTCCCTGGTCGGGAATTTATGAGGTGCGTGTATCACACAACTCAAATATTCGGCGGGCCACTAAGGTTCCGATCCGCATCCGTCATGCAAAGGGAGAAACCATTGTCCTTATCAATGAGGGTGATCCCGCCCCCATAAAAAAACTTTTTCGTTCAATTGGGAAATTTCAATTCATTAAAGGCCAGCATGGATTTGTGAGATTTGGCACTGCGGGGACCGAGGGTAAATATGTGATCGTGGACTCAGTGCAGTTTATTCCCGTTGCAGAATTGCCTGCAGATTGACTTATCCTAGAGACACAGCAGGATTATCTCATCCATGTCTGATTTTCTTAAGCAAGCTGCTGGTTGGCTTTGGGGGACACCTCTTCTTTGTCTTTTACTGGGCGGCGGACTTTTTTTCACATTTTACTCTGGCTTCACCCCTTTTTTATACCTGAGGCACGGGGTTGATATCTTGCTCGGAAAGTACGATAATGAAAAGGCTCCCGGTGAAGTAAGCCATTTTCGAGCCTTGTGTAGTGCCTTATCCGGTACGGTTGGAATGGGCAATGTTGCCGGGGTGGCAATTGCCATCACTCAGGGAGGACCCGGTGCCTTGTTTTGGATGTGGATGTGTGCCTTGGTGGGAATGGCAACCAAGTTCTTTACCTGCAGTCTGGCCATCATGTACCGGGGCAGGGATGATGCCGGGCAACTCCAAGGTGGTCCAATGTATTTCATTATTGAAGGTCTGGGGGCGAAGTGGAAACCACTTGCTGTCATGTTTTGCATCTGTGGTCTCTTTGGGTGCCTCCCTTTACTGCAGTCCAATCAGCTTGTTCAAGTCACCCGAGAAATGTTCCTTGAGCCACGCGGTTGGTTCGTGGGGTCTGATATGGCGATAAATATTGGAAATGGATTTTTTGGGCTATTGATGGCGGTACTTGTTGGCTTGGTGATTCTTGGCGGAATCAAGAGGATTGGCCATGTGGCTGCATTATTGGTGCCTTCAATGGTTGTCCTTTATGGAATGTGCTCCATGATAATTATCGTTAGTCATCTTTCTGAGGTGCCGGGTGCCATTGCCCTGATTTTTACGGATGCCTTTACAGGTCAGGCTATGGCCGGTGGAGCTCTTGGTACAGTTATTGTCACGGGTGTTCGTCGTGCTGCATTCTCGAATGAGGCAGGTATGGGTACTGAAGCCATGGCGCATGGTGCCGCCCGTACGCGTGAGCCGATTCGAGAAGGAGTGGTTGCCATGCTTGGGCCGATGATCGACACATTGATTGTTTGTACCATGACCGGGCTTGTCATTCTGGTCACCGGCGTCTGGCAGGATGGTGGAGAGGATGGCGTCAACCTGACTGCCAAGGCCTTTTCCGAGGGGATTCCGGGGGTTGGGCCCTACCTTCTGTTGCTTTGTGTTCTTTTCCTGAGCTTTTCTTCCATGATAGGCTTCTCCTACTACGTCAGCAAATGTGGTTGTTTCCTTTTTGGTTCGAGGGCCCGAGTTCCTCTGGCGATTTTTTACCTCCTTACGATTGTGATCTCTGCCATGGTGAAAATGGATGATGTGATCAATTTTCTTGATATAACCTTCGGACTCATGGCGATCCCCACCATGTTGGCTTCGATTTTGCTGGCACCAAGGGTCATGTCCGCTGCCAGGATATACTTCACCAGGTAGCCGCTATTGGTTCGTGGGGAATCGCCGTTTCCTGATAACGGGTTCAACCTTGCATCTTTTGTTGCGGCAAGTAGGATTGGTGGAACATTTTCTCCTTATCCTTACTCGGGATCCAGTGAAAGCCTTCATTCTCCATTTTGCCCTTGCCTGCCTTCCCCTTGGCACATCCATCTTTGCCCGGCAGACAAATGTGGCGCTTGGCCGCCCGGTAGTGGCATCCGGGGCAACTCATTCCGGACATCCATCGGCCAACCTGACAGATGGTAATCCAGCAACCATGTCACATCCACAGGCCAAGATGGGTACCGCTGGGTTCTATTATGAAATCGACCTCGGAAAGGATTATCCCTTGCACGAACTTGTGGTATATAATCGCTCCAATTGTTGCCCTGAGCGCTTGACGCGATATCGTGTATCAGTCTTCGCTTCAAATGATGCCAAGCGTGAGACTCCAAACTGGTCAACCATACTGCGTCCCGATGGGACAAACTCGGGCAGGGGTGGTATCGACCGAGCTGATTCAGCTCTCGATCCCCACGGCAATTTGTTCGGTCGTTTTATCCGAATCATAAATACTGGCGAAGGTGAGTATAACCCTCAGGTTGCCGAAGTTGAGGCTTGGGTTGAGCAATCAAATGAGGTTGGGGTTATCATGAACCCTCCACATGGATTCTACGATGAGCCTTTCAAGCTGACGATTTCCGCCGTGTCACCGGGGTCCCAGATTCGCTACACGACAGACTCAACAGAGCCCACCTTGTCGACGGGGCAGTTGTACGTCGGTCCATTTACAATCAGTGGAACAACCACTGTCCGTGCGGTTTCCTTCGGGCCTGGGAAGACTGGTTCCCGGGTTGAGACTCGGTCCTATATTTTCAGGGATGATGTTGTTGAGAGCGCTGTCATGGACAAGGGGATTACCGGGCATGCGGTTTACGGCCCGAAGATGCGTGAATCCTTGGTTGGCATACCTTCCATTGTTATCACAACCGGGGGTTCCATTAACGGTAGCACGGAAGCCTTTGGCTCTATTGAGCTGATCCCGACCAATGGGGAAACGGGGTTTCAGGTCAACGCGGGCATTCGTAATTTTGGGGGTGCATTCACTAATTTTGCAAAGAAGAACTTTCGGATTTCATTCCGCAAGGAATACGGTGTTTCAAAGTTGAGTTATCCTCTTTTTGAAGGGTTTGAACATGGCATCGAACCGGCTTCCGAATTTGATCAGCTGAACCTCCGGACCGGTTCACACGACATGGAAAAACGAGGCTTCTACATGTCCAATCGCTTCACCGATGACACCATGCTAGAGATGGGGAACATCAATCCCCACGGCCGTTTCGTGCATCTTTACCTGAATGGCTCCTATTGGGGGATGTACCACCTGCGTGAACGCTGGAGCGCTGATACCCTCACTGAATACCTCGGGGGGCAAACGGAGGATTATGAGTCGATCAATGGCAACTGGAATGTCGGCGGTTGGGCTGACCCCGGTGATCCCTATGACGGTGACGGGTCTGCCTGGACGCGTATCAAGTCCCTTCGTGGTGATTACGAACAAATCCGGACTTATCTCGATGTCCCGAACTACATCGACTACATGCTCCTCTTTATGTTCGGGAACTCGGAGGCTGAGTACCGATGTGCCGGTCCGACCGGGGAGGGGAGCGGATTCAAGTTTTTTCTAAATGATGCGGATGGCTGGTTGCGAACAACTGCCGGGAATCGAACCGGTCGGGATTCCCCGGGAAGGAAAGCCGGTGACGGCCCGGGAAGTATCTTCAGCATGTTGCACAAGGAGGGACATCCCGATTATATGGTCCTTCTGGCGGATCGCATCCACAAGCATTTGTTTAACAATGGTGCGCTGACCCCATCAAGCAATGCCGCACGTCTCAAAGCCCGGGTTGATGAGATGGAGCTGGCATTCCTGTCTGAATCCGCCAGATGGAGCTATCGAAGCCCCGGGTCCTGGTCCATTGCCAGGGATGAGATTCTCAACACTTGGTTTCCCACCCGGACCACCACCGTGATTTCACACCTCAAATCGGCAGGTTTCTACCCGGGAACTGATGCACCGATCCTCAATCGACATGGAGGCCCGGTATTTGCAGGGTTTGAATTGCAGCTATCCGCCGAGGCCGGGGCCATCATTCACCACACAACGGATGGGAGCGACCCGAGACTAAAGGGCGGTGAAATCTCTCCATCTGCAATCGGTTCAGTTGCCAATATAGCTTCCCTTGTCATCAACCGGAACACCTGGGTCAAGGCACGGGCATTACTTAACGGTGAATGGTCGGCTCTCATTGACACCTTTTTTTGGGTTCACCATCCGGTTGCACCGGGTGACCTTGTGATCTCCGAGCTTCACTACCACCCGCGAGACAATGCGCAAATGGAATTTCTTGAACTACAAAATATTTCCGGTCAGGCAATCAACTTAAGCGGTGCCCGGTTCCAGACGGGAATTCGATACATTTTCTCCAGTACCATTGACACGATCCTTCCGGCATCCGGTCGATTCCTTCTTGCGAGGAGCCAGTTTGATATGCAGAAGGCGCATGGACTCGGGCTGGATATTGGTGGTGTCTATCAGGGGACTCTAAGCAACAAGGGGGAGGAATTGAGCCTTGTCGACATGAAAGGGAATGCCTTGGCCCGACTTCAATACTCCGATGATGTCCCCTGGCCGGATGCTGCAGATGGGGACGGGTCGAGTCTTGTTTTCCACGGATCCAGCTCTTCGCAAAGCGATCCTTCCATCTGGCGGATTGGCCAATCAGGCGGTTCTCCTGGGACAGGTGAAGGTGATCACTATCTGGCAAACCCAACCTTGGACGCCGATGGCAATGGTCATCCTGATCTCCTTGATTACGCCTTTGGCCAAGACACAAACGGTCAAACCAACTTTCCTTCCTACAATATCGACCCCTTAGCCGGAGAGATCACCGCAAAATTGCGTGGCACCTATACCATATGGCAGAACCCTGCAGCAGACGATTTGAATTTTGTCTCGGAGTATTCCACTAATCTGCTGGACTGGTTGCCTATCACCAACCAGTTCGACATAGGGGAATCCAAGTTTCTTGATACTGGGATTCTTCAGCATTACTGGCACAATGCCATTTCAGACACCGGCACCGCCACATTTTTTCGGCTTCGAATCGAGGCGCGTTGATTGAAGATACGTTTTCTGGGGGGAACCTTTTGCCCTCACTGCTTTGTATGGGAAATCTTGCCCCCGACTAATCTGGTGATTAAAATACCTCTAGTAGCACCTTCGGGTTTTGACGCTCCTATAACCCTCCACCATCGAGAGTTTGGCTGTGGCTATTGGCTCATTATTATGGTAATGATTTTCATTTCTTGTATCCCCCTCATCATTATAATTTGAGAGTTCTTTTTTTAGGTGGATTCGTGCCCTGTGGCCGATAACCTACCTTAAATTCTAATTCAATGAGTGCCCAATCCTGTTTTTGGTGATCCAATAGAACTCCTCCATCGTATACTCCCTTTCAACATTACATCTTAACTCTTAATCCAACCCAACTACTTCATGAGTTCTAACACACCCAATCCTCTCTCAACGATCTGTTTCATTGCCGGTTTTGCTTCCATCATTGGATCCATCCTTATCTGGTATATGGCCAAAGGTGAAGCTCCTGATTCCCACGCTCATGCTGAAAGATTCGGGATCTTTGTCGGACTTTGGGCCCCTACATTTTTTATTCTTTCCTCTAGGTTTCGACATTCCCCATCTATTGGTTAGTTCCCACACGAATCTCTTCCCCACCAACCCATTTTCTTACTATATCCTTCATGTAACGATATATTTGATTATATTCTTGATTCTCATTATCTAGAGTGCACATCAATTTTCGCACATCTAAATACCTTCCTCGTTTCATATTTTGTCTCTCCTTCCCAGTTATAATTTCCCTCTCAATTCCATACTGATCTTGGTTATTTACGGTTGAGTTGTGCACGAACAAAATTGTTTTGGATTTTGTTTTTGACATATAGAAATTATATTCCCGCGTGAAGTTATTTCATTAAGTACCCTTTTGTTCCTTCTCCTTGACGGTTCTAGTTGCTCGGGTAGGGTGTTGTACATGATTTGGCTGTCATCCATTTACTATCTTTGGTTCGGGTATAGCATCATGGAGAGTTTTCCTTCCTCGTTGTCAGAAACGGATTGGTCGGATTGGGGCTGGTTCTTTGCCTTCCTCTTTCTTGGTTCCCCCCTGATGCTTAAAGTTTGGAAGGCGGATAAAAAGGGTCTCCGCGAATTGGTCAGCCTTCTTGTCCTTCTTGTTTTCTTTTTTTGTGGATGGGCCTTTGTCCGCTACCTTGTGCGATAGTCCTTTTCTTGCCAACCGGCTTCCCCCGGCCGCATCAGGGCGTCAGCTTGTCAATGTACTCCTGGGTCTTTTGCGTCTCCGGATGCTTCAAGCCCAGTTTCTTCTCGCGTATCGCCTTTGCCTTTAGCAGGGAAGCCATTGCAGCCTCCTTGTCTCCCTTGGCGGCATATACTGTTCCAATGTCATGATGGCAGGTGGCAACCGACAAATGTTCAGTCCCCCGTGCCTTCAGCATGATTGCCAGGTCTTTCTGGAAATAGCCGATGGCTTGGTCAAATTCCTTTTTTCGGATATGGCTCGCGCCCAGGTTGTTGTAGGTTATGGCTACGTCAGTATGGTCATCGCCGAGGGTCTTCAGCTCAATTGCCAGGCACTTCTCGTAGTAGTTGATGGCTTTGTCATGATCCCCTTTCCGTGAGTAGGCGACAGCACCGTTGTTGTAGGTCGTGGCAACTGTTGGGTGGTTTGGCCCATAGGCGTTCAACCAGATTGCCAGGGCTTTCCCATGGTTGGCGATGGCCCCGCCATGGTCGCCCTTGTTGTTGAGGGCTGAACCCAGATTGCTGTAGCTGGTTGCAACATCGGGATGGTCGTCGCCGAGGGTCTTCAGCCGGATCGCAAGGGACTTTTCGTAATACGCAATTGCCTTCTCCGGTTCTTCCTTGTTGTCGTGGGCCAGGCCCAGATTGTTGTAACATGTGGCCACATCCGGGTGGTTGGCCCCGAGTGTCTTTAACCAGATGGCCAAGGCCTCCTCATAATTGACAATGGCCCTGCCATACATGCCCTTTTTGTCGTAGGCCGTGCCTGTGCCGTGGTAGGCGGTGGCAATTCGAGGATGTTCCGGGCCAAGGGTCTCCATCCAGATTTCGACGGCTTTCTCGTGGTACGCGATGGCGTTGTCGTATTCACCCCTTCCGAGAAAGGCCAGGCCCAGGCTGTTGTAGCTTGATGCCAAATCCGAGTGCCCGGGGCCATGGGCCTTCAATCCCATCTCGACAGCCTTCCCTAGGTGCCCGATGGCCTTGTCGTGCAGCCCCTTTCGGCGGTTGGCTGAACCGAGCTGGTTATGGGCGTAAATTCTGTCATCATCGTTGCGTGCATGAGCCAGTATCTCGTTGGCATACTGGATGGCCTTGTCGCTTTCCTGCAGGGCATCGGCAATCCTGCAGAACTCCTTCAGGAAGTGTATGTGCCATGCCTCATCCTTGACTCCCTGCCGCTGGAACGCACCATAGGCCTCGGCCAGCCTTGTCTTTGCCTGGTTGTATTTCCCTTTGTCAAAGAGGGCCTTTGCCTCGCCGACAAGCTTCTCGATTTTCTCGACCGAAAACGTCCCTGCAACTGCACTTGTTGCGGGAGCCTTCCCTGGCGGGTTACCCTTTGCCTCGGGATCTTGACCCTCGTTTTGACTTCCACACCCTGCGAGTAATATCACCACACATATAAGGGGCGTCAGCTTTTTCATGGTATTTTAGATCGGGGTCCCATCGGGGTCCCATTCCTTTTTTGAAATCAGTTCACCGTTCCTGTAGATGGCTTCCGATCCCTTCTCTCCATTCTCGTACCATACGGACCACAGACCGTCCAGTTTACCATCCTTCCAGTTGTTTTCCTCCTCCTTCTGTCCGTTAGAGTACCATGATGAGATGTAGGGGCCATTCAGCTTGCCTCCCTTATAGTAGCCTTCCATCTCCTTGTCCCCGTTCTCGAACCAGGCGGTGAGGAGACCTTCCATCCTTCCATCCTTGTAGTTGGTCCTCGATAGCTTCTGCCCGTTTTCGTATCTCTTGTCTGCAACTCCCGTGAAAGGGGTTTGCTCGTCGGGCAGGTATGCGACTTCTTCCCGAAACTGCAGCAATTCACCATCAACCACGACCTCCTCGTCATCATTCCCGTTTCCTGTTTTATTTGCCTCAGGCATCTATCCTTTCCTCCACATTTCTTGCGTGTCAGGACCAGTCAATTTGTTGGCTATCCGGTATTCCATCATGACAAACCCTAACGTCTGGCGGCAGACGTTGTCAAGTTGGGGTGGTGGAGGTCTTGGGATGACATGGCCCACCGCGACGGGGGTCATCGATTTCGCGGCAGGTTAGAATTCCTTGGTGGATATGCATCTGCCATGCTTTTTTTGAAATCCGTGGAAAGACTTCAGCTCATGAAGTAGTTTTTGGGAGCGCCAACAGCAAAGCTTCATTGGCTTCCTCCCAGAAGGATTGGAAGTTGTCTTTGGAAACCAACTTATTGTACCGATAATATATAATTCTCGTTCCATCGCACTCCATGCTAACTCCCTTTTGACTCTCAAGAAACTCCAGTAACCCTGTACCCATCAGGTTTCGGATCTGTTCTTCCTCAGCTCCCCTCAACAGGTACTTTTTGGAAAATAAAGGATGTTCTTTGAAATCAATATCCTTGTACCCAACTACGGACGCTATCTTGTGAAAAATGTTTTCAGGACGAATATCAAAGGCTGGAAAATCGAGTTCTTTGGATTCGAGCATAACGACCGTTTGGCGGTAGGTTCTTCCTTTTTCACCACCGCTCGAATATCGATAATCCATCATCACCAGCTCGAACTGGTTGCTTCGCTTACTCATTTCGTTCCAAATTACTCTACGGATGCCTTTTGAAAATAGGTGAAGTAGATTATAAGGATGTACATCTCGGTTGGTCTTTTTTTTGAACTCGAACCCATTCGCTGAGGCAAAATCACGTTGTAGTTTAACACGTTTTATTGAGCTGTAAATTTTGAAGGCTATGCTTGATGCAATAATTAATAATACTATTAATAATAAGATTAGAATATTCTCGGGTACGGGTTCCAATACTTCGTCGTCCCGTTTTTCCCTTTGTGTTTGAATCTTTGCCCTCGGGGTGTTTCCCTCCTTAAAATCTATGCCATCGGAAGTGGCTAAATGATGGGAAGGGGTTTTCGACGAATAAATCCGTGTAGGCTCTACAAGATGCCTATAATCTCCACACGAACTAGATTGAAAGGGGTAAAGAATCACCAGGAGTATGATGTTTAGTATGTACTTCATCACAATAAACTAGTCATCAGTAAGCTGGCGGTCAAGGAATCAGGGATGTGGACCTCCTGTCTCAATCGTCGAAGTGATGACCCACCGCATCGCGTCCCGCCTTCTTGATTTTGCGGCGGGTATAGAAACTCTTGCAGACTTACGGGGAAATCACTTTGTCATTTTCGAAGACGGTTTCTTTCAGCTTTGAGCCATCCTCACGGTACACAATCCAGGCACCATGTCGCTTACCGTTGGCGTAGGGTGTTTCCCTGGATTTCGAACCGTCCTCACGGTACACAATCCAGTTTCCATGACGCTTTCCGTTCGCATAGGGGGTTTCCCTCGATTTCGAACCATCCTCGCGGTACATAATTCCCATGCCATGCTCCTCTCCGTTCACATGAGGGGTTTCGGAATTCTTCCAACCGTCCTCGTGGTACGCAATATATGTGCCGTGCTTCCTGCCGTTCACGTAGGGAATCTCTGCCATTTTTGATCCGTTTTCGTAGAATGCAATGTGTAGCCCATGCTTCTCCCCGTCCACGTAAGGGGTTTGGGACTTTTTTGCCCCATCATCGTAGTACTCAAATTTTAATTTCGGCTTTGAGGCATCTTCTTCGCTTGCCATTTTAATTGTCTGACACCCGCCCAGCAGGCAGGCTATTATCAAAAGAGGTATGGAATATTGCATGGGTTCAAAGAAACAGCATCCAGTGCCGCGGTCAAGAAAACGGGTAGGAGTTGACTCGGGTGATGGCAACTATAGCGTAATTCCCGGATTTGCAAAGCGGCTCACTAATAACCATAGGCTTTGTCCACAGTAAATTTTTTTTCAGCAGAAAGGACGTAATGCAACAGAACTATCAATCAGCGAAACATCTTCCCATTGTCGCCGTGCTCACCATGATCGGAATTCTGGGATGTAACGATTCTGGTGATTCCCCGAATGGTGATTCGAGTACGGCAGCACCGGATATGTCCCTGACCGATGCCGCCGTTTCTGGAAATGTCGCAGCGGTTCGGCAGCATATCGCGGCAGGTACCGACCTGAATATACGAAACCCCGAGGGTGGGGCCACGGCCCTTATCGCAGCGGCGTCGTTTGGGCAAAATGAAACAGCAAGCCTGCTGATTGAAGCCGGCGCTGATCTCGAAGTGAAAAACAATGAAGGGTCCACAGCACTTCATACCGCTGCTTTTCTGTGTCGCGAAAAGATCGTCAAAGCACTTCTGGCAAAAGGCGCCGATCGGAACTCGAGGAATAACGCAGGTTCAACAGCCCTTGATTCTGTTGGCGGGCCTTTTGAAGGCGTAAAGCCAATCTATGATTACATCTTTGGGGTTCTCGCTCCTCACGGTTTAAAACTGGATTACGAGTTCATCAAGGAAACACGCCCGAAGGTCGCCGAGATACTCCGCGCAGAATACTAAAGAATCAGGAAGAGGACAAGGAGGACAAGTCCCCCAATGCCAGAAAGGATGATGGTGATGGCGGTGTTTTCTGGCATGGATGAACGGGTTGGATGCTTACTTCAGGTTGCCGTCCACGTCCCATTTCTTTTCGAAAATCTTTTTGCCGTCCCGGAAAGTGATTTCAGACTCCTTCTTTCCGTTTTCATGGTATTGGCAGAGTGTCCCGTTCCCCTTGACGTATTTAGTTTCAGGGCACTTGTCTCCGTTTGGTTGCCAGGCGATGGCGGCGATCAGCACCTGGTCACTGAAGATTCGCTCGTAACTTTTTTTCCCATTCCGGTAGAATCGGGTGAATTTTCCGTTTGGCTTCCCTCCAATATAATTCCCTTCAAACTTTTTTTGACCGTTATCATACCACCAGGTCTCCAGCCCCTCCTTTTTGCCATCCCTGTATATGGATTCCTTTTTCTCAAGGTTCTCCAGTTCCCATTTTGCCACCCCCGTGAAGGGGTTCATTTGTCGGGCAAAGTAAGTAACCCCGTTTCTCGATTGGAGCTTTTTCCCCTCAAAGACTCCTTCACCCCGTTTCTTGAGGGTCCGAATCTCAGCCTTCAGTATTTCCAGTTCAGCCGATGACCGGGTCTTCAAGTCGTCGATCTCGGTCTGGAGGGTCCCAGTCTCCAGGTTGCTGCTGCAACCTGCAAGCAATACTGATACACATAGAACTTTTATCCAATTCATCATGGGCAAAGCCTAGAACCCGTCGCGAGCGCGTGTCAAGGCGAGGTGGGGTCGGCAATTTCGAGAGGTGCCTCCCAAAAACCTTGCCGGACGTATCAATCTTTCTTCACATTAGGCCTGTCATTTTATTGCTGTTGACAGACACTCCAAGCTCATGACCCCTAATTTCATCCCCTTCTTCCTGCTCTTTGTTGCCGTGGTCCCGGTCTTGGCAAAACCGGATTTCTCCGCAGTGCGTGCCTATCTGGATGAATCGATTGCCGATGGTACCGTTGCCGGTGGGTCGGTGCTTGTCCACCATCGTGGCGGGGTGGTCCTGGAAACCGGGTTTGGCTTTGCGAACCTGAAAACTAAGAAGCCTTTCCTGGTGGACACCCCGGGGGTCATTGCCTCGATCAGCAAGCCTCTGCTGGCAACAGCCATGTTCCGTTTGGTCGAGTCCGGCAAGCTCGATGTCACGATCCCCATCTCCCAGTACCTGCAGGAGTTCAAGGACCTCAAGCTTGAATCCGGCACCCCTGTGTCCCGCGCACCTACGGTTATCGAGCTGTTTACCCACTCCTCCGGTCTTCGCAATGATGAGTCTTCTGGCGGGCGTCCATGGTTTGCCTCCTGGGCCCGTGGCCAACCACTCTCATTTGTCGTCAGTAAATACGCCCGCGAGTTCCCGTTCAAGGCTCGGCCCGGCACCCGCTACGCATACAGCGGGATCGGGACCGACGTGGCCGCACGTGTCGGGGAGGTGGTCTCTGGGAAACCCCGCAATGAACTGCTTGTTGCGGAAGTCTGCCAGCCGCTCGAGCTGATGCATACCTTCTACCTGGATGCAGAACGATTGAAACAGGGCAACCCAATGCCGACCCGCTACTACCGTGGAAGGAACGGCAGGCTGCTTGTCTCCATCAAGCGTACCCCTCCGCCTCCGAACACCTACAGTTCCTCCGGTGGCTCGATTGTCTCCACCGCACCGGACCTTTTGCGCTGGTTGCTCATGATCCGGAATCGCGGTGTACATGATGGCCAGCCTTACTTGTCCCCGGGAACAATCCGCAGGATGCTCACCGGGCATACCATCGGCAGCAATGCCCAGGGTGGGTTTTTTATTCGAAGGAAAGGCCCTAAGGGTCAACCGGCCATCATTGGCCACACTGGTTCAAGTGGCACTAATTGCTGGATTGATTTTGAGACGGACACCATCGGTATCATGCTCACGCAAACTCGGGGGAAGGATATCAAGCCCTTCCGTATCGAATTGGAAAAAAAGATTACCCGTAGCGTGTCACCCCGGTAAGCCGGGTTGCAGCGGTTCATTTTCCCAACCGTGGAGGGCAAGAATCATTCATCTCTTGCCAAATGATCACAGGGAACCATCATTTGCTCCAAATATATTAAACTCTATTCAGACACCGGGTACAATCCATGAAAAATATCATCAGTACAATTCTCTTGGCCTTCTTCTTTACCGTCTTTGTACAAGCCCGTACATGGACCAGCACCGCAGGGACCAATGTGGATGGCGAAATTACCGCCTTCCTTGAGCAACGAATTGCAAAAATTGTAACCGAGGATGGTCGTAGTTTATCGGTTCCGATCCATTTGCTGAGTGCCCCGGATCAAGCCTATGTGAAGGAGTGGTTTGCCGCCAAGAACGGAAAGCCATCCGCGAAAACAGTTGCCTCCGCGGCACTCAACCCCGGATTGGCTTCTTTACTACCCGAAAAATTAATGAATGCAAGCGGAGAGGAAGTTTCGCGCAATCAACTGGCCGGGAAGACGGTTGGTTTCTATTTCTCTGCCCACTGGTGCCCCCCATGCCGGGCATTCACCCCCAGCCTTGTCAAGTTCCGGGATACCAACCAGGAGGATTTTGAGATTGTCTTCGTCAGTTCCGACAAGAGCCCAGCTGCTCAAATGGCCTACATGAAGGAGACAGACATGAAGTGGCTAACCATGGAACACCGCTCAAAGCCTGCCAATACCTTGTCCCAGAAGTTTGGTATTCGTGGCATTCCTGCATTGATCATCGTATCACCGGAAGGGGAAGTCATTACAAAGAATGGTCGGGGCGAAGTATCAGGGAATCCACAGGGCGCACTCGCTTCATGGCAAAAGCCCTGAGTCGTCTGCCTATTTTCAAAGCTTATCGCCTGAGAGGTGTCTGTTTTTCACGACGGCTTTACGGAGTGGTGAGCGGATGCGGTCTAGGTGCCTCGCTTGCTCTTTGCCCCCTTTGATTTCATGCTTTGGTTGATAATGATTAGCAGGATCACCCCTGCGGCCAGAATTGTTCCAGCCAGGCCTCCAATTATGATCCATATCCAACGCCCAAAGAAATTTTTATCGGCATCCTGTGTCTGGACCGGTTCATGGTTATTGTCGGGTGACGCATGGTGTGGCTTGTTATATTTTGATGCATCATGGCCCTGCGATGCTTTGTGTGCCGAGGCTGGAGATGTATCGTGACTTAAAGTTCCTGAGTAAGCCGCTTTTAACCCCGGGTATGCCTGTTCGTAGTATTCCCACGCATTCTTTTCCTCCATTACCCTGCCCAAATCCTTGAAGAGTTCAAAGTCACTCATGTGAAGGTGCAGGTTCTTGGGATCCGATTGCCTAATGTCCTCCCGATAGTCACTCAGGAACTTTTTGGCAGAATCATTGAGGACAATGGATGCGCTTAAGGCATGTTCCCAAAATGAGGCAAGCAGTATGGCAAGTAGCAGGAACGGGATCAGTATATTCTTCATGCGACCAATCAGTATGGATACTTGCCTATGACATTTCCCCTTGGTGAATATCTGGCGACAACATAGATCCGGCCATTCTTTGCAACGGCCATGCCGAGACCAACCTGCTTGGTAGGTTTCCATACCATTTGTGTATAATGACCAATAGGCTTCCCGCCTTGAAAGTCCGTCTTTGAAAGTTTGGAATGCTTGTAATCCTTAATCTCATTATACCATGCCTTGGATGCTGCGGTTGCCGGGTTTTTTATGCGGGTTCCCATGAACAGGTTTTCGCCCTGGTCTCTTGTCTTGGCATGAACAAGTCCCCCTCCTTTCCTCGCCAACAAATTCGCATAAGCCTGGGCATCACCCGCCAGTTTCCCTGACCATTTCAAGGCCGGTGCCCGGACATCCTTCCGGGCCTTGTTATGGATTCCCAGGGCGGATTTAATATCTGCCTTCCCGACTTCAGTATCCTTCCCTTCACAAACGGTTAGCACCACGATTGCACACAAGATATTTTTCCAATTCATCACTCAAAAGCCTAGGTTTAATTTGGGCTTGCTGTCAAGGTGGGGGGGAGTGACCCACCGTAGCCCGACTAATTGATTTCTCGGTCGACCAGTTGATTGTAAATCGCTGACCTATTCAGGCAAATGTCGAAGTTGTCGAGTGGGAAGCCTCTCCCATTTGGACTTCAGGGCAGTCAGTTTGAATGGGTCCTCAATTGGAAAATCCTTTTTCCTCACCCGGAAAATTTGTCTGTCGATGAATTCTTTTACGATATAATGAAATTCCCCTCTCGTCCCCATGTAGTGCCATGACGCCTTTTCGACTATCGCCATTCTTTTGCGTAGGTTTTCTCCGCTGATCTCACGTGCATAAACTTCCCCAGGAATCTTGGTTACTATTGCAGACTTCTGCGCAAGGTTTTTTGAGGCGACGGCAGTGGCAATGGCTCCAATCCCGACTGTCTCCGAAACTTTTCCAGAAGCTGCCTTTATTGGATCGGTAACCTTTTTCACCGGACTGATAATTTTGCATGAGCTAAGAATGAGACAGGATACGATAAAGTACTTCATAAATGGGCATGAAAGCCCACCTCGTTTGAGTGGTCAAGGAAACTGGGGGCTTTTAATCGCAGTTGGCAATCATCATGGATATGTCCAGCAATCCTCTCTGGTGCACATTTTCTGCGTTCATCAACAGGGGGCTCATTTTAGCTTGAATCATTATTCTTTCGTAAAAAGAAAGATACAGAGTGTCGGGGTCATAATCCCTGACAAAAGATAGGGTTTCTTTTAATTTTCAGATAGATTGAGTCGAGTCATTGTGTATGATGAATTTTATTTATGAAAAGTCCTGTTAATTTTCTCTCTGTCTGCCTCATTCCTTTTCTCTCTTTTATCGGGATTTCTCTCACATTGCCTGCTTCAGTGGCTTATCAGGTTTCTTCACTTCCAACAGAACTGGATGGTGTTAAATCTGTGTTCACCAAATACGTTAGTGTTTATGGCTTGCATGTCCTCGCCTCCTCAAATGTTTCCGATGCCAAAGTTATTCATACGGCAAATGTTTTGGCAGAATATCTGGATAACAATGAAGACGGAATTATTGATCAGTATGACGTTCTTCAAAAACTATTGGGAAACTCTTCAAGCGAGATTGCGACCATGGTGCTATTTGCATCGGAGTCAGAGCAGAACAGCCTGGTCAATGACGAATCAATTTTTGAAAACACCCTCAGTCGCGCACAAAACCTTTTTGCTGACGAAATATTTGAAAACGGAAGTAGTGGAGATGATCGGGATGCAACCCTGGAAGAAGTCCTGCACCTTGTGACGGACAAGGGTTGGGACGAGGCCCTGCCAGACACATGGGGAGAAAGGCAGGGGAGCGCTATAGCTGGTGCAATGGATACTGCCCGAGGCGGTTACTTTCAAAACGTCCCGCAGCAGTATCCGCAAAATGCATGGTATACCTACTATGATGAGACAGCTGATTACGGTACACAGGTCACTGAATATGTCTACTGGGCCACAACCACTTACCTGGAAGGGCAAAACTGGCAGGGTCGTAATCACTCGGAATACACCAGCGAATGGCAACCCTACACCAAGGCGATGCTCGAGTCAACAGACCCTGCGGTTGTCAGCATCTTGACCTCCAGTGACTATAGTTTTCCTGTCGTTCAACTGCCTGACGGAAACTATTCGATACAAAACCTGAGAGCCCAAGCGGATATCGTAACCGCAGATGGTTGGAAGAAGAGTCCTTGGTTGGGCTACTTTTACGATTCCGGCTCCAATTGGATTTATCATGACACGTTCGGCTGGATGTATGTTTATGATCCTGGAGATGCTTCAACGTGGCTCTACCACTTGGAATTCGGTTGGATGTGGTCGCGGCCCGATACCTATCCCTGGCTGTATTTTGATAAATTGTCAGCATGGCGATACTTTCTTTCCTCCTATGGGTTTTACAACCCCTCGGATTCCAGTTGGACAAGCACTGCAAACTTCTCCGTTGATTCATCGGACACGGACCAGGCAACTCCCTTAATTGGGCGTATTATATTAAACCAGAATTCGATCATCTACTATCAGGAGGATTCCACCGCTACAGATGGTTGGTCAAAGGTTGCTGAAGAATCATCCGCTACTGCATCTGGTGAACTTGCCTACTTGCAGGGGGATTCCTCTTTTGAGCGCAGGGCTCGTTTGATCGTTTCCAACTACCGGACCCAAGTTGCCGCTGGCGGTCCCATCACCCTGGTTCTGGATGGACAGTCCAGTTCCAACCA
This sequence comes from Opitutia bacterium, assembly GCA_018668635.1. GTDB lineage: Bacteria > Verrucomicrobiota > Verrucomicrobiia > Opitutales > JABJCN01 > JABJCN01. The sequence continues at coordinate 25,571 of JABJCN010000005.1, forward strand.
ACTCACAATTGAAAAGGATAGTGCCAATGATCACATGGTTGTCACCGGTAATGGACTCCCAAACTACACACCAACTGTAATTGGCGTTGAGGTGACAAATGGTTGGAATTCTGCGGCGAACGGTGGGTTCCAAAGCCTCAAGCTCAGCGAGGACAATCTTGGTTCCAGCGGAGGAAATAATCCTAACCAAATCTTAGAAGCACAAGAAACCTTCCGTATTCCGCTGAATCCGCTCAATAATTCTACAGCCACCGATACACCGCTTGGCACAGTTGGGTTGGCGCTCAACGGCGTCCCCATCTACAATCCCTTTGAGGATCCCAATGAAACTGCTGCTTACGGTCGAATCTTCTCTGGTTGTTGCGGGCATCCTCAGCGCAATGGAATCTACCATTACCATAAATATCCCACCTGCCTTCGTTTACTTTCAGACACTTGGAAATCGGAAAAGGAAAAGTGTGACGAGCTGGATGCCCTCCTGGTTGAGAACGGTCATTCCCCGTTGATTGGTTTTGCCGACGATGGGTGGCCGATCTATGGGCCTGTTGGTTGGAGGAATGACGGAAGCAAGACAGGTGTAGTCCTGCTCAGCAGTTACACAGGCAGTAGTGATTCGTCCGGCAACGCTGCCTATGTTGAAGGTAGTGGAGACCTAGATGATTGCAACGGCCTGGTTTCTCCCACTCCTGAGTTTCCGGAAGGTATATATCATTATGTGATGACTATCGAGGCAGATGAAGATGGGACTGTCCTTCGCTATATTAATCCGCACTTCGGGTATGATGTCCGAAATACTCTCAAGAAACATGATTTAATGCCTGATTCATGGACGGATGATTCCACTTACATCGCAGCATTGAAATCGGGGTTCACTATTAATGGTGTTTCGGTATCCGGAACGAATAATTTCGATTATTTTGCAGATTTCATCTCCGCGCTTCAGTCTACGCTCAACTCCAATGGAATGTCAGAAGTTGGAGCCGAGTTTGAAACGATGAAAATTGCATATCCATTCACTATTCGAAAGTACCGGGGAACACCTTCCTCTTCGGGTTAAAGTTCCAGTTCCTGGATGGGGTTCCCTCCTTTTGATTTAGCGCCTGGATTAGGACGTCCAACGGGCAATCCCCCAGTGTGGCACGCCAGCAGGCACTGTGGGTCCACAGGTCCTTCATGGCTTGGTATCGCTAACTTGATGCATCCATCCTGAGAACCAACGGCCAGTGATCGCTTGCATCGGTTGGAGACTCATGATCGATGGTTACACTGCCAACATTCCCTTCCCAGTTCGATGGGATTAGGATGTGATCCAGCACGGTCTTGGATCCCTTGTAGTCATAGGTATACCGCTTCTCCGTTCCTTCCACGAACTTCAGGCAGTTGATTAATTCTTTGCCACCACCCTCATGATAATCCTTCAGGCTGGAGAATACCCTGGAGGAGGGCAGGGGTGTGGCCTTTGGGTTGGCATCTTCCACATCACCATCCCAGTCATTAAAGTCACCAAGGACGATGGGGTAATATCCATTCTTGTGTAGCTTCCGTAAATCCTGGGCTACAGCAGACACCTGGGAATTTCTCTTGGTGACCGATTGCAACTTGTCCGGTATTGACTTTAAGTGGATGCCAACCAGCGCAACATGTTGTTCCCCAATACGACACCTGAGTATCGTGCATTTTGATGGATCACGCGGGTGGGATGAACGGGTCGCCTTTTCTGTTGTAATCGTTTCGGTGCTGTTGGCGGATGTCAGAAAAACAACATCCTGCTCGGTAAACGAATCACGACTGTTCATATAGTGCAGGTTGTAGTTTGCACCTTTGGATTGCAGGGTTTGCACAAGACGCTTTGCCGCGGCCTCATTGATCACTTCCTGGAGGCAGATTATATCGGGAGAATGCCTGGCAATCGTGTTGGCGACAGCTTCATGGTGGGCGGCTATTTCGGTTTCCTCGTCACGGCTTTCCAATCCCCAGATACGCTTGGACTTTAAACGTGCCACCAGTTCTTCGCTGTCCACCAACCACTTCACGTTAAATGTCATGATGGTGACATTGGGGGATTCGCCTGTCAGGACTACAGGGACCCCCATTCTTGGCCCACATCCACCAAACAGCAGCAACAGGACGGGAAGGATTAGGCGCATGGCAGGTCTTTTATATATAGATTTGTTCCTCTTTTGCCGAAATCGACTTCTATTGGGAACCCTTATTAGGAAGTCGGGCTTCCATTAACATTAATGGGAATAGAGGATGGTAGCGTTCCTCTAGGCAGTCAATAGGGTATTGTATTGATAGGATTAAGTCGCATAGTGTATAATATTACATACTATTATAAAATCAAAATAAAATGATAAGGAATACAAAAGAAATATATAATAATATAATAAAATCAGGTAGGGTTCCCCATGAGAATTACAGTCTGTCTTCATGCCACAACCCATGAAGATGTGGCCCATGACAGAGAAATTGTGGCTGATACCGTTGATGACACCATTTCCTTACCCCGTTGGTTTAGTTGCCACCAGAAGACATACCTGGACCGCAGCTCCTTCACTTCCCGACCCTCACACGGAGGAACTGCATCCCTGTTTCCGCATCCATCTTTACGCTGTGTTTCTCGTGTTCCGTCCACACCTTTAGGTCGGTAGATTTCTCGATAGTGAAGTTCAATTGGAATGAATCGCCAACCTTCTCAATAATGACCCCCCCGAGGCGGAAATGGGTATCCTGAATGGAGTCTGCATTGAAGAGGTCATGGATCGCAGGATTGGCTTTGATGATTTCCATCACTGGGGCATAACTGATTGTCGGGTCCATTCCTTTTCCTGCCAACTCTCCATCTGGAAACCCGTCTCCGGTTGTGTCCTCCTTTTCTGGATCGGTCTTGTGGGTCAGCACCTCTTCATAGGCAGTTAGACCATCCTTGTCATTGTCGGAGGTGTCATGGTCATAAATAGCGGTTATCGTCTTGTCGGTATCCATTTCAAGGGTTTGCTCCGCTTCTTCTCCTGTAATGTCTCCTGACCATTGCTTGAACGTGTACCCCGCTATCGTGTCTGCCTTGACCGGTTCATTCCCCCCGGTGGTTATATAGCGGATGGAGGCTATGGACCGGGCGCCCTCGGTTTCGTTGTATACAATGAGTTCACTTGTCCCTGGAAGACCATCCTCCTCGTAGATCGTTGCCACCCATTCAGGATAGTCCACGAAGGGATTACGGTTCCCCTGATATTCTGTGTGGATGAGATCATTCCTTAATATTTCAGCATCATCAACCGGATCGTCCACATGCCATTGCAGCAAGGTCCTTAGTTTCGCGAAGTAGGGGGAATTTATGGCGACCAGGCTCAGGTCATTCGTTATTATCAAATCCGGTTCCTTCTCCACATCCCCCGAGTACCGTACATCCATGTAGAAAACCGCCCTTGCAACGTTGCCCTTTATTTCGTCCGGAGGTTCCCATGAGTCCGTGTCCCTGCTGGTCTCTGGTGCTTCCTCGTTCGCCGGTTTAGCATAGTTTGCATCCGATGAGTCACTGTTATCAAAAAACTTGTTGCCCCGTGAGGAGTTCACATTCCAATCCGCTGGCCGGAGGTTATGCAGATCGGTATAGGATGCCCTGGACGAGGTTCCCAATCCGTAGCTGTTGGGCCAGAGGTGTTCGCGGTTCCAGATTTCTGAGTATCCGCTGGCATACTCCTTCCTTCGACTATAGATCAAAATCACCTTGTCCACTTCGCCGGGGGTGGCATCCAGCACTTTCATGGCATCAACTGTGCCAACCTTTGTGTAGGGAATGATAGTGTGGTCGTCGATGATCCGGTGAAGCTCATCCCGGAGCGGTTTTTCTGTGTCTATCTCGTAGTAGTTGTCCAGTGTCTCTTGGTCCGCCGCCGTTGCCGTGACCGCAAATGATAGCAACAAGCAAAGCCAAATTGAGCAACTGGAATTCATTGGGAGGGGATATAGATTTGTTCCCCTTTTGCCGAAATCGACTTCTATTGGGAACACTTATTGAGAAGTCGGGCTTCCATTGACATTAATGGGAGTGAATGATGGCAGCATTCCTCTAGGCAGTCAATAGGGTATTGTGTATATAGGATTATAATCGCGTAGTATATAATTCAAATATATATAAATATAATGGAATATAAATAAATAATAAAAGGCTCATGCAGCAACCCATGAAGGTGTGGCCCATGACAGAAAAATTGCGGCTGATACCGTTGAGGATGCAATCTCCTTAACCCGTTGGTTTAGTTACCACCAGAAGACATACCTGGAGTCAGGGGAGGTAAACCATACAGATGCTATGCTGGACAAGATTGTGGAGTTTGTGGGAAGAAACCCAGATGGAGCAACTGCCCGTGAGGTTCAGCAGCGGTTACGCAAGACTGCTAAAATCACCAGGATGTATCTGGATAAGTTGGTGCCCGGCAGGTTGACCTGTGTTGAGATGCCTCCCCCCAAAGAAAAGGGTGGTCATACCAAGGTGATTTACAGGTTGCCGGAACAGTGAATTTCTACGGGGGACCGTGTTACACTTGCTACACTTGCTACACTTGCTCCTGTATGGAGGTGCCCTTGACACCCCCTCGCGGCCCATATCCTCGGTGGTTGAGGCTACGGGTGGTGTGTTATTTCTTTACCGCCCCGTGGCTTGGTGTTTTATTAAAAGAATGAAATATTTAAGCAGTTTGATGGTGGGCTTTGCCCTGCTTGTTGGTGGGTGTGGGGAGAAAGAGGTTCTTGAAAGTAAGCCACTTAGGGAAGTCTCAACCGACGAACTAGAATTTCGTGAAAACATCGCATACGTTAAAGGTGAGACTGAGCCTTTTACGGGCATGCGGATTGATTACTTCGAGAACGAGCAAAAGAAGAAGGAAACCACCTTCAAGGACGGCTTAAAGCGTGGTACAGAGATTTTTTAC
>JABJCN010000075.1 GCA_018668635.1 Opitutia bacterium
AATGATAAGTTTAATTTTCATGGTTGGTTTTTATTTTTTCTTTGGCACAGATTTTTTTTGAGGATTTTTGAGTGATTCCAACCGACGGGCAAGAAAGTCGTGTGAAATCTTTTGGGCCTGCTTGCGATCTTCATCATCGTAGTCCCAAAACTCTTGGACAACCTTCTCTGTCGCAGGAAAATCAAGACCATTGTCCCCCACTCTTTTCCGGAGTAAGGCAAGGCGTTCCTTCAACCCGGACACAGTATCCGTATGACCTGGGTCATCATAGAGATTACGGGTCTCATGAGGATCCTTCTTCATGTTGTAGAGTTCCCAAGCCGGAGGCGTCAGGTTGCCCCCCTTGTAGTCTGCGCCATAGAAATAGATAAGCTTGTAGTCCTTGGTCCGGATGCCCACATGGCCGGGATTATCATGATGAGCCATGTGCATCCAGTAACGGTAGTAGGCTTCCTGGGGCCAACTGGAAGGTTCCCTGCCAGTCTCGCATATCGACTTGAAACTATTACCCTGCATGTAACCGGGAGTCTTGATCCCGGCGAACGCGAGCATTGTGGGAGCAAAATCAACATTGCCCACGATAGCGTCAGTACGAACACCAGCCTTGATCGACTTTGGGTAGCGTACCAAAAGCGGCATTCTCATGGCTTCCTCGTACATCCAGCGCTTATCCTGATAATCATGTTCGCCCAGCATGAACCCCTGGTCGCCTGTATATAGGATAACCGTTTCATCCATTATCCCGGTTTTCTCAAGATAGGCAAACAATCGCTTTAGGTTGTCATCAACCCCCTTTACGCACCGGAGATACTTGCGAAGGTAGACATTGTAGGCCATATCCTGAATCTGCCGTTCTGTTAGCTTTGAAGGATCATAGTCCTCCGGGTAATCCTGGGGAAACCTCGAGGGCAAGTCTTTCGCATAGGATCGGCGGGGATTGCGTCCGCCGATTGATGTCCCAATATGCTGGACCAGTTCATCCTTGTGTCCGCGTGTGGCAATGGAACCGAACCCTTTCGGATGAGAATCATGAAGGCTGTATGGCTTGGGGATTTCAACATCTGCCAGGTGATCATTATATCTGTGGGCGTGTTCAAAGTAATCATGTGGCGCCTTGTAATGATGCATCAGGAAAAATGGTTTATCCGGATCCCGGTCCTCCTTGAACCACTTAAGTGCCTGGTCGGTAATGGCATCCGATGAATGCATGCCCGCAAACTTTATCAGGTTCTTTGGCCAGGGCTTGTCACCCTGTACCCTGAATTCAGGATCATGAAACTTTCCTTGTCCCGGCAGCACTGAATAATAGTCAAAGTCAGCCGGCTCCTTCTTCAGGTGCCACTTGCCGATCATGGCTGTCTGGTAACCGGCTTTCTTCATCTCCCGTGCCAAATGCTGCCTACCAGGTTCAATGCCGCCCCGAAGGTCATGAACCTCACAGGTGTGCGCATATTGCCCCGTGATGATCGTGGCCCGACTGGGAGCACAAATGGCATTTGAGCAAAAGGCATTCTCAAAGAGGATGCCCTCCTTTGCCAAGCGGTCGATGGTGGGGGTCGGGTTCAGTTCCGCCAGTCGACTCCCGTAGGCACCAACAGCCTGCGAGGTGTGGTCATCCGACATGATAAAGAGGATGTTGGGTCGCTTGGCCGCAAAAGTGACATGAGCAACAAATGCAAATACAGAAATGAACAGAAGATTTTTCATCTGGAGGAAATAGAAGAGAGTGAAGTAAGTTTAAGGCAATGGTATATCAGTTGCTGGTCTTGGGTTTCTTTCGGTCCTTCGCCATGTTCTTGAGAATCCATCCCGCCAATGTACTGCTACCACGGCCATAGCCACCGGGAAGGGTTCGCAGGTCCTTGGTCTGTAGAAGTGGAGGCGAACCCCAGTGGGCAGGAAAACGATTTCCTGAGGATGGTTTTGAAGGAAGTTTGGGCTTGGGACGAATCAATGGGGTTCCTTCTGGCTTGCGATTAAAAATCATGTTGTAGACCTCGAGAGGTTGACGCTTCTGGCCGGTCCTTTCATTGAACCAGGGACTGCCTCCGGTGAAGACCATGCCCGGCGGGATTTTCTTTCCTCCGGCCAGCCAATCCTTGTAGGAGGGAACACCAACCCCACTTGAAGGTACAGCTGCGGATTTCCCTGAATCCTTGCCACCCAGGGTGATGCTGGAAATGTTAACGCCCCTGGTTGGGGCATCATCCGCGATCCGCTTGTCCTGTGTGTAACAGGCTAGGAGGAGACCCTGCTTGTCGAGGCGCAACCCAAGTCTTTCAAACTGCGAAACCGGGCGGGAAAGGATCGTCCGGGCCTCTGCATACAATTCATCAAGGGTCCTGACCGGATGCCCCTCCTTGTGGGAACCCAGCTCACTCCCCTTTTCCACCCAACTCTTGCCCTTGGGCTGCGACGGTGGTTGCCCCGGTGCAACAGGCCTGGGACGGCCGGGGAAGGACTTGTATCGACGCTCCACCACCTTGTTGTCACGGACTACGACTTCCGTCTCAGAGCCGAACCCGACCCAACTGGACCAGCGTTTCCTGTAGGAGTAGTTCCCTGAACATTCCTTCTTAAGCTTTGACCAGGTCTTGAGGCTCTTTTTCAGGAGACTGACCTTTGCCTGGTCCACAACAGAGGATGGAACCGCCGGGGCCACCAGTTCAGGAATAGGGGCTTGGGTTGGTTGAGGAACGGCCTTCAATCGCGCATCCCTGGCCAGGTTTTCCTGAATCCATCGCGCCAAGGTGCCACTGCCTCTACCGTAGCCGCCGGGCAGGGTTCGCAGGTCACGTGTTTGACGCAGGGGCGGTGCACCCCAGTGTGTAGGATAAGGCTTACCAATCGGGGACCTGTGAACCTTGGCGGCCTTCGATGCCGTGGGTTTCTCACATTCAGCATTCGGGATTGCAGTTAGATGAGGAAGGAGTCCCAAGAAGAGCAGGAAAGAAAGTAGGCTGTATTTTGTTTTCATATGTGGTGGATGGAAAATTGAATCCGGTTAAATCGATAACGGGAAGCCGAAGCCGATGGGTCAAGGGAAAATACAGGAGGTCGATCGTGTGGAGACTTTGAAATCAAATTGCAAAAAACCAGCATGAATTGAACGGTCCTTCATGAAGGGTAAGTTTACATTTCATTTAGAATAACTTAATTGTTATATGCAATAATCACATCAATAACATTGCATATTACAACCAGATGAAAGGAGGCCGTCCGCAGTTTGTTTCCATAGGTGTTTTAGCCTTCATCCTCCTGTCAATTGCCAGG
>JABJCN010000011.1 GCA_018668635.1 Opitutia bacterium
GTCAAACGAGGGACAAAACAAAAACCAGTCGCCTTCTAAGGAAAAGGCAGAGAAGGAAAAGGCAGAGAAGGAAAAGGCAGAGAAGGAAAAGGCAGAGAAGGAAAAGGCAGAGAAGGAAAAGGGAAATCCCAATGATAACCAGAAAGAGAAAGCCGGCAAGGATGGAGAAGAGAATAAAGCGGAGACGCTAGAGGCGAGCCAGCAGGCTCAGACCATACCAGGCAGGATGACTCAGGAACAGGCAATGCAGTTGCTGGAGCAGCTCCGAGCTTTTGAGCGGAAGCTTCCTCTTGGGAATCTGGAAAATATTCGTAGTAAGGATCGTAATGATGGTCGCGAAGGTCGCAACTGGTAGCAATTATGAAATCTTTCAACAGCTCAATCGATTTGCGTGTCCGGCACTTATTGTGGTCGAACTTTGGGTCTATTCTTTTTGTCTTGGGGTTAACTCTTTTAGCCAATCGTTCCCATGCCCTTTCTGTCCGGAGTGAGGTGAAACCTCAGGTCATTGCCTTGGGGCAGTCGGCAGCTTATAACATTGTGGTCAGCGGAACTGCACGTGGTCAGTCGATCGGAGGTCAATTGCCTTCCGTTTCAGGATTAGAAATCTCAAATCGAGCCAGCACCTCTTCTAGCACTCAGATTATTAACGGAGCAGTAAGCCATACCTTAACATATGGCTTTAATTTAAGAGCCCAGAGACTAGGTGCATTTACAATACCCGGATGGTCGATGGAGATTGGAGGGCAACGTCTTCAAGTTCCACCCGCCACTTTAAAGGTGATGGATGCCAAGGATGCGTTTAAGGGAGTTTTTCAGTTGGACCTTGAGCTATCTAGGGATTCATTCTATGTTGGAGAAGCAGTTGAAGCTGTATTGCGATTATTGGTCCGCGAGGGGGTGGATGTGCGCTTGGCTGGTCCTCCTGAAAAGATCGGCGACGGGTTTACACAGGATGCGGTGGAGAAAGACCCTTGGACTATCAAACAAATTGTACGGAGCGGGATTCGTTACCAGCAGGCTACGGCGCCACTAGTATTGACTCCTATCAAGGATGGCCCCCAATCATTGAAATATGAGTTGCGTTTGGCTGTGCGTTCACGCAGTCGAGATCCTTTATTTGATTTTGGTGCCTTTCGGCGAGTGAATGAAAAGGAATTATCAATCGAGACAGAGATCCGGAACTTTGGGGTCAAACCTCTTCCCTCTGAGGGGCGCACTGGAGCTTTTTCAGGAGCTGTCGGACGCTTTGAGGCCGTGGCTGAGGCTCTTCCCGGTCAAGTGTCAGTAGGTGATCCTGTTAATTTGATATTTCGAGTAACAGGTAAAGGACGCTTTGAGCGTATGCAGGCGCCTGAACTTGATGGAGGGGATGATTTCAAGATCTATCCGCCCAAGATTGGCTTCGAGGCGGGCAATAAACTAGGAACGGGAGTTAAAACCTTCGAGTATATCCTGATTCCGAAACATGCCGATACCGATCAATTGCTCGAGATACCATTCGCTTTTTTCGACCCGGAACGGGGTGTTTATGTTGATCTTACGCAACGCCCGATGGCTATCACTGTAATACCTGCGCCTGAAGGGACTTTTTCTCCTTTGATGCCCGAGTCTGTAGTCAAGTCCTCGGCTTCACCATCTAAGAGGCAGACTGTTTCTGGTGGACGCTTGCTTCCCCTCCGTACAGAGTCCCGGCGTTGGGTTAGCCCCGGGGATTTTCGTTTACTGAAGCCAACCTATGTCGGAACTCAGTGTATGGCCATGGCGCTTTTTTCCTTGGTGTTTTTATTGAGGCGAAGACAACTTTATTTGGCTGGTGATGCTTCACTACGTCGTAGAATTGCTGGTGGCAAGGCGGCTAGTGAATGGAGCCAAAAGGCAAAGGATGCGGCGGCACAAGGAAATGGGGAAGCTTTTCTTGATGCTGCACGTCGAACTCTACAGGAAAGTGTGGGTCGTCATATGGAGGCATCTGAAGCCGAGGCACTTACTTTTGACGATATTCGCAGGCATCTTGAACGCCGATCTGCCGATGCATCTACAATTGAAAATGCGCGTACACTTTTTGATGCGGTTGACTTGTTGAAATTTGGCGGGGGGCATGGGCACACCCGCCATGGCCTTTCAGAGTTGCTTAAGTCCTTGAACCAAGTTCAGGAGGGATTGAAATGAGACGAAACTTTTGTTGTATTGGATTCTTCTTTTTGGCACTTTTGCCTCTCTATGGATTAACCGTTGAGGAGGCTTTTGAGAAGGGGAACCAAGCTTATGTCCGTGGAGAAAATGCCCTGAATGATGCCCGAAAAAAAAGCGGCCCGGACAAGGAATTTCAAATCGAGACGGCGGAGCGTGAATTCCAGGAAGCTCTTGGCAGTTTTCAATCATGCCTCGAAAAGGCTGAGTCTGCGGCGTTGCACTATAATTTAGGGAACTCTTTCTTCAAGTTGGGCTTGGCGGGTCACGCCATCTACCATTTTCGGCGTGCGCAGGAGCTGGATCCCTCCTCGGAGGAAATTCGTGCGAATCTGGCTTTTGTGCGGAAGGCTGCAGGATTTCCGGAGCTGCAAGCGTCTCTTTACGACAAGACTCTGGGTCGACGCCCCGTTGACTTCTGGATGTGGATGCTGGCTGGAGGTTTTTGGTTGGGTGTAACACTGCTGGTTTTTCCGCGGATGTATGGTTTGGGAGGTGCAGTTATCCCGATTGTGGGCTGTGCGGTCCTGCTTTTCAGTTTTGTTCCACTATGGGCTGTCCTGCAGGCAGGCAAATTCCGCAATCAGGCAATCGTTCTTGATGCCGACACGGCTTTGCTCGTTTCCCCTACAGAGGACAGTGCGGCCGCTGCATTCCTACAGTCGGGTGAAGCTGTGACTATTCAGCCAGCCAAGAAGCAACTCCATCATTTTTTTGTAAGCAGTGATGACGGCGAGGAAGGTTGGGTTTTCAGCAAGCATCTGGGTCGCATCCGCGAATAATCGAGAAATTGTTATCCATGAACACTTACGACACTCTTGTCGAGGAACTGAAACGCATTCACGCCTTGGGCGAGGTTTCGAATCTGCTGGATTGGGATGAGCAGGTGAACCTTCCGCCGCAGAGTGGTGACTTTCGGGCGCGTCAGTCAGCCGCGATGTCAGCAGTTGTCCACCGGGAGGCCACTCAATCGAGGGTGGGTGACTTGATCTGTGAATTAGAGCAGTCGGGTGATCTTGATTCCGGGCAGCAACTGGTCCTCGCAGAGGCTCGCAAGGACTTTGATCGGTTGACGAAAATCCCGGAGGATTTTGTTGCCCACAAGGCGGAACACCTGAGTAAGTCTTATCATGCTTGGGCGAAAGCCCGCGCTGAAAATGATTTTGCAAGTTACGCACCCTTTCTTGATGAGAATGTAAAACTGGCCCGGGAAGAGGCTGCTTTTCTTGGACGTGCCGATGACCCCTATGACTACTGGATCGACCGTTTTGACCCTGGAATGGATGCCGCCACCATCGAACGTATATTTTCCGGGTTGAAGGTTGAGCTTGTGCCGCTGGTGCGTGAGATCCTGGATTCGCCAATCAAGGCTAACACCCATTGCATGAGGGGGTTTCCTGTTGAACGGCAGGAGTCTTTTTTGCGTGAGGTCACGGCCAAACTTGGATTCAACTATGAGCGGGGTCGCATTGATCGATCTCTTCATCCGTTCTGCAGTGGCAATGCGTTCGACACTCGGATGACCACCCGGTTTTTCGAAGACAACCCGTTGGACTCTCTTTTCAGTTCCATTCACGAGACAGGACACGGCCTTTACGAACAAGGCCTGCCCCATGAGCATGTTGGGACTGCCTTGGGACAGTCCGCAGGAATGGCTGTGCATGAAAGCCAGAGCCGGCTTTGGGAAAATCAGGTGGCAAGGAGCCGGGAGTTTTGGCAGTACTGGGAGTCTTCCTATCGTGAGGCCTTTCCGGAGCAACTTGCCGGAGTTTCCAGTCAGGAATTATATCTGGCGGTCAATGCGGTTGCGCTTAACCCAATCCGGGTTGATTCAGACGAAGTCACTTACAACCTTCATATTGTCCTGCGTTTCGAGCTGGAGAAAGCACTTTTTGATGGCAATTTATCCGTGATGGACCTTCCATCGGAGTGGAATCGGCTTTCCGAGGAGATACTTGGTTTGCGTCCCGGAAAGGACTCCGAGGGAGTGTTACAGGATGTACACTGGTCTGGTGCTGCCTTTGGATATTTCCCAAGTTATTGTCTGGGCAACCTGTTGGCGGCACAGTTGTGGTACGCGTTGCAGGAGCAGGTGCCGGAAGTCCTTTCGGAAATTGCTCAGGGAAATTTTGTACCGGTGCTGGAATGGCTCCGTGAAAAGGTGCACCGGCATGGTCGTCATCGTTTTGCACAGGAATTGTCACGGGATGTGACAGGGAAGGAGCTTTCCCATGAATGCCTGATCCGCTACTTGAAGGAGCGGTATCTTCCACTTTATCGGTAGATTGCTTTTCGTCCCGAATCGAAGCTACAGTAGATTTTCTGGATCCATGTCGCGGATTGCCACGAATTTGGCCCGGAAGTTGTCATCTAGGAATTGCCGGAAATCCTCAGGGAGAGCTTCGACACGTTTTTGGATTTCTACTTCCTTCTGTTGATGAAGTCCTAGTTCCGAATGTGATGTATCCTCCGGTTCTGGTTCCGTGGGCAGGGGGATGCTTTTCGTGTCTTCCACCTCAGGGATATAGTCGGATTCCGGTTCCTGGGCAACCTCTGGTTCAACATGGGGTTCCGGCTTTTCCTGTAGAGGCAATACAGGCTTGTCTTCCTCGATTATGAGCGGTTTCTTATTGTCCGTTTTGGGAGATTGGTCCGGACTAGGCGTCCTTAGTTTTTTTTTTGCAGCCTCGTCCAAGGGAAGACTTTTGGAGAGAGTGGTAATTTCCTTTATAAGGGTGTCGATTGCTCTGGAGCGCCCTTGTTCAACCGCCTTGAGGAGTACAGATTCAAAATTGACCAATTGGGACAGACCGCCCTGTACCCCTTTTTCGCCTTCATGGAGGACATCAAGAATACGGCTCATTTCATCTGCGTTGTGGGTTCCTCCTTCCCGCACGGTTTCGACCAGTCGTCCACGGAAGTAGTCGCGAAGGTCCCGGAGAAGACGGTACAGGTCGCGTCCTTCATTTGCTATCAAGGAAATTTGCTCAAGTAGCGCCTTGTAGTCTCCGCTGAGCATGGTGTCTGCGAGAGTGGCAATACGTTGTGGGTCAACGATGCCATAAACGTCTAGGACGTCCTCCTTGTTAATGTTTTTGCCACAGAAAGCAATTAGCTGGTCCAATGTAGATTGGGAGTCCCGCATTCCACCATCTGCGATGTGAGCGATGATATCGAGTGCTTCAGAGGAAGCATTAATGCCTTCCGCGTCACAGATTATGGCGAGTTTCTCTGAGATGGTCTGTTGCGGTATGGATCGGAATTCGAAACGCTGGCAACGAGAGGTTATGGTGGGTAGAACCTTTTGCGCTTCAGTTGTGGCGAAGATGAATTTTACATGAGCCGGCGGCTCTTCCAAGGTTTTAAGAAGTGCGTTAAAGGCGGCAGTTGAGAGCATGTGCACCTCGTCGATGATATAGATTTTGAACCGACACTGCGCGGGTGCGTAGGCACATTCTTCACGAAGAGCTCTCACTTGCTCAACGCCATTATTTGATGCGCCGTCAATCTCAATGACATCAAGGCATTCGCCTCGCATGATGGCGTCACAAATCTCAGTACTTTCAGATGTCTCAATGGATGGGCCATCCTCCCAATTAAGAGACTTGGCAAAAAGCCGGGCCGCAGATGTTTTCCCTGTCCCTCGAGGCCCCACGAAGAGGTATGCATGGGCAATTCGGTTAAGATCAATTGCATTGGAGAGGGTACGAACAATGTGATCCTGCCCGACGAGTTCAGTAAACTGCTTTGGGCGCCACCGACGGGCTATAACCTGATATACTTCACTCATTATTATCAGGAAATTGATGGGCAGAACCAAAAGGGTTGGCAATCCTCTTTGTGTGATTTTTCTCGAGAAAGGCTGGTTATCTTTCCTGTCCGATCCATATATGGGGGCATAAAAATGGCCAGGCACCCTACGGCACACGCGGATCGTGGCTACCGTTGCTTCCTTCCGGACCTGGCGGTGTTCACCCGTCCATCGTTGCATAGGACCCGGCCATCTTCATTGTTTGTGAAATTGGAATCTTAAGGCAAATGTTTTTTTACCCAATCTTGTCCACTTGCTACCCTTACAAAGAACTCGACAGCAGCGGGGACTCACTTTTGATGTGGTGTCATGGGAAATAGTTTTGGAACCCTTTTCCGAATTTCTACTTGGGGCGAGAGCCACGGTGGAGGGATCGGTGTTGTGTTAGATGGTTGTCCACCAGGGTTGCCTATCTCGGTTGAAGAGATTCAGGTTGAACTGGACCGTCGGCGTCCTGGGCAGAGCAAAATTACTACTCAGCGCAAGGAGTCTGATGCTGTGACAATTGTTTCCGGGGTTTTCGAAGGTCGGACCCTTGGCACACCTATTGCGATGCAAATACCGAATTCCGATCACCGGTCAGAGGCTTATTCTGAGATGAAGGAACGGTTTCGTCCCTCCCATGCAGATTATACCTACCAGTCAAAGTTTGGTCGTCGGGATTATACTGGAGGGGGACGATCCTCTGCACGGGAAACCGCTGGTCGTGTGGCGGCAGGTGCTATTGCGAAGAAAGTACTCAAGCTTGGCTGCACTGTAGATATTTGTTCATACGTGGAACGTGTTCATGATATTACAATGCCTGAAATGGTAGAATTCCCTTCATTTGATTTGGTGGAGGCCAACCCGGTTCGTTGCCCTAATCCTGCTACAGCTGCCCTTATGGAGGAGCGTATTCTTAAAGTGCGCAAGGAAGGGGATTCTGTTGGTGGCATTATACTAACCCGGGTGCGTAATCTCCCTCCTGGTCTTGGCACTCCTGTTTTTGATCGTCTCGAGGCAGACTTGGCCAAGGCGATGCTTTCTCTTCCCGCGACGAAGGGGTTTGAAGTCGGTAGCGGCTTTGACGGATCATTGCTAAGGGGGAGCGAGCATAATGATCTCTTTGAGAATAGGGATGGAAAAATTTGTACGATAACCAATAGGTCAGGTGGAGTTCAGGGAGGTATCAGTAATGGGGAAGAGCTTTATTTTCGCACTGCCTTCAAACCCACGGCAACAATTTTGCAAGAGCAACAGACGGTGGATCAGGAAGGAAAAGAAACCGTACTTGTTGGTCGAGGGCGGCATGATCCTTGTGTTGTCCCACGAGCGGTTCCAATTATTGAGTCGATGACGGCTCTTGTTCTTGTCGATCATTTCATGAGACATAAAGGTCAATGTGACTCATTTAATTTCAATAATCTCCAGGTATAGCCGTGGATTCACAGCTCTTTTTGATTCTTGGGGCAGAGGGTTCCGGGCGTGCGGAATTCCTAGCCGGTTTGCAGGAGGAAAATTCTCGTATAATTGTCCATGTTGATGAGAAGGCTACTGCTATAGCTGCAGGTATTGCTCCAGAGAATTTGGTTCCTTGGAAATGGATTGAGGGATGTATTGCTATTGGAGGGGACATCCCGCCGGGGTTTGAAATATTTTTTATGGCTCATGGTCGAGAGTCCCCTGTTACCTTGGTTGAGGGAATCCGAGACTGGATGAAGGGAAAACCGGTTGAATTGGCTCGTATCATTACTTTGGTCAATTGCCATTTATTGTATGAAAATGAAAAATCAGGCCGCTGGTACGAAGCCTGTATTCACTTTTCTGATGTCGTCCTGCTTGGGGTTCGCAAGGGAGTTCCGAATCGTTGGGTGGATGGTTTTATTAATTCATATCGCGCGCGGAATTTCCCCTGCATCTTTCGTTTAATTAAGAAGAATTTTATCGACCGTCCTGGGGAGTTGCTGATTCCAGAGGCCCGCCGAATTTCCCTTGCCTTTGAGGATCCGGAGGATGCTTGGGACGAGCAGGGTAATCCGATTGTGGAGTCATATTTTGAACGTGATGAAGCAGGTCGCCGAACAAAATGGGTACCTGAGATCACGGTTTTTCTTGAACGCCAAAAATCCCAACCTGACAATGAGGAATTGCGGAGTTAGCACTTTCAAGGGAAAAATGTTTTTCAACGAAAGGCTTGCCTCCAAGCAGACAGGCTCTATTTCTGAGCTCCAAAGTCCTCTCCCGAAACCTTTGCCGAGGTGGCGGAATTGGTAGACGCGCTAGATTCAGGTTCTAGTGTCCGAAAGGATGTGAGGGTTCAAGTCCCTTCCTCGGCACCACTAATAGACTCAATGAAACGGGTCTATTACTGTATCTAGTTAGATTTTATAGAATACACGCTATATCGAAAGTATTCGATTATTTCCGATATTGCCAGGAGAGTTTCTGCCACCAAATTGGTACTGCACTAGATGAAATTGCTAGTGTGACGCAGTTGCTCATTATAAATTAGATTCTTTAGACAAGCCTGTTAACCCATTCCTGTAATCTTTCAATCAAACCACGGAATGAAGATCACTCAAGCAACGTCCAGCTGTTAGTGGGAAAACGATCCGGTTTTTTGGTTACCTTGTACCGAGCTTTCCCTAAAGAACCAAGGTCGGATCCATATTTAGTCCGAGCCTCGTTTGCTCTTCGAGTGACATACTTTGGGCGGCGAGCTCCTTAAATGTCTTCCCTGACGTAGTCTCCCAGTCCAGAATGACCTTTTGTTGCAACTCGTCTAGTTGCTTCCTTCGTTCAGGTTCTGGTGTATTTTCCCTTCTGAATTTCCTCACTAAGGCGCTTGCTTCCTCTGCGAGCGAGGTAGTCTTTGAGTTTTTTGATGGATTTGTCATAATCTTTTCTCTTAATTTATTCAGACCTCCAGTATCTACCAAGGACTGTCCGGTCCGGTGAAAGGGGGGTTAATATCGATGACGTATTTGTTTTCTCTTCGTTCAATATCCCCATTATGGTTGCTGATATTTTGCTTTAATAAATTTACAAAATATTGAACCTTAATTTTGTCTACAGTATGGTTAGGATCAAACGTTCAGTGTGTCCTAATTGTTCCTGCCGTAGGAGTGAAGAAATTGCGCCACTGAAAATAAAAAGTCATCACAAGTCGTTTATAAAATGAAAATCATAGACGAAAATACTCTCACCATCGAGATATCCGGAGAGACCGTTAAATTTGTCCGAGATGATCGGACCGGTTTTTTCCGCGCCAAGTACTGGGTATTGCCACAGGATCCCGAGGGTAAACCCATCAATGATCCGATTCCAATATTAGTTGATGATTTCGATGAATATGTCGATAAGCCGCTGGAGGTAAGATAACAATATTTTCTGTCTCCGGCACCGGAGTATTTCTGAATCTTGATTAAGTGTGGATTTCACTTGTTGGACAAAACTAGAGCTCCTGTATCGCAGAAATCTATTTCTGGCACCAGATTTCGACCAACCTCGTGACGCCTATATTTAATGCGGAATTGCGCTGAATTCAGGTTCTAGTGTCCGTGTAGGGGTTTAAGTCCCTTCCTCGTTACCATATTTTTGGCTGTTATTGCGTAAGTTTTATTCAAAATCACACAATGATCGCCTTGCGCACAACACGCTTTTTTGCTCAAAAATTTCTCTATTTTGAGATTGGCTTTGTGTTAACATCAAGCTTGAGATTTTCTTGTTGTTGGCCTATTATTTACCAATTCACAAAAGTATACCTCCAAGCGAGATTCTATAAATTACATTCATTGATGCTTTCGGCATTCATTTTATTAGCCGTGTTTCATTGATCTATTTACGGAATTCTAGCTGACTACCAGATTAAATTGCAATGGGTTCCCCACCTCCGTCAACTTTTGTCTTTAAAGACTGGAGGGAACCATCTTTTGGCGTATTCTTTTGGCTTTGCTATTTTTTTTCCCTCGCCCAGTTACTGCAGGCTGCACCTGTTAACACTGTGCCTGCGCTGATTTCAGTGACCGACGTTAATGATGCCCCGGTCAATTTTGTCCCCACGGACCAAAATCTGGTCGAGGACACGCAACTTAACTTTTCATCAGGAAATTCTAATGTAATATCTGTTTCTGATCAGGATGAAAATCCTGAATCGGGTAATTTAAAGGTGTTCTTACAGGTAGACAAAGGTCTTTTGGATTTGTCTGGTTTGAATGGTCTCACACTTACCATCTGGGATGGAACTAAGGATGCAAACCTCATATTTTCAGGAACTCCCAATGCCATCAATTTAGCCCTGGAGGGTATGACCTATCAATCTCCTGCAGGTTTTATAGGAGAGTCTACTTTGACTATTACAACCTTAGACAATGGGGATGCTGGAACAGGGACTAATTCTCTCACCGCGTCGGATACCGTTACTCTCTCCGTGAACCCCGCGAACAACCCTCCGCTAATAGTTGCCCCTGACATACAAACCATTGATGAGGATACAATACTGACTTTTGCAACCGTAACCGGCAACGGGCTATCATTCTCCGATCCTGAAGAGGATGCTACGGTTGGTACATTATCAGTTTCATTGGATGCCCCTCATGGTGTCCTTAGCTTGTCTACCGTGGACGGGCTCACCATCACCGCAGGGGATGGCACCGAGGATGAAAGCCTCGCATTTTCAGGAAGCCCAAGTAATATCAATTCTGCATTGGATGGGTTGGTTTACCAATCGAATTTGAACTTTAATGGGGCATCTACTCTAATCCTCTCAGTCACAGATACTGGAGATATAGGGACAAACCTCAACCCCATTACCCAAACGAAAACCGTCAATGTAATTGTAATACCTGTAAACGACACCCCGGTAAATATTATCCCTACTGATCAGCTCTTGGTTGAGGACACATCACTGACTTTTTCCATGGCGAACACCAACTCCTTAACAGTTTCCGATCCGGATGAAGATGCGTTCCTTGGGAACTTGACGGTTTCATTACAGTCAACCAACAGTGTTGTTAGTTTATCTGGAGTGAACGGTCTAACTTTCACCATCGGGAACGGGGACGAGGATTCCATACTCTTATTTTCAGGAAGCCCAAGTAATATCAACTCTGCACTGGAGGGTTTGATCTATAAACCAAATTTACATTTTGACGGTGAATCAACGTTAACTCTTGCAACTATTGATAGCGGAGATATCGGGACAGGGCTCAATTCTCTTACCCAAGCAGACGCTATTCGCATCATATTATCGGCGGTAAATGATTTTCCAATAAATGTAATTCCATCTGATCAGACAACCGTCGAGGATACCCCATTGGTATTTGCAATAGGCAATGCAAATGGACTCTCGGTTTCGGACCGGGATGAGGATCTCTCCATAGGGAATTTGATGGTCTCTCTGCAGGTAACGAACGGTGTTCTTAGTTTATCTCAAGTAACCGGGCTTACTTTTACTTCTGGAGATGGAACTGGAGACTCCATACTCTTATTTTCAGGAAGTCCCAATAATATAAACGCGGCTCTCGAAGGTTTAGTCTATCAACCATCACCGGGGTTCAATGGTTTATCGACACTAACCATTGCAACTACAGATAATATTATTACTGACACGGATACAGTGACCACGGTTGTGAGTGCTGTAAATGATGCTCCAACTATTACATTTCCTGACAACCAGACATTGACAGAGGATGTTCCCTTAACATTCAGCATCGCCAACGGAAACGTTCTTTCAGTCGCAGATGATGCCGCTGAGATTGGTGGTTCGATTGAGGTCGAGATGAGCGTTGGCAATGGCACCTTGGAACTATCCGAGGAGATCGGGTTAACCTTCAGTGCTGGAAGCAATGGTTCTGCGGCTATGACTTTTACCGGAGAAGTTTTATCCGTTACAACCGCGTTGGATGGATTGTCCTATCAACCTGATTTACACTTCAATGGCCCCGATCAATTAGAGATTCGTGTCAATGACCAAGGTTCTGTTGGAAATGGTAATGTTGAAGAGAGTACCGCCACGGTTGATTTAACCGTTACAGCGGTGAATGATTCTCCAGTAAATGTAATTCCACCTGATCAGACAACCGTCGAGGATACCGCACTGATATTTGCAACAGGCAATACCAATGGGCTCTCGGTTGCGGACCCGGAAGAGGATGGTGCAACAGGGACTTTGACTGTGACCCTGGAGGTTACTAACGGTGACCTGACTTTGTCAGGAGTAACCGGGTTAACAATGATGACAGGAGATGGTGTGTCAGATGCCAGTCTGGTGTTTTCAGGAAGCCCGAATAATGTAAATGCGGCTCTTGAGGGTTTACTCTATCAACCCATAGTGAACTTTAACGGTGTTTCCGCACTCACATTTTCAACGGCTGATAGTGAAAATACGAGTACTGGATCAGTGGGTATAACAGTGAGTGCCGTCAACGATGCCCCAATTGTCACCGTGCCTGCCGGCCAGATTTTGACAGAGGA
>JABJCN010000248.1 GCA_018668635.1 Opitutia bacterium
GCGGAGCACCTGTGGGCGTATCCCCTCAGCCTTGGCAGAAAAGACGGATTGAGCTTCAAGCTCACGTAGCTCAGGAGCACCTCCAGCGGTAATTTTCTCGCCATTCTGAGGCTTGGGATTGTTCAACGGGTCAGGAACCCCGTCCCATTCAAGTCCGACACGTTGAACACCAAAATCATCAGTTGCAGAAATTTCAAATGTCACGACTTCCTCATCCAGTACTACACGCTCACGCAGGGAGTTCAGGCACTGGATCGCAGGAGGATCATCATCGACTGCCTGAACCTGTAGGTCCAGGGGTTCCTCGGCGGCAAGACCGTGTGCGTCAGTCCATGTGAAGGTAAGTTTCTGGGATTCACCGATATGCATCCAGGGTGTCATTAGAGTATTTCCCTGGGTTGAGACGGACTTGCCGTCCATGGACGCCTCATTGAGTTCTCTTGATGCATTGGCCTCGATCCTTGCACGGCTGTTGCGAAGGATGGAGATGGAACTGGAGCGTGCCTGCATTTCGACAGGTTTTGAGTATCGAAGGTACCCAGGCAGTTCCACGGTTGCCTTGAGTGAAGTCAACTCAGGTCGAGGGAGCGGTTTGACAGAAATGCTGGCCCTGTCGTCTCCGGCTGAGACGATTAGCTTGCCAAGGTTGCGCTGTGGCGGAATGTTAAAAGTATATCTGTCGGCATTAAGAGATGTCCGCACCAAGTCCTGGTCGAGGTAACGTGCCGATGCCTTATCAGGTTTCCATTCCGAGGAATCCTTTAGGCTGGCCTCAAGCACAAAGGGCTCTGCATAGGGGACAATCAGTCTGTCCGGCAAGTCACCCAACTGTGCGAAGGTATAACGATCAATGTTTTTCCAGGGCATGGCCCATCGATAAAGGGCATTCCACCCGGCAGCAGGTACGACAAGGATTGTTCCTGCACCCAGTACAAGGACTGCCAAGGCCGTCACAGCCCAACGGATATGCCTGGCATTGGGCAGTGCCTTATTGAAATCACGGTCCCTTGTCGACTCATCGACCTGTATCATCGCAGCCTTTACAAGGGTGCTGCTTCGTTCCTGCTCATGATCATTAGTTGCCAATTCAATAATTCCAAGCAATTGGTCACCCAGGCGGGGAAAGGATTTCCTGAGCAATTTGGCCACCTGCTTGAGTTTGCGGTGACACCAAACCCATCGGTGAAACTTTAGTGGGAGGAAAACCCCAAATCCGAGACTGCCTGAAAACAGAATAAACCAACGTACAGCACTTGGCGTATTCCAGATGCGGTCCAGTCCGAAAAGAATGCAATAGGATAGTGCCAAACCAAAGATTGCGGCAAAGACACCTTCTGCCATCTTTATCACATGGACCCGCCTCTGGAATTCCTGAAGTCGTCCACGAATTCCGCTGGGCAGGTGTATGCGATTTTTTTTGGTCTCAAGTTTCATCGGGCCGGTTGCAGTTTTTGAATATTGAGAGGGATTGGTTTAAGGACAAATAAATTTAATCAAAGGTTAGATTGTGCCGGCTATTTTTCGTCCGGTCCAGAAGATCCCGAACAGAAGAAGAATCCATCCCCCCCAAAGCGGGTGGCACCAAATACGTAATCTGCGTTCGAGTGGGTCTGGTTCAGGCAGGGCTCCAATTTGCTTTATGATTGTATCCAGTTGGGTAGGTAAAAGCATTTTTCCCCTGGTGATCGTGGAAATTTCTTGAAGAACATCAAAGTGTGCCGGTTGACCAGGTTTTTCCAGGTCCATGCCACGAACAGACAATGTCGTTGTAAGCGTTGATGATGTCTCACTGGAACTCATGACAAGGATATATTCACCTGATTCCTTGGGAGTGAATGAATTACTAAAAAGCCCCCATGACTCTTCTTCTCCCGGGAGCATACGGATGGATTCCGTCATTCCGGAAGGTGCTGCAACCTGAACTACGACAGTGCCATCGCGCAATGGTTCCCCAAAGGCACTGCTGACATTGGCATTGAGGTTGACGACATCTCCCGATTTTGGGCGATCGGGGGTGTGAAATAAACGCATGGACTGACCTTCGGACATATTACGTTGGTAGGCCATCCAACGGGCAACCTGTCCCCAAAACCTATAGTGGTACTTGTCTTCAACCCCCTGGCGCCATCGCCATGCACTGTCCGTTCCCATAAAAAGGACCTTGCCCGTTCCATAGGTCTTGGTGACCAGGAGTGGGGTGCGACCAAAGGGGCCAATGCTGGATCTGTGTGTGGCTAACGTTTCAGTGCCAGCCTTGGCGCGCATTGCTGCAGCATGCCACTGGAACCCGGGGAGGGCTTCCCATACGCGGAAATTAGAGTCATCGTCGTCTTCAAGCTTTGTCAAAAGGCTCTTGCGACCGGCCTCTGTCAATTCCATGCGACCAGGCAA
>JABJCN010000203.1 GCA_018668635.1 Opitutia bacterium
ATGGCCTCGGCGTCACGCAGCTTCATCCAGTGGCCCATGCCCTTGTGCAGCTTGACCTTGTGGGCATAGCCGTTGGGGTCACCCTTGCGAAGCGCAGCCAGTTTCATTCGCCAATCCATGGCGACCTTGTTACGCTTGTAGCCGCCATCCAATTCCCCCACGTGGATGGTGAAGCCGATGTTGCGTAAGCCAAGAGGCGAAGCATTGTTGGGATGCCCAGCCATCATTGAGGCGGCAGCCAATCTGTCCGCCATTCGAGGAGCCAATTGATAGACTCCATCTCCACCTGCGGAATAACCCATGATATAAACACGATCAAGATTGATACCCTTGACCATTACAGCACCCAGGATGAGGCGCTCAAAGAATCCGTCAATGTGCGACTGGTGCCAAAGGTTCCAGGTATTCGTCGGTGCCCGCGGAGCCAGGTAAATGCTGTTGGGCGGTTGATAAAGACGAATCTGGTTACGCCACTGGGACTCATTAACATGGGCCGGTGCTCCACCACCTCCATGCATGGAAATATAAAAGTCCCAACCGGCAGCCGGTTTCTCCCCGAAAGTCCGGTAATCGAATTTCATCACCTTGTCGCCAATCTTCACACTCTTGGTGGACCATTCCTCCTCTAGTCCAGCCTGCAAAGCCTGTCTCTTCTTTTGGGCAAGATCCTTCAGTGCTAAAGATGCCGACTGACGGGTCAAAACAGCGCCACCGACAATGGAGACAAGGATTAAACCCAAAAGGAATGGGATGAGTATTCTATGAACCAGATATTTATTCATTTTTGAAAATAAGAGATTCCCGCAGCCCTCTTCCCTTGGGCACGAACATGGCCCCAACATCAACCACGACGGAACGCCCGGATACCGATACGCTCGCACACTGTGGACTTTTCTGGGCATTGGAGTAGGCATGAGCGGATTTTAACTTTCTTTCCACCCCGTTGATTCTTGGATAGCCAAAGGTCACCTTGACCTTCGGGATGCCCGATCGGGGAATCTTTGATGTTGAATAAACCTCAACAAATGCGGCACTGCGATCCCAGAATGTAAATTGATCCCCTTCAAAACGAAGGCTTCCCATGTAGGTATTGGCCCCATCCTTGTGGGAGCGAACCGTACAGTGAAACCAAGTATGCGGTTCACCTTCAATACTCTCAAGGTCTCCCTTTATAATGGAATAAGTATAGGTTCCCGCAGTCCACTCGTATGGTCGGCGAATGCTACAAAACTGTCCCTCGTACCCGGCGCTTTCGCATAAACCGCCTACTACGGCCCGAACGTGATTGAGTCCAATGGGTTGCTTAAGATCATGCGACCAACGGGAGAAGATGGCTCCCTTGCCGGGATGAACCCGGGTTCGACTCTTTTTTGATGCCCATCCATTGATATTGGACTGCAACCCACCGTAAAACTGCAACCCGTTGATCTTGGCAATACCAACCGGCGCAATGTAAAGGTTGTATGTATCAGGAATGTTCCGATCAATCGTTACATCAACCGACAAACTCTCAAACCCATTTGTCACCCTGTCAAAAGTCCACCAGATATCGGCAAGGTGCCAGGGTGATCGTGGAAGCTTGATGCCGAGTGCCTTGGCCATCTCCTGGGGCGAGGGCTGTTCGGGTGAAAGCTCTTCCGAACACACAGATATTGACAGATTGAAAAAGTTAGTTAAAAGGGTCAAAACAAGAAGTGTATATTTCATATTTTATAATGCTTTAGCATATCACCCTTAAGGCAACAAGCAACATTTAAAGAAATGATTAATATACAATCACAGCAAAACCATTCAATTAAATAAAATCCTATATTTATAGACAAAATAAAGGATCCATAAAAAATTTATATACATATCACATTCAATATATACTTAAATTAAAAAATCAATATTATTCATATTAAAAAAATGGTAGAATTCACGGCACATAATATAGATCTAGGAAATGGACTTTACACAATTAGTGATAAAAATCCACCTATAAAAACCCATCCCTACCTCAACTCTTCATTAAAGCTAATCAAAGAATTCCTAAAGGAAAATAATCAAATATCTTTAGTCGACCTTGGATGCCTAGAAGGTGGGTATACCATCGAGTTTGCAAAGGCTGGAATTAATTCATTAGGCATAGATGTTAGAGAATCTAACATTCAAGCATGTAATTATTGCCAATCAATAATAAAACTACCCAATCTTAGATTTGTAAAAGATGATGTATTGAATATCAGAAACTACGGTAAATTTGATGTATCATTCTGCAGTGGTTTACTCTATCACCTGAACAAACCTATTTCATTTTTAAAAGACCTCTCTCACGTAACCAATAAAATAGTTATTATACAAACTCACTTCTCAACAACTGATGACTCTCCAGATCTCATTAATAAATATAATCTTTCAGAATTAACAGAAAATGAATCAGTTCCTGGACGGTGGGCTATTGAGTATGCAAATCAAAGTGAACACAAAAAAAGGGAGAAACACCGTTGGTCTTCATGGGATAATGATTCATCATTTTGGATCCAGAAAGAGTACCTAATAGAAGAAATAAAAAAATCTGGTTTCGAATTGGTAATGGAGCAATATGATAACTTGCATGATATTGCTGAAACATGACAAACGGCTATTACAAAAACAATAACAGAAGTACATTTATTGGAATCAAAACAAACTAGTTACACATAGTAATTTACGCTCAGCAATTAAACACATTTTAACTACAAATTCCAAAACATTACATAGATGTCTAAGTCAAACCCTATCATAGCCATTATAATACTAGGTACATCTCTTTATGCAGAACTTCCATCTTTCCCCTCACCGCCCGACACACAGGAAATAACCATTCCCCTGCCCTCAACCGAAAAAGCCCTTGCGGAAATGAAGTTGCCGGAAGGATTCAAGGCCCAACTATTCGCGAGTGAACCGGATGTCCACCAACCCATAGGCATGACATGGGATGCCCGGGGAAGGCTCTGGGTTGCCGAGTGCTACACGTACGCTGAGAGCAGGATCAACTACAATCGGGAACTTAGGGACAGAATACTGATATTCGAGGATCAGGATAATGATGGCCGGTTCGACAAGCGGACAGTCTTCTGGGACAAGGGGCAGTGCCTGACCAGTATGGCTGTTGGCTTTGGAGGTGTCTGGGTAACCTGCG
Source organism: Opitutia bacterium (assembly GCA_018668635.1). GTDB lineage: Bacteria > Verrucomicrobiota > Verrucomicrobiia > Opitutales > JABJCN01 > JABJCN01. The sequence goes on from JABJCN010000203.1 coordinate 3,164, forward strand.
CACCGGAACTACTCTTCATCCCGGATGCCGATGGTGACGACAAGCCGGACGGGGAACCTGTTGTTTTGCTGGATGGATGGAATGATGGAAGGGTCAGGCACAATGTCGTGAACGGACTCAAGTGGGGGCCGGATGGCTGGCTTTACGGACGACATGGAATCCAGGCACTTTCCACAGTGGGCAAGCCCGGTACCCCTGAAGAGAAAAGAAAAAAGCTGAAGTGTTGCATATGGCGCTACCAACCGACTCGCCACATCTTCGAGATCGTTTGTGAAGGCACCACAAACTCATGGGGGCACGACTGGGATGAACACGGCCAACTCTTCTTTATCAACACAGTCATCGGCCATCTCTGGCACGCAGTCCCCGGCGCCTACTTCAAGCGCATGCACGGCAAGCACTTCAACCCGCACCTGTATGAGCTTATCGAACAGACAGCAGACCATTATCACTGGGACAAAGGTAGTGAAAAATGGGGTGACCTAAAGAGAAAAGGTATGACCTCACCAACTGATGCTGCTGGAGGAGGCCATGCCCACTGTGGAATGATGATATATCAGGGTGAAAACTGGCCTGAAAAGTACAGGGGCAGACTCTTTACCTTCAATCTGCACGGTCGCCGTATAAACAGCGATCGACTTGAGCGTAAGGGCGCCGGTTATGTCGGCCTCCACGAACCCGATTTCATGAAGGTCAAGGACCCCTGGTTCCGCGGAATTGAAATGACCTACGGGCCCGACGGCACGGTATTCCTCCTCGATTGGTCAGACATCGGGGAGTGTCACGAGAACGATGGTGTCCACCGTTCA
>JABJCN010000047.1 GCA_018668635.1 Opitutia bacterium
TATCGGTTGACCATCGGTACCCGGATAGACTGAGCGCAGAAGGTGTCCGGGTTGATATCCGGTTCGCGAGGAACCGTGACAGGCCATGCAGTCGCCGACCCGACGTTTCAGTTTTTTTGTGTTCTGGTCAAAGGTGAAAAAGACCGCACCCATCTCCGGGTCGGCAATGGAGACCTCCATCAGGTGACTACCTGCAACGTAACCGACGTAAACCTGATCGTTGAAATATAGTGCCCTTGGCCGTCTTGGCGAAATCAGTTTTCCCTGAAGACTGGTCTTGGAAAAGACCAATGTCTGGGAGTCAGGCTCGACATCAAGGGCCTCCAGGAGGGGTTGGAGGTATCCGGTGTGCTTTTTTCGTGTCCACTTGATTGCACCTTTCTCAAGTTCATGTCCAAGCCTCGTAACTGCGTTATCGGGGGAGGACTTGCTGTAGTTGATCGGTGCGTGCTCAAATCGGTCATCTGCACTGACCAGGTCTGGTATCAGCAGGGCGCATGCAGCTAATATCACATGGTATGCTCTATTCATTAAACAGAAATCCCTATAATATGTATATGGCTTGCATGTTAATAGGGGTTGCCTCCAGTTTTGTCCTTATAAGAATTGGTGCTATAGATCATTTTTGAACCCGTTTCCGACTGGTTAAGCGTACCCTCCTGAAACGAGATTCATCATGAAGGCATTCTTCAAGGCTTGCTATGCCACTGGATTCCGGAAAGAACCGCTGGTTGCTTGCCTTGGGGGAAGAGTTCTATTTTTAGTGCATTGTCTTGTACGGCGACGTTGAAGTCCTTTACGATTGCTTTCCGGTAACCGCCTGCCGCATCGGCCACGTCCAGTTTGCTCAAGACTGTTTCTCCCTGTAAGGCCACGTCGAACACCCGTTTTCCGGCACTGATATTCCTTGGTTCCATGAAGTGGAGCTTTACCTGGTAGTTTCCATTTTCTTTTATTGCGATCCTTACACTTTTCGCTCCTTCAAGCCCCGAGGCTGCAATCCATTTCAGTTCGCCCGATTCCACTGCGGTTGAGTGCACGCGAAAGACCGAGGCATCCTTTGGCTCGATGGATACGTCGACCTTCGTTGAAGGGCCACCGACCTCAGGATATTCCAGCCACATCCTGCCATCCGGGTCCCTTCGGTCGCCGGGGGCACCAAGGTTGATGGCTATTTTATCACTTTTGGCTTCAGCACCGAATGTCCAGTATTCCAGTTCGGGCATATGGATCAGCCCCAGCGAGGTCTGTACCTGGTAGGCGCAACTGCAGGTGCGGGTGTAGTCTGGTGCGTTAAGGACGCCATTCGCCGGGATGAGGTTGGCTGTACAACTGGAGCGAAATCCACCCCAGTTGCCCGTGCCGCCATCATTCTTTAAATCATAGAAACCCGCGGCACCGGACCTGAAAGTCAAAAGGTGCTCGCTGCCAATGGCCGTATTGCAGCCATAATTGCGGGTGTATTTCCAACCGGTTGGTTTTCCTGTTTTAATATTCAGTGCAAAGCCACCGTTCCCATTGGTGATAATCCTGTCCTTCATCAGTAGGCAGGGGCCACTATAGCTTAGGTCACGATTAGCCCATATCACCTTCCCGCTCCGCCCTTGATACGCAATCATCCCTTTACCAATATCATCCTTGGCACGATCCCTGAATGCGCTTCCAGCCTGCAGTAGCAGATCATGTTCGGCAGAGTAATTAAGGAACGTACCAAAGACTTCTTGATCCGTTTCCCACCGAACGTTTCCATCTTTTATGTTCAGGACATGCAACGCGGGTTTCCCTTTTAACTTGATTCCGCGTCGGTCTAGGGCCTTTCGGCGTGACTCGGTAAGGCTGTCAATGACGAAGACGGAGTTTGCCCCCAAGGCAATGTTGTTGTGGCGAAAATTGAACCGGGCATCCCGCGTCCAAAGCAGTTTCCCCGTCTGTCGATTAAATACAGCGAGCTGTCTACTGCCGGAGGCAAACCGAGATTCAATAACTTCAGCATCCTTCCCTTTATTGGTCAACTTGACCGCAATCGGGGCGATCGTCGTTACCAAATAATCGTCATGTACACTCAGCCAACCGAAATTGGGATCATTGGGTAAACTGAATTCCTTTTTCGTCTGCCCGGTATTCACGTCCAGTTCAAGTATCCTGGTGCCGTAGACCACGTAGACTGCATCAGGCATGGAAACATAATTACTTCCGATTTCCCCGGCACCGGCAAAATGTGCCGTGATGTTGTAGTACTTCCCAACATCCTTCAGTTCGCGTTCCCACAACAGTCGCCCCGTGTAGACATCCACTGCACGAATGATGTCTGCTCCTTCGATGAATAATCGTCCCCCTGCCACCTGGGGGGAGGGACCATGGCCATGTCGTGGCAGAATCTTTGCGTTGGAGGGACCACCAAACCAGAGCAGTCCAAGTGGGGGCTTAACCATGTTGTCCCGGGATACCACGGATTGTCCGGCATCCGCATACTGGTGTGACCAGTCGGATGTCCCAGGTAAAGCCCCCTCCTTTTTTACGATAAGCCGGTCCTTCTTTTTCTCCAGGATTCTTGCATTCGGAAGGGCTTCTGCTTCTTTCTGTAGCTGGGCGGCCTTGTTATCCAGGCAGAGAATACCACCATATGGACGTACCGAATTATAAATGGACTGCAGCGTAGAATTTGTCTTGGATGAGAGTTTCCCATCCACAAGCACCAGATTGGCAAAGTAGGGCGGGGCGGGATATTCTGCAGGATTGTCTCGATGGAGGATGGTGATACGCTGTCCATAAAGACCTGCTGCATCGTGGAGACGGCGCATGGCATCCACTTTTTTTGAATCTGTATCGACCACGACGATCTGGAATTTCGTATGATGTAATAGTGCGGTCAACGAATCGTCATCCGCCCCAAGTAGGAGTGCGTGGCCCTCAGTGGTATTGAGGTGTTTCAGGATCGATTGGATTTTACTTGTCGCTTGTTTGTCAGGTTCCGGAAGCAGATTCCTGGATGGTTCGTGATGTGTGGGTTTGGTTTTTCTGGAGCCAAAGCAATGCAGCCGACTGTCCCTGGTCATGACGAAGAGCCGGTTGTCGGCGGCCAGCATGGTCCACGGTTTTCCCTTGATGGGAGCCGACCAGACGGGGTCAGGCTTCTCATCACGAACCAAGGTTACATCAAATCCTGCCACAAGATTTTCGCCCCCGGTGTAAAGTCGGTTGCCGGCCTGGAGGAAAAGTTGTCGTACCTCACTGTTGATCTTGGCGGCCCATAGATTTTTCAAGGTGAATTTGTGTTCGGTTATATCATTCCCTTTCCTGTCTTTTCTTGTTATTGTTTCTTCCCTTCCCGTGAGCCCCTGAACACTGACTTGATTGCCACTCAGGCTGAATAGCCGATTGGAGCTGATGAGTTGCGGTCTGGCTCCACCAAGTGACTTTCCATCGGAGAGCTGATAACGACCGCCATCGACGTAGAAAGAATCTCCCCCGGCAAGGACCTGATGGTTTCCACGTTTCTTGTCGTACTTGAAGTGAAGCAGTTTCCCCGTGTCCGCTTCCAGTACTGCAGGAGTGGACCTTCCACCGGGAACAACAAGGTATTTACCAGCAAGAGTCAGGTGTCCCTGTGGGGCGACAGTTGCAAAAGAGGGTGCGCCGTGTGGTTGAACTGTGTAATTCATCCCATTTCCACTATTGGTCCAGATTACTGTTCCTGTGGCAGCATCGATGCAGTGGATAAAAATGCCCATGAATGGCCAAATACTGGCAGTGAACCAAATTTTTCCGTCTCTATGTACGGGGCCTCCCCGGGCGGGCCATGAGGAAATCAATCGGCCGTGGGCCAACCCCCGGCGTTCACTGGGACCGCCGTTAAATTTCCATAAAAGCTTACCATTGGTTACATCAAGACAATACAAGTATCCATCATCAGAAACAAACCAAGCCTTGTCGCCGTTGGTCACAGGTGCAAACCGCACGGGTCCCTCGGCATAGAATCTCCATAACTCCTTGCCGGTGACCGTGTCATAGGCGGTCACGGAGTCAGTGGCAGAGTGGGGAACCAGAATGCGGTTCCCAGTCACCACCGGTTCGGGTGCCGTATCAAAATCAAGCTTGGACTGTGTGGTCGGCCAGGCCGGTGATGCGGCGACCAGTTGACGGGTCCATTGCAGATGCATCTGCTCCGGGAGTTCCTGGGGGGTGACTGCACCATGGCCTTCATCATATCGCCATTGGGGCCAGTCGGCGGCCTTGGACTGGGTAAGGGCGATTAAGTAAAGCAGGACTGACAGTGCCGGAAAATAGATACGTTCCATTCGTTCACTCTGTTGTGATGTTGACCGCTTACAAGATTTTATGGGGACCCAAACGATGGCATTGAGTGCCCCTCCTACATCTTTTGATTTTCTGAATTTTGTTGCTTGTTAATTTACAGGAATATCTTGAACTCCAGTTGATGAAGCGTTTCCGGTTTTCTCTTTATTTTATCCTGCCATTGGCCTCTTTGCTCCGTGATAATGGATATGTCACCGGGATGGTTGGTAAATGGCACCTGGGTATGGATTTTTCAGGCGAAAAAAGTGATCGTGATTGGACACAGCCCGTTAAAGACATGCCTCTGGACAAGGGGTTCGATTATTTCTGGGGGATTCCTGTTTCCATGAACTACGGAGTGTTGGCGTGGTTCGATGGGCGTCATGCGAAAGTCCTCCCCTCTTTTTCAAATGCCGGCCAACGACAAAAGCAGTAAATAATCAACATGAGTAATCTTAGGAATCTCGTAGCCCTATTTTCCCTTCTTGGTATTTCGTTCATGGCCGCCACCAACGCCAAGCCGCTGAAGGTCTACGTTCTTTGCGGCCAGTCCAATATGGAGGGTCATGCCAGGATCAGTACTTTTGAGGCGATGAAGATGGATCCTCTGACCAGGCCCATTCTCAAGGAAATGATTGATGGGAAGGGTAAGCCGGTTATCTGCGATCAAGTCTGGATATCCTATTACACGGGAGGGCGAGACAATATGGGTGAAGGTTTCGGTAAACTGACAGCTGGTTACGGTTCCCGAAAAATCCCGGCTGAACCAGGCGATAAGATCGGGCCTGAGTTCACTTTCGGAATCTTTATGCAAAATGCTCTGGCCGAACCGGTCCTTATCATCAAGACCGCATGGGGCGGGAAGTCGATCCATACCGACTTTCGTCCCCCTTCTGCAGGTCCTTATCCATTCAGCGAGCAGGAACTTGAAAACTTGAAAAAGCGTGGGAAGAATCTAAAGGAGGCCAAGGCGGAGAGAACAGAACAAACGGGGCGCTTCTACCGTCTGATGATTGATCATGTTCACCGGGTCCTCAAGGACATCAAGCGCGTTTACCCCGGTTACAATCCAACGGATGGTTATGATCTCGCTGGCTTTGCCTGGTTTCAGGGGTGGAACGACATGGTGTCCGGCGGAACTTATCCGAACCGGGGGAAATCAGGCGGTTACGATGCCTACAGTGAATGCCTGACCCATTTTATTCGCGACGTAAGAAAGGATTTAAAGGCACCAAACATGAAGTTTGTTATTGGCGTCATGGGTGTTGGGGGACCGTTGGACAAGTATGTCAGTCAGCGTTACGTTCCCATTCACGGAAGTTTTCGGGAAGCCATGGCGGTACCTGCATCCATGCCTGAATTCAATGGTAACGTTGCGGCCGTTCGTACGGCTCAGTATTGGGATATGCGACTTCAGGAAATCGAGGACAAACAGGGTAAGGTTAAACAGATGGCTGGATTCCTAAAGAGCAAGCATAAGGGTCACCCAAACAAAGATGGCTCCATGAACGCTCAAGCCCAAAAGGCTTTCCTTGAAAAGTACAGGAGGGAGTTGATTTCGGAAGAGGACGAATCGTATGCCCAGATTGCCCGTTCCAATGCGGCTTATCATTATTTTGGAAGTGCCAGGACCATGGCCTTGATCGGGAAAGCCTTTGCCGAGGCCATTGTGGAGATGGGGAAAAAGTAAACTGAAATATTAGAGGCTAACACAACGATTTAAATATCGGCGTTTCGCTCCTTGTTTAAATTTTTCCATTATGCCTGCCAATCAATAAGGCATTCTATTCTTATTTGTTTTACTTGTCGCAATGGAATTTAGGCTAGCTCTTTCTTGACAAGTGCAGTCCTTTCTGCATTATATTTCGCTCGACAATGTGATTGGAGGCAACGGGCAAACAAGGATTAAACCTTTGTTGTATTTATAGTCTGCGGATTTTCAATCGCTCGCCGCTGCCATGAAAGCAGCACATTCTTCTCCACATCCGGCTGGCTGAGATATGCATGATTTTAATATGCCGGAACCCACACAATGAACTATCAAGAAAAACGATCACCGAGGAGTGGGCCAGGCAAACGCCGTGGCCGCCCCGGTCATAAACCTTTCCGCAAGGGTGCGAGACGTCCGAACCCCAATACCGCCTATACTCCCGCATCTGAGTCGGAGCGTAAATACCGCAAGGCTGAACCAATGGAGGCAATTTCCATGAACGGTGCATTCGGTGCATTGATACCGGAGATTCAGCATGCACTAAAGTCTGAGGGTTATGAAACCCCAACACCCGTCCAGGAGCAGGCGATTCCTCCCCAGGTGGAGGGGCGTGATATTCTTGGCAGTGCCCAGACCGGGACCGGCAAGACAGCGGCATTTACCCTCCCGCTCCTACAACAGATTGCCGTGGAGGATTTTCGCGCTGAAAGCCGTCGCCCCCGTGCCCTCATCCTTACACCCACTCGCGAACTGGCTGCACAGATTGGAGACAGTCTGGCCACATACGGTCGTCACCTGTCTGTTACCCACACTGTTATCTTTGGTGGAGTAAAGCAGTCACCTCAGGAGCGTGCAATGAACCGTGGGGTTGATATTGTTGTGGCCACTCCTGGACGCCTGATTGACCTTATGAACCAGGGGTTTGTAAAACTGGATGGCCTTGAAACGTTTATACTCGATGAGGTGGACCGTATGCTGGACATGGGTTTTATTCCTGACATTAAGCGTATTCTGGAGAAAGTGCCCAAGGAGCGCCGTACCGGCTTCTTCTCCGCAACATTACCTCCCAAGATTTTGTCTCTGGCTGAAACAATGGTTACGAATGCGGTCAAGGTGACGATCAATCCCGAGCAACCCACAATCGACAAGATTCGTCAGCGATTGCTGCATGTTGAAAAAAGGGACAAGGACAAGTTGCTTGTTTCGATTTTTGATGAGGAAGGAATGGATCGCGTAATAGTCTTTACGCAAATGAAGCACGTGGCCAACCGGGTCTGCCAGAAACTTCAGAAGGCGGGGATTCGCGCAGCAGCCATTCACGGTAATCGTTCACAAGCACAACGCACTCAGGCTCTCCATGATTTTCGAAGTGGTAAGATCAAGGTTCTTGTCGCAACAGATATTGCTGCCCGGGGAATTGATGTTGACGGTGTTTCCGACGTGATTAACTACGATCTTCCTCTGGAACCTGAAAACTATATCCATCGAATCGGCAGAACGGCCCGCGCTGGAACCAATGGTCAGTCCTGGTCCTTTTGTACGGCGGAAGACAACAGTTTGCTCAGGAATATAGAGCGATTGCTCAAGACCTCGATCCCTTTACATACTGATCATCGATTTCACTCTGAAGCTGTACTTCGATCCTTGAAGGAATCACCAAGATCCGGCGGGGGGAGAAGCAACAATAAAAGAGGACGAGGTCATCGTTACAGTTCTCCAGGGAATTTCTCCCGTTCATCGGGTAGACCTCGTGGGCGGAGATAGGTAACTGTTTTTCAGTCTTCTGTGCATCCTGATTTTTTACTACAGGCTCAATTCTCAGGGATTTAAGCTAGTCCAATTCATTTGTTGGTGCTATGTTTATTGCATTCAACGTGTTGAAGATGGCCGGCATCAAGTCCAAGGCCGAGGGCAATCCACTCCTTCATGACGTGGCCTATTACACGCTCTGGCACCTGCCCAAGGGTTTGACCCCCGATATCCGGGTCAAAAAGTATCGGCAAATCCTTGAAACTTTTCGTCTTGAGGTGTCGTTTAATCCTGCAATGATTAATCCAAACTGAATTTTGGTCATTTATAGTATGCCACAATGAAAATTCCTTTTACCATCCTGATCCTTTCAATTTATGTGTGTTTTTCAGGCATTGCTGATGCTCGGGTCTGGCGGGATAAATTCGGGCACAGTATTGATGCCGAGTATGTCCGCATGTCCGGGGAAAGCGTCCATTTGAGGCGTTCCTCA
>JABJCN010000181.1 GCA_018668635.1 Opitutia bacterium
AATCGATGCTATCAGGCAAACACAATTCATCTCTCCCATGATCAACATCACATGTCATGTGAACAAAATAAGTTTGATTCGCGCCAATCTTCATTGAGATATCAATGGCTTCCGGGATAGATAAATGAGATAAATGAGGAGCAGGCCGCAAGGCATCCAATGCCAGGAGATCAGCGCAATTTGCAAGCTCCTGAGCTTCTATAGTAACTTCTTTACAGTCCGTATAATAAGCAAATCTCTTCCCGGAACTATTTTCTTTAAATAATAGCCCTAGTACAATGAACTTACCATGCGGCAAAATTACACTATGTATAGTTCCCCCCGCTACCTCTAATACTTTAGGCATAATTTTGAGACTGAAGGCAGGGTAGTTGCCTTTTGCCGTCTCGTGAATTGCGTATGGATAAATTTCCTTTACGCGTTTAACACCATTTTTAGTACTGTACACGGGGATGGCCGCTCCACCTTGAATGCGACAGAAGCGCCGAAGATCATCCATTCCCTGTATGTGATCAGCATGTTCATGTGTGAGAATAAAATGATCAATTTGCCGGATATCATTATTAATACACTGTAACCGGAACTCAGGTGCAGCATCCACCTGAATATGACACCCATCCATGATTACATGAACGGATGTGCGTGTTCGCCAATTTCTAGCGTTACCTAAATCCAGCTCAAACTCAGGGGGTTGGGCAATAATAGGGACACCTTCGGATGTCCCTGTACCAAGAAATATTACCTCCATTCCGCTTTATCTAGCGGCATGAAGATTATAACGATGAATGGGACCCATCACAAAACGCACCATCATTTGAACTTTTACATGCACACCATGCTACTGGTTTTTCTTCCTCAATATTTATTTCAACAGGCGAAAATTCAGTGCCGGAATGGGATCCATCACAAAACGGTTGTTTCTTAGACCTCCCACAAGAACACCACCAATAAGTCCCTGGTTTCTCTTTTTGTACAATAGGTTTTTTTTGTGGAATTTCTGGCTTCATTTAATAAATTTCTGAATAAATCCTGACATGGTGCAAGTTTAAAGCTCTATACACTTTATAGCTCATCCATAAAGTTCTTTAGCCATATTTTCCCACGAAAATTGATCCGAAAATTTCTTCCCATTGTTACCCATTTCATCCCTAGCCTTCTTGTTCTCAAGTAATTGCTTTAAGGCAAGAATTAAACCATCCACATTCCCGGGCTCACAAAGTATCGCAGATTCCCCATCCTTAACCGCCTCAGCCACACCCCCGATATCGTGCGCAATAACAGGCAATCCATGTTTTGCCGCATCGAGATACACCAAACCAAAACCTTCCACACTCTGGCGATATGGAACACTGGTCATTATAAAAATATCGGCCTCTGAATAAATTATCGGTAAATCCCCATCTTCAACTTCTCCGATAAATGAGATATCCAGCCCTGGTTGATCGGCGAGATCCTGTAATCTTTGAAAATATTTTGCATCAACAACCGGGCCAACAACCCAATATTGTATTTGTGAAATAAGTGATTCTGGTAATCGTCTTATTGCCTCAATACAATTATGCTGCCCCTTACGCGGATGAATCCTCCCCACTGTAAGACAAACAATCTTACCTGCCCTATCTGGAAGAATTAATTCCGCATCTGATTTCTTCCGAAACTTGGATGGCGCTCCCGGCAAGACAGCAATTCGGCCTGTATCCACAGTATAGAATTCAAGAAACAAATCCCGGCATGCTTTAGATAAAAAATGCAACTTGTCTGCGTATTTAATAAACTTTTGTAGTAGAGACCTCTGGTCTGTACGTCTTGAAAATCGTAGTATCTCTGAGCCATGAAAAGTTAAAATTAGTTTACCAAAAACAGGGACAAAACCAGTCAACTGTGCATATATACAGGCAAGAATTGGCCCCGGCTCAGCAAGGTGAACAACTGAATCTTTAAATTCTGCCTGCAAGCGTCTCATGGAACTATATGTTTTTAAACAGCTGTAGAAGCTATGAGAACCGCTGTTCGGGATTGCCTGCACAGTAAACGGCCATTCATGAGCAGTATCATTTTCAGGCACAAGAACCCGTACACTTTTCCCTATCGAACTTGCGGCGGAAGCAAGTTCCTCAACAACACTACCTGCTCCTCCCCTCTTAGGGAAGAATTCATGAGTTATGAGATTTATTTTATTCACGTCCTAAACTCCATTTCCTAGAATTCAAAAAATTACATTGTGCCAATTGGAATTGGTCTGACATCACTTTATTCGTATATTTCCATAATACCATGATTTCTTCCCTAAAGTTATGCATATTCTCCTGATACAGGACTATCTTCGATGTGGCGGAACTGAAATGCAAAGTATCTCCCTTGCCGCAGGGTTTCAAGTCCACGGGTGGGATGCAACTCTACTTACCATTAGGCCCAAGGGACCTTTATTTCCAACTGCTCAAAAAAAAAATATTAAAGTTCAGTCCCTTCAAGGTGTTGATTTAAAAATCAACTGGCTGCATCCCGGGCTTATACGGACAATAGGGCAGTTGAATCCGGATGTAATTCTACTAATGGGCCGAACAGCCAATTGTCTTGGAAATAAAATTTCCATGCAATTTCCTTCAATACCAGTGATTGGATCCTTGAGAACTGGAAGAAATTTACCTTCTGCATATTATAATTTTCTTAAGAATTGTCCCCATATTTTTGCCAACAGTAAATGGGCCGCCGATCAGTTAATTGCACGCGATATTCCACATCACAAAATTTCAATCATTCCAAATGGAAATGTTTGTGAATTAAACACTGCACATCAGGTCGATCGCCGAAGAGCTATACGAGAAAAGTTCAGCATTTCAGCGGAAACCACTGTGTTCCTTAAAGTGGCTTCTTTTATCCCAGGGAAGAATCACCATGAACTTTTAAGAATTATCGAAAAGGTAAATAAACCATTTGAGCTTTGGTTGGTTGGTACTGGACCAACGGAGAATGCATGTAAAAAAGATGCCGCTAAATTAAATATTAAGGGGGTTACACGATTCCTTGGTCAAATTCCTGAGTTATCCGACCTTTATTTCGGCTCTGATGTAGCTTTATTAACCTCCAGAGAGGAATCAATGCCGAATTTTATAGTGGAATCACAAACAGCAGGCCTGCCGGTTATCGCTTATGATTGCGCAGGTGTATCAGAAACATTTATTCCAGATGAATCAGGATTTCTTGTTGGTGCAGGTGATCAAAATTTATTCCAACAAAAAATTGAAATCCTGCATGAAAATATTCAATTACGAAAAAGCATGGGAGCCAGAGGCCGTATCTGGGCTCTTGAAAAATTCGATCCAATTGAGCGATTAAAGGATTATATGCAGATAATCAGCCGTATTGTGAATAACTAGCCTCATGAACGAAAATATACTTTAGAAATAATCTTCCAATTCACAAGAGCTCCATCTGCCCATCACCTTGGGCTCGCGGCAGACCCACTACCTGCCAGGCCTTATCGGTAATTACCCGTCCTTGTGGCGTGCGCTGCAAGTAACCTTCCTGAATAAGAAAAGGCTCGTAGACCTCCTCAAGAGTATGCACTTCTTCGCCAACAGCAACCGCGATGGTTCCAAGTCCCACTGGCCCACCCTTATAATTTTCTGCCATCAGCTTCAGAATCTTCTTGTCCATTTCATCCAAGCCACGTGAGTCAATCTCAAGCAGTTCTAGCGCAGAATTTGCCATATCTCGTGTAATTTTTCCATCACCTCGCTGCTGGGCATAATCACGCGCAAACATAACAAGGTTGTTTGAGATTCTTGGTGTGCCGCGCGCACGTCCTGCAATCTCCACCGCACCCTCTTTATCAATATCAACCTCTATGAGATGACAGGTGCGCTGAATGATCCCCACCATATCTTCATGGGAATAGTAATCCAAACGAGCCTGCAGAGTAAAACGAGTACGAAGTGGTGCAGTAAGCAGTCCAACACGCGTTGTAGCGCCTAGTAGCGTAAACCTTGGGACATTCAATCGTACACTTCGAGCGTTGGGACCCTGATCAATCATAATATCGATCTTATAGTCTTCCATGGCGGAATAAAGATACTCCTCAACCGTTTTTGGCATTCTATGAATCTCATCGATAAATAGAATGTCAGCAGCCTCAAGATTCGTAAGTAGGCCGGCCAAATCCCCAGGCTTTTCAATAACAGGACCAGAGGTGATATGAACCCTTGATCCCATTTCACGCCCAAGAATATGTGCAAGCGTCGTCTTGCCCAAACCAGGGGGGCCACTGAGAAGTATATGATTCAGGGCTTCCCCTCTATCCCTTGAAGCGCCAACCATGACCTGAAGCTTTTCAACAGTTTTAAGTTGGCCACGGAAATCCCCGAAGGTTGGCGGGCGCAATTCCAACTCCTGCGTCGTGTCTTCAGAATCAAGTACATCCTGCATGTAGGGAACGCCTGTTGATTCGTTATCCAATATTATTTCTTGATTAAAATTTATAAACTAACAGCAAAGCCTCGATGCATTCAAAGGCATTTGCTTAAAATCAGTCATCAGCGATAATTGAAGATGGCATTTCAGAATCTGGAAGACGTTCGACCTTGGCCCCTAATCCACAAAGCTTTTTATCAAATTCTTCATAACCTCGATCCAGGTGATAAATCCTCTGCACCCAAGTTTCTCCCTTGGCGGCAATTCCTGCCATAATAAGTGCGGCACTAGCTCGTAAATCAGATGCCATCACAGGGGCACCAGACAAATGACGAACGCCCTTAACGATAGCACTGGCACCCTCCATTGCCACATCAGCCCCCATTCGCTGTAGTTCAGGGACATGCATGAACCGATGTGGATAGACTCGTTCCGTAAGAATACTAAGCCCTGGCGTGACACACATAAGGCTACACATCTGGGCCTGAAGGTCGGTTGGGAATCCAGGAAATGGAAGTGTAATAATATCGACAGGAGAAAGAGTATCGGAGTTTCTCGTCACACGAATTATATCATTCGATTCTACTGACGTGTGAACACCGATATTATCAAGTTTATCAAGAAGAGAATGTAGGTGTCTATCTACCGCACCTGATATTCGGACATCTCCTCCGAGCATGGCTGTCCCTAGAATATACGTTCCAGCCTCAATCCTGTCTGGTAGTACGGAATGCTTGCAGCCATTGAGTTTGGAAACGCCCTCAATGCATAATTCATGCGAACCTATTCCTTCGATTTTGGCTCCCATCTTGACCAGCATTCGACAAAGATCGGTGATTTCTGGTTCACAGGCAGCACTGTCAATGACTGTATGACCTTGGCTAAGGACTGCGGCCATCAGCATATTAGCTGTTCCTGTGACTGTGCTACCATGCCGACCACCAAGAAAGAGGCGAGTACCCTGTAGATTACTACCATCCAGTTTTAAGTAACCGCCTTCAATGGTAATTTCACAACCCATTTTCTGGAGTCCCTTGAGATGTAGATCAATTGGGCGGGGACCAATGACGCATCCTCCCGGCAGAGATATTTCTACTCGCTTGAATCGTCCAACCAAAGGCCCCATCAAGCAAATTGAAGCCCTCATTCGTCGAACAAGTTCATAGGGTGCCACAGGATCAATCTTGTGGGCCTGAAGCTTCCAGGAACTGGGACCAAGGCGCTCCACGCTTGCTCCCATTGATTGAAGAATCTCCGCCATGAAACGAAGATCGCTCAAATCCGGCACATTCTCAATCACGCATGGTTCGTTGGTCAGCAGAGTTGCGGCAAAAATCGGTAGGGCGGCATTTTTTGCGCCACTGACCTGAACCTCACCAACAAGAGGCCCACTACCTTGAATGCGAAATACTTCCACTCCCTCCCTTGGTTATATCAAGGAAAAGCGATTCGCTCAGGAATCTGATGATTCTCCACCTGCTCCCTGCCCCTCGCGACTTCGGTCACTACCACTTCCACCACCACTTCCACTACGGCGGCGGCGGCGGCGACGGCGGTCACCATCACTTTTATTGCCATGGTCTCCCGAGCGTTGACTGGCTTCACCCTGAGAAGAATTCCGATTACCTTCACTTCTCCTGCCGTGTTGCCCACTACTTCGGCCCTGTCCGCCACTTCGCCCTTGTCCGCCGCGACGACGGCGATTTCTACGGCGAGAGCCTTGGCGAGAATCATTTGATCTCTCTTTGGATTCATTCCCCTTGGCTACTTTAGTTTCCTCTGCTTTGCCACCGAAGAGTAATTTTACAAAGTTAACAATCTTGTCCGAGAAAGTTTCTGGCTCGACCGGAGTTGGTACGACCACTGGTGTTGATTCCTTTGGTTCTGAATCCTGCTGTGTGGAACGTTTGCGGTTGCGGTTTTCGTTTTGGCCACGCCGCTCACCAGAGTGCCTCCCGCCTTCACGACGATCTCTTCGATCTCCACGACGACCCCTGCTATCATCAGAACGTTCTCGATGTCCACTGCGAGATGTATCACCTCTATGTTCTCGGTTGTCATCAGAGCGTTCTCTCCCCTCCCCGCGACGATCAGATTGGCCGCTACGATGTTTGCGATCCTGCCGTTCTTCTGTCGATTGATGTTGAGGCCTATCTTTGCGAGAGGTGCCTTGGTCTCGGGATCTTCCAGATGCACGATTCGATGGAGTATTCTCGATTATTGCATCTTTCAATGTATCCTTGTTGCTCAAATCTATTTCCCCTGCAGGCACCGTCATATCGACATTCTCCTGAGTACTATTTTCAGGGGATTTACCCCATCTGGACTTGGTGGGAGGATTATCTCCTGACTTCCCTCCAGTCTCCACAACCCCCGCTAGTTCTCCTAATTCAGCAGCAGAGGATTGTGAGGGTTCATATGTGTAAGGTGCATTCTTTGCTGCATCTTTGTTTTCTTCAAATTCGGGCATGAGCTTTAAGATATTCTAGTCGAGGTAATGATGGAATAATATTCCTTTGTATATGGATGCAAATTGTGGGCTTAGGTGTTTCATACTCCCTATGTTTATGCCCGTCATCCTTTTCGACAAAGGTCTTTTTAAATAAAGTGGAATTTAACGCTCTAGGATTACTTTCATTGTTACAATGTTTTTTTGGACATAAACAGGTTCTCTTCGTTCGAAATTTAAAAATCCTTGCCACAATGAGATGGAACCTCATTCCATTTATGAACATATGGACAAACTTGAAGAAATTTTTAACATGCAGGAAACCCTGAATAAACGCATCGGGGTAAAAATGGAGGGATTCTCCGATGAGGAGAAGGGCAAGTGGATTCTCAACTACACTCTGGCAATGCAGCAGGAATTGGCCGAACTGGTTGATTCAGTGCCTTGGAAATGGTGGGCAAAATATCAGGAATTTGATGAGCAGAACGCCCGGGTGGAGGTGGTCGATCTATTCCATTTCCTCATTTCCCTTGCCCAGACACTCGGTATGTCGGCAGATGATGTGTATCAGGCCTATATAAAAAAGAACAAGGTCAACCACGAACGTCAAGATTCAGGGTATAAGAAAAAGGACGAAAGTGATTCGCGTCACATTTAACATTTTACTATAACAGCCAAAGTTATTTAAACACAAAAAAGGCCGCAGCGAACGCTGCGGCCTTTTATGTTAAAACTTTAGCTAAACCTAGGTTTAGAAAGTGAATGTGGTCTCAATTGCGAAGATATCTTCATCAACTGTGACACCACCAACCTCTTTTTCACCTGTGCTAAACTCAATGAGAGCACCGAGGTTATCCGTAAAGGAGTAACTAGGGCTGATGGTGAACCTTTCAAACTGAGCACCAGCAACATCCTGCTCACTGTAACGAACAGTGATTGATGCATTATCATTTATTGTGTAGTTGGCAAGCAAGAGGTATCCATCACCACTTGTTGCACCACTCTCAATGTCGTTGTACTCAGCTGCAACTGTCATTTGGCCGGACTCATAGCTGGCCCAAACATTTACAGCTTCATTGATAACAGCTGCTGCATCGTCGTCATCAGCATAACCGAGGGCAACTGTCAGGTTTTCAATACCACTGAATATCACTTGGGCCTCATAAGCGAGATCGAAGTTGCTCGGGTCCGTCCCATTATCATAGCCAGAGATTCCAACAGCGATATCTTCTACACCAAAGCTGGCACGTATACCTTCTCTATATCGTTTACCAACGCTATCAAGGATTTGGTCTTGGTACGCAGTTGTATTTTGATATTGGCCAGTAGGCTCGTCCGATTCGAAGCCGAGGAGATTCAGCATCTTACCACCGGATACGGTGAGACCGTTACCAAGATCATAGCTGGCAAAAGCCTGCTCAAGTCGAACGTTTTCGCCGGTAGAGTCAAGGTGTACCTCAGCAGAAACAGATTCGCCAGCAAAGGCAAAATCTACTTCAATCTGATCAAGACCGAGAGTTTCGGTACGCTTATCAGAGTCAGTATTACTATAGGAAGCATCAACGAAACCTGACAGCGTCAAGTTGTCGGTAAGGCTGATGTCTGCATTGGCAATGGAAACGCCAAATATGGCGGCCACTGCTGTAGTCAGGAGCTTTTTGTTATTCATGATATATCGAGTTTGTTGTTGTTGTAGATTGATTTTCCCCACCAAGGAAAAAATCGGGTTGGAATGAAGCCCTTTTTTGAAAAAAATGCAAGCATTAAAATAAATTACAAAAAAAGATGAAAATATAATTGGGAGGGGCCACGTGCTTTGATTTAATCCGAATCAGAAAAAGAATAATTACAAAAAGGCTTGCCCTATTGTTTTTTTTGAAGAAAAAGGATCGCATTATTGAATGTTGCAGGGTGGAGCAGCCCGGTAGCTCGTCAGGCTCATAACCTGAAGGTCGCGGGTTCAAATCCCGCCCCTGCACCCAATAAATTACAATCGGTACTGAAACAATCAGCACCGATTTTTTTATGTCGTTGATCGATCAATGCAATTCCCATTCAAAAACTACGAAGCTTCAAGGGATTGGCTTTATAATCTGAAAAATCGTGGTTCAAAATATGGTATTGAAAGGATGTTGGCCTTCTCCAATAGACTTGGCTTTCCAGAAAATGCATTCCCAATAATCCACGTGGCAGGGACCAACGGGAAAGGTTCCGTGTGCGTGATGCTTGAAAAGATTTACCGTGAAACAAGATTGAAAACTGGATTGTTCACCTCGCCTCACCTTGTACGCCAAGGGGAGAGAATTCAGGTCAACCGGGGAAATCTCAGTGAATCGAAAATCCTGAAATATACGAACGAGTTGTTTCCTATTGGAATAGAAATGTCTAAGTCGGATCCAGATAATCACCCTTCTTTTTTTGAATGGATGACGGCAATGGCATTCATTCATTTTAAAACCCAGAAAGTTGATCTCGCTATAATTGAAACAGGGCTTGGAGGCAGGCTCGATTCCACCAACGTGGTTAATCCTGAGATTTCCGTTATTACATCAATAGGATTGGAGCATACAGAAATCCTTGGAAACAGTATTGAAAAAATAGCCCAGGAAAAGGCCGGCATCATTAAAGCAGAGACGCCTGTCATTCTCGGTAAAATGCCCGCGAAGGCAAGACAGGCTATCATGAGGGTTGCTAAACAAAAACAAGCTGCCGTTTATTGCGTGGAGGATCATTTTACTGAAAAAACGCTACCCAAAACCAACCTTCATGGAACGGTACAGCGCTGGAATGCGGCAACATCAATGTTGGTAACTGAGACCCTCCAAGAAAGATTTCCTGTACCAAGGAAAATAAAATCAACAGCATTGATGAATATTTCATGGCGGGGTCGATGGTCGATTGAGAAGGCAGGAAACCGCACACTTATCTTCGATGCTGCCCACAATGTAGATGCGCTCCTAGCTCTTACGGAAAATATTTCAAGGCTACCCAAAAGGCCGATTATTGTCGCCGGATTTACAGGATCCACCAGTAAGGCCACGACCATGTTGCCAACGCTTCAGAAACTTGCAGAAAAACTGATCATTGTCCAACCCTCACATTCAAGGGGGTTGGATACAGAAACTGTTATACCCGGTCATAAGCCTTTTGAAGTCAGTCAGCTTTTTCCTAGCAAGGGCGTGTGCACCATCGAACCCAAAAGTGCAACTATCGTGATTACCGGATCCATATACTTGGTTGCAGAGATTTATGAACGTATTCTTCATGATGACCCACAAGGACAACAAATTCTTCAGGATTGAAAATAATACAATCTTAACTGCATAACCAACAGCATGTATCTGGTTTAATCTAATTTAAATAAATGACGGACAATAACCCAAAGCCTAAACAACCCGTTCTCCTTGTTATTCGTGATGGATGGGGCGCCAACCATAATACCGATCAGGATTGTTACAATGCAATCAAGCTCGCTGACACCCCGGTTGCTGATCGCCTTACATCCGAAGGCCCACGCACGGAATTAACAGCACATGGACCCGATGTTGGTCTTCCTGAAGGCATAATGGGCAATAGTGAAGTGGGGCATCAAAACATTGGTGCCGGACGCATTGTGGACCAGGAAATTGTACGTATCACAAAGGGTTTTGAAACTGGCGAAATCAAGGAACGCCCAGTGTTGAACGAAATATTCAGAAAAGTAAGGGACGGGGCCAAACTTCATCTCATGGGAATCGTATCGGATGCTGGAGTTCATGGGATGCTGGACCATCTCTATGGTTTACTGGAAGTCAGCAAGGATGCAGGACTTGGAGAGGTCTATATCCACGCATTCACCGATGGCCGAGATACTCCACCCAAAAGTGGTATTAAATATATAAAAGAATTGGAGGCCAAATGTACGGAACTGGGTATCGGTAAAATTGCATCTGTATGTGGTCGGTTCTGGTCGATGGACAGGGATAATCGATGGGAACGGGTGGTTAAGGCCTATGACTGCTTGACCGGCACAGCACCTGAACGGACAAGTACCTCTCCAGTGGAAGCAGTCCAATATTATTATGACAATCCAATAAGTGAAAATCAATGTGGTGATGAATTTGTACCCCCCACACTCATTGTAGACGATGCAGGCCATTATTTAGCACCGATCAAGGATGGAGACTGCGTTCTTTTCTACAACTACCGAGGCGATCGACCTCGTGAAATTTCACGTGCTTTTCTTCATGAAGACTTTGACGGTTTCGAGCGCAAATCCTGGCCTCAAACCTTTTATGTGACAATGGCAGAATATCAGCAGGGCCTTTGCCCAAATGTCCTCTTTCCAAAACCACCTAAAATGATGGATATATTAGGGGATTACCTGTCAAATTTGGACATTGCACAGTTTAGATGTGCTGAAACAGAAAAATACCCGCATGTAACCTTTTTCTTTAATGATTACCGTGAGGAACCCTTTCCCGGAGAAGACAGATCCGTTGCACAAAGCCCAAGGGTTCCAACCTATGACCTACAGCCTGAAATGTCTGCGCCAGAAGTCACCAGCATAGCAAAGGCAGCAATCCTATCAAGAAAGTATGGTTTCGTTTGCGTAAACTATGCAAACCCAGACATGGTCGGCCATACAGGCAATTTGGACGCAACTATACAAGCCTGCGAAGTCGTCGACAGTGGCGTTGGAGAACTTTTAACGGCTATCCGGCAAGTCGGGGGAAGCGCAATCATCACAGCAGACCACGGTAATGCCGACCAATTGTTTGACACTTCTACTGGTGGTGCACATACAGCACACACACTCAACCCTGTTGAGCTTGTTATTTCAGGGGAAAACAGCCATGAGATAAAACTGCAGCAAGGTGGCAAACTGGGAGATATCGCACCAACAATCCTTCACCTCATGGGCCTTCCCAAACCTGAATCCATGACCGGGAACTGCCTGATCCTTTAGAAATTAACCAAAAAGCGTAAACTGTTTCCAAATCCTTTTGCTTGTAGGAGGACAAAAAAATGTTTGCCTAAGAAACACATGTTCTGCCGAAAACTTATCCCCACTTTCGTCCTCGTCCTGTTTTCACATCTGCTATGCGCAGAGGAAACAGAAATTTTTCCGCTCAAGGATGTGAAACGGGGAATGACGGGCGAATGGCGTACCGTCGTTTCCGGCACCAAGATCGAGACTTTTAAGCTCCGCGTACTGGGGGTGCAGAAAAATTTTGCAGGCCCACGTAGGCCAGTAATCATTTGCGAAGCGTTGGATGAAGAAAATAAGCTTTCTGGTCCTGTCGCCGGGATGAGTGGCAGTCCTGTTTACATTAAAAAAAAGTTGTTGGGAGCCTATGCCTATGGATTCATGATGTCCAAGCAACAGGCAATAATTGGAGTCACTCCGATCGCACAAATGCTTGAGGTGGTTGAGAATTACGAAGCTGGCGAGCTGGCCACAAAACAACCCATACAGCCCTCTCCTGCCCTCATTCATCCCCAGGCTCCAGCGTCACCGGCATTGGATGATCATTCATTCTACAGCCTTAACCCTGAACTAAAACACATACAACAGTTCCTTAAACCGGTTCCCACACCACTATTTGTCTCAGGATTTTCGGCACGCACCTTAAAAGAATTTGAAGATGACCTTGCCATAATGGGCATGGACATTGTACAGGCTCCGGCAGCAGGAAATCGCGAAAATAATAAAGACTTCGACCCGCCACTTGTTCCCGGCGCACCAGTTGCAGGCGTGCTGATGGATGGAGATTTTAGTATCTCAGGAGTAGGAACGATTACTTGGCGCAAAGGCAATAGACTTCTTGGATTTGGCCATCCCTTTTTTCAGGAAGGACCTGTTGAAATACCCATGGCCGGTGCTGAAGTCCTGACTGTGGTTCGATCCGTTTCTAGATCTTTCAAGCTGTCCAATGTCGGCCCAGTTAAAGGGTCCATTTATCAGGACCGCCTAACTGCCATTGCCGGGGAAATAGGCAGAGAGACTCCCAGCACAAAATTGTCAATTCACATCCATCCCCAAGACGGACCAAAACGCACCCTGACCAGCACAATCTTTAACCATCGCCGGATGTCTCCGACATTTTGCGCAATGGCTCTAATGGAAAGTATCAACGACTCGATGGATACAGAGAATGATCAGTCATTCCAGATAACATCAACCCTTCTCGTCGAAGGATATAAACCACTAATCTATAAGAATTACGGGAGCGGGTCCTCAGGAATCCTGAGCGCAGCCCGAGGAATTCGTACGGCTTTTAGCCAAATCGTGGACAATCCCTTCAATACACCCATGGTGGAGGAAGTTTCTTTCGATATCAGAATCCACAATAAAATAGATTATTCCGTACTCAAGACAGTAAGCCTCCGCTCCGGGAATAAGCCCAAAGAAGGAGACAAGGTAAAGCTAGGACTTGAGCTGGCCCACCACAAAGCAGATCGAGAAACCCTGATCATAGAAATCCCGATACCCAAGGGATACTCCGGTGAAAGACTTGTTTTGTTTGCTGGTGATGCAGCCTCAGCAAAAAAGATTGACCTACCTAACAATGGAGAAATCACCAGTCTGAATGATATTATCGATAGATTGCGTATTCAAAACGATAATCGCCTCATCCATTTGAAATTACTCCGCAGTACCAGGGGTCTGAATCTCCGGGGTGCAATCCTGCCTGAGTTACCTCCATCCATGTATGAACTGTACACATCAGATACCCGAGGTGAAATTATCAGCAATATACGCCAGACATCAATCTGGGAAACCACGATTCCAGTAAAAGGTGAATTTCGTGGTAGCTATAGTTTTCCCTTGGATATCCGTTAAATCTAATTTTCTCCAGCCATGAAACAAACACTCGCCACTCTTTTCCTCCTAATGCTTGCCAATCTGCAGGTTAATGCGGTACGAACCCGAGAAATAAATCATCATGGATTCGCCGCATTTGAAAATGCCGAATTACAGAACTTAAGTATCACAGAAGATGGCATCCTTTCCACCGCTCCCTCCATTGAAACCGTAGCCGAATTGCAGGCCTCACTCATCTGGACTGCCCGTCAAGGGAAGGATGGGACATTATTTGTAGCCACAGGCAACAAGGGGCGTATAATTGCCATCACTCCAGATGGAAATACGCGGACTATTTTTGAGCCTGAAGAAATCCTCGCCCGTGCCCTGGCAATTGGTCCGGATAATGCACTGTACGTAGGCACCTCTCCAAATGGTCGCGTCTATCGCGTACCACTGGAAGGACGGCCAGAAATATATTTCGATCCGGCAGACACATATATCTGGGATTTACAATTCGATGACAAAGGCAGCCTTTTTGTTGCTACAGGAAATCGAGGTCGAGTGTACCGTGTTCCCCCAAATTTCAAACCTGATGATAAAGCTGAACTCTGGTACGAAAGTGTTTCCTCACACTTTGTATCACTTGCATTTGACCACCAAGGAAAACTCCTTGTTGGTAGTGACCCCGATGGTAATATATACCGCATGACAGAACCTTTTGAGGCAACCGTGCTGTATAATTCCGATGGAGGTGAGGTTCGTAAGATTCACGCGCAGGAAAACGGCGTGATATATTTTTCAACCTTCAAGCGAAATGAAGGAACAAGCTCCAGTGGCAATTCAGGCAGTTCCTCAAAAAGCAGCAGCTCCGACAAATCGGGAAAAAGTTCGTCCAGCTCTTCCTCTTCTTCTGCAAAAAGTATATTTTATAAAATTAAGCCCAATGGTTTTGTTGAAGTCTTCTGGAGAAATCCCTCTGAACCCATTTTTTCCTTCCACAACCTAGGCGAGGATGGCTGGTTACTGGGAACAGGCAACAATGGCCATCTCTACCAAGTTGGACATGATGGGGCATGGAAGCTCCTACAAACCTTAGAATATGGCGGAGAAGTTACATCTATTCTCAAGGCAAATGATGAAAAAGGAGGGCATCTGTTGTTTACAAGCAATCCCGCGAATATTTACCGGCTAAATAGTGGACAGGCTGAAACGGGAACCCTTGTCTCCGGCACTGTTGATGTAAAGCAGGTTGCTAAATGGGGACGCATACACACATCTCCGAAAAGTAACAAGATTCAGATTTTTACGCGGGGAGGAAACACTCCAAAAGTAAATAGTACTTGGTCCGAATGGCAGTCCGTGAATAAAGATGGTCGTGTCACTGGACCAGCCCGACGCTACCTCCAGTACAAAACCCAAATTGAAGGTACTGACACGATCCTGTCACGTGTGCGTGCTTTTTATCAACTAAACAATGCAGTTCCGATTATTCGCCACATAAACATCGTGCCAACCGGATTCTCAGTAACTTCACTTAAGACAATCACTCCCATACTTGATATTAACAAACTTACCAAAGGCAATCTACCAGACACGCCACCCCCAGCACCGCCAATCCGTAAGCAGCTCTCGCTAAACCCGGAGGATGGCCTTTTCACCGCAGGCTGGGACGCCTTCGATCCAAATGGTGATACTCTGGAGTTTAAGGTGCAAATGCGGAAAATCCCTGAGGAAAGGTGGATTACACTCGGTAAGGACCTTTCGAATCCTGTACACACCTTTACCACCAAGGGCATGGATGACGGTTACTATCAAGTAAAAGTTACCGCATCAGATCACGCCAGTAATCCTCATGGAACCGCTGAGAATAATTTTCTCGTTTCCAAGCAGTTCCTTATTGATAACGATGCTCCCCAAGTCAGACCATCTTTAAAAAACCCACCCCCCAAAGGTGGCGCAATTGTTGAGATTTCAACGGAGGACTCATTTTCCATTATACGTTCTGCAGAATATATTCTGGATGGGGGCAAGCCCGTACAAATCTTCCCCAGTGATCTGCTGTTTGATGCAGAAAAGGAAACCTTCCGGATAGAGCTAATGGGACTTCACGCAGGTTCACACAGCCTAATTTTCAACACGACTGACGATAGAGGGAATCAAGGTACTTCTCAGACTACATTTGAGGTTGATTAACTTATGAACAAAGGTTTCTTGGCAGTGAAAAAAGTTTAAGACAGTAACCAGCATTCTGGTATGCCACTTTTAACCTGACACTGACCACAAAGTTCTTTTCCTGTCACACCCTTTTACCAAACCCATACAGAGCGACATCATCTCCCAATGGAAATAAAAAACTGCAATCAACTTCGTGCCAGTGATGCGGGTCAACCCGCACGCCTTCAAGGATGGATTGACTCCATCCGAGACCACGGTGGCATACTATTTATTGACCTACGCGATCGAGAAGGAAGGACTCAAATTGTCTTTGACCCTGAAAATGAATCCCTCGCCAGTCAGTTTGGCAACCTCAAGCCTGAATCGGTCATCGAGATTATCGGTGAAACGCTGAAGCGTTCCGATGAAACTGTAAATACCAGTCTTGATACCGGCGAGATCGAGGTTCATGCAACCAGTCTCATCATTCACAACGTGTCTGAAACTCCACCTTTCCCGATGGATGAAACCGCAGATAAAGTGAACGAAGACCTTCGCTTAACGCATCGTTACCTTGACCTGCGACGCCCATCCAACATAAATGTACTCCGCTTACGCCACAAGGCAGCACAAGCCACGCGAAAATACTTTGATGATAACGATTTCATTGAAGTTGAAACACCCATGCTTTTCAAAAGCACTCCAGAAGGCGCGCGCGAATTTTTGGTGCCGAGTCGCCTCAACCCGGGTGAGTTCTACGCCCTACCGCAATCCCCTCAGCAGTACAAACAAATGCTCATGGTGGCTGGTGTTGAACGGTACTATCAACTGGCCAAGTGTTTCCGGGATGAAGACCTTCGAGCTGATAGACAACCCGAATTCACCCAAATTGATATAGAAGTCTCTTTTATCGACCGGGAAGGGATGTATGCCCTAATGGAAGGCCTGATGAAACAGATATGGAAGGATGTACTGGGAATTGACATTCCCACGCCATTCCCGCGCATGACTTTTCATGATGCCATGAACCAATATGGGGTCGATAAACCTGATACCAGATTTGATCTAAAGATACATGATTTCTCTGAAACCTTCAGGGATTCTGATTTTAAAGTTTTTTCCGGCACAGTTGGCAATGGAGGTGTTGTCAAAGCCTTCAACGCCAAAGGACTTGCAGATATCACCCAGGGTGAAATGAAAGCACTTGAGGAATCAGCCAAAATCCTTGGGGCAAAGGGCTTGGCCTTTATTAAATCAGAAAATGGTGAATGGAAATCTCCTATAATTAAATTCTTTTCCGACGAGGAAAAAGACGCTCTTAAGGAACAGCTTGAAGTTGAAGAGGGCGATATCGTTTTCTTCGCAGCAGCAGAATGGGAGCGAGCCTGTGCCATCCTCGGTCGTATCCGGCTGGAAGCAGCACAACTTCTTGTTAAGCGCAGTAAAATCATTATTCCTGAGGATGCGTACAATTTTCTTTGGGTAATCGAATTCCCGCTCATGCTTTTTGATGAGGAGAAAGGTGAATTCGCCTCCACCCATCACCCATTTACTTCCCCTGTGCCTGATGATATTGAGCTTCTGGACTCCGATCCCAAAGCCGTTCGTGGCCAGCACTATGATATGGTTTTAAATGGAGTGGAACTAGGCGGAGGTAGCATCCGTATTCACCAAACCCAGCTTCAAGAAAAGGTCTTCAAGGATGTTCTTAATATCCCAGCTGACATTGTTGAAAGTCGCTTTGGGTATATGCTTAAGGCTTTCAAATATGGAGCTCCACCTCACGGAGGAATCGCCTTTGGATTCGATCGACTCGTGGGTATACTGGCAAAAAAGAACAGTATCCGTGATGTAATTGCCTTTCCAAAGACACAAAAGGGACAAGATCTTATGGCTGCGGCCCCTGGGGACGCCACCGACCGTCAACTTCGCGACCTCCATGTAGCACGAATGATCAAGCAGGACAGTTAGTTAATGGGGAATAACCCAAGCGGGAAATATTCAAGTCGCACCCCTACTCAACCAGTCGGAGCCTCGTTACCCAACTCCCTTGTTAAATAATTAAAAGCCTCCTCAACGGAATCAATAACCTTAAAAAGGTTGATGTCACCCGGACTGATGGTTCCCCACTCAACAAGCTTGTCGAAATGAACGACCTCGTTCCAGAACTCTGCGCCATAAAGCACAACTGGCATTTCCTTCTGAATCTTGCCCGTTTGTAAAAGAGTTAAAGACTCAAATAGTTCATCCATTGTGCCGACACCGCCGGGGAAAACCACAATAGCCTTGGCCATATAGAGGAACCAGTACTTCCGGATAAAAAAATAATGAAATTCAAAAGAAAGCTCTTCCTGAGAATACTGGTTAACATGCTGCTCATGGGGTAGACTGATCCCCAAGGAAAGAGAACGTCCCCCAGCATCCTGGGCTCCACGATTTGCCGCCTCCATGATACCTGGTCCACCACCAGAACAGATGGCGTATGCATTTTTTCCACTGCGCGTTTTCAGAGACCAGTTGGTTAACTGCTGAGAAAGCTCGCGGGCCTCTGCGTAGAAACGGGACTGCTTGGAAGGTATTTCCTCTTTATCTGGATCCGGAGTACGTGCTGAACCAAAAAAAACTATGGTATTTTCGATACCCTCCTTCTTGAGACGCGCTTTTGGTTCCTCCAGTTCGCATTGTATACGGATGCTTCGTGCTTCCGGGCTGGTTAGGAAATCCATATTTTTGTAAGCCTTCGGAGGCTCAGGAAAGGGGGGCTCAGTATCACTCATAATCCAAATAGCTTCAACCTGTGAACATGCAGAGTCCACAAAAAAGGCATAAACATCATTCTGGGGTTAAGGAAATCAACTCCAAATACCCTGTTCAATTAGTTGCTTCAGCGCAGTTCCGGACCAGTCCCTGTTTGCGGCAGGACTTGCTGGACTGGGGTGTAAAATTCGACCAAGCTGTAAATCCATACCGTCGAGGGCAAGGCGTGCACGTTTCTCGGCAAAGCCACCGACTCCAACAACCCACTCAGGCTGTAACAGCCGAACAAGTTCCCTCAGATGCCAGTCACAGGCGGCCTCCAATTGCACTGAAACAGTTGAAGGTAGCTTATCAGGTGTTAGGTTGCGTGCACTATCCTCCAAAAAAGCCAGTGGGCAATAGTTAGCGACAAAGTGATCCTTAAAAAAATTCTCTGGCGAACCAAAATGTTCTGCAAAGAATCCCCATAGACGACGCCCACTTACTTCTGATCGATTGCAAGCAAAACCCTGCACCGGGCGCTTTGGATGCTCGGGAGATGGTTGCCCAATATTAGCATCCAAGCCCATCCATTCACGGACTGATGGGATTTCACCAAAAGGCACACCTGTCTGAGACATTCCCCAAGGCCCGGGGTTCATTCCCAAAAGCAAGACTCGCTTGTTCCCCTGCGCAAATTTATTCGTGTATGCAACATATCCATTAAATGCATAATCAAATGCATTGTAGACATAGGCGACAGGGGCGGGGAACGAGATATCCGCTAACTTTTTATTCAAGTCAGATGCAAGTTGCTGGATCTGTTTGGGGAAATTCACTGGATTGGAAGAATTATTTTACAACAGGCGCCAAACTGATAGCGGAATATATCAGTATACTCATGTAGAGGGTAATGAAGATGAATCCCATCGCGCGTCCCATCTGCCGATGTCCTGAACTCTTTTTCCGGAAAACAAGGGTAAGGAAGGCAGTCACGGCCAGCATCAAGAATAACTCTTTCTTTAAAGAACCATCCCATTCAATCGGTGAAGCTGTAGCAGTAACTCCACCGACAAAAAGCATATTGAAGAGATTTGAACCAAAAATATTCCCCGCAATAAGGCCGGTCTGCTTTTTTCGCGCGGCAGCAACTGATGCAGCAAGTTCTGGAAGGCTCGTTCCAATGGCAACCACTGTAAGGCCAATGAATCCTTGGTTTATGTGAAGCCTTATTGCAATCGCCTGGGCTGAATCCACCAGTAAACTCGCACCAACAAGAAGGAAGAGTGTCCCGCCAATAACCAGAAAAAAAGCTGTTGAGGAAGCTCGCTTTTCAATTTCCTCCAATTCGTCAAAATTACCAATATTTACTTGGGCCAGATCTCTAATAAAGCCCAGCTTTTTATAGATTGGACCAAGCACTGATAGAAAAAAAGGACGGAGTCTCAGTGTAACAATAAGGTAGCTTATCATCAAAAGAACCAAAGCAACACCTTCGAACTGCGTAATTCCTCCATAACAGAACAATACAAAAATAATCGTGGCCAATAATAACCAGGGAATTTCCCAAAAATAATATCTTGGTCGACCAATGATCGGGGAAATCAATCCAGCAACCCCAAGAATTAATGCTACATTTGCAAGATTACTTCCTGCAATGTTACCCAGAACCAAGTTATCTCCTTGATCCCTAAATCCTGCGATCAAGCAGGTAAATAACTCAGGAGCAGAAGTAGCAATTGAAACCACTGTGATACCAATGACAACAGGTTCAATGCGAAAGTTTGCCGCAAGTGAGGATGCGCCATCAGCAAGCCAATCACCCCCGAAGGTCAACAAGGTCACCCCAAGAAAAAGTGCGGGTAAAACTACGACCCAGTAGACCGTGCCTTCCAATCCCTGAAAAAAGTCCAACATCTAAAAAGGGAGGAAGCATCCACCACTGCGACCGGTTGACAATGGTAAAGTTGAGTGGATATTAACAACTCTTTGTTGAGATGCAGAAAAGATAATGATTCACTCGCACTAGAAACCCTGAATCGTCATTAATATAAGGGTGGAAGCACAGGTTTCCCCATTATTTAAGGATCAGGTTACGGTCTCGTACAAAAACCGAGAATCAACTTTAGCTATGGCTTGCTTGCCAGATTGAGAGGTAATTTGAATGGAACTATTATTGATTGGTTTGAGTTTCTTTACGATGTCAAACCCTGGAGGAATATTTGCCATGCCGAGAATGTGGTTTACTGTAAATGGGTTTCGGTCACGAAGCTGAATATGCGTGATGAACCCTTTGTCCCGAAGCGCGTTTTTTTTGACCGACTCCGCTATTCCCACGTGGTAATAGGCCGTGACATCCTCAATACCAAGAACACTTTCGTGCCGACCATTCCATGGATGATAATGCCGACCTGCATTCGACATCCAGAGAACGGTGCTTGCCAGAACCCGAGGATCCTTAAGCGCAAAATAGACGTATCGTTCCTTTTGAAAAGTGACAGCGGTCCAAGCGAAGTTCCCTGGTTTATTAACCAAGAGAGCAAGGTCATCAAAGCCTTTTCGGGCAGGATAAGAACTTAGATCGGTGTGCCCACCTGAATTGAGAGAAACTTTTTTAAGGGAGCGAAATTTAGAATCAGGCTTAAGTGCATGATAGCCACCAGATTCAGGGTTTTCAAACGGGAAAGGAAGAACTTGACCATGAACAAAACCACTAGTGGAAATTCGCCCACTACCGGGTGAGTCTGGAAACTTAAGCATGGCATGATGCCCCAATGGCATTGGTCCATTCATGTCGCTTATCACATGTCTCTGGTATATTGCATCATGACCGTCACGAAGGTGGATATACTTGTCAACCAACCCACTTCGAACCTTTGTTTTTAACTGCAGGTGTAACTCATGTTGACCTTCAATATATGTATGCTTTTTCGGGGTCCAAATTAAATTTGCAGTTTCGCCGTGGGGCGGATGAGTTTCCCCTCGGAAAGAAGATTCGTTACCACCAAAGGGCAAGCAGAAGAAATCCCCACGGAGGGAATGCAGAAGCGGTGGAAGGTTTACATCAATGACTTCTTCATTGAGCGACCAGGGAGCCACAGAAAAAGGCGAGACTTTCTTTTTGCCCAGATCAAAGGCAACAGGCCCAAGCATACCAGCTAACTTTGTGACATAAGCTTCAATCTTATCTGATCTAATGCTGTAGGAGGGTTGACCATGTATACTATCAAGAGTCGGTTTCATAAGTCTTCAATCGAGTTTCTTCGTGAACAACAATGATGAGGTAAATGTTATATAATTGAATGAAGAGACCAGAATGTAAAAAAGATGCCCCAGCTCTGGATCATCCAGCTAAAGATTCTAGACAAATTTTAGCTTTAGGATGCTTTGGCTCAAGATCAAGAGTGATGAGGTAGTGGTTACGAGCCATTTCTTCGTCTCCCTTAGCACGTAGGAGCTCTGCCAAGAGAAAGTGCCCTTCTGGGTTCATGATTTCAATCTCAATGGACTTCCTAAGGCTCTCAATCGCAGTCTGCTGCTCTCCGTCGGCATGCTGGAGAAGCGCAACCTGAAAATGGGCTCCGGAGTGTTGGGTATTTGCGGTGAGGGCATTTTCCAAATACTGAAGAGCCTTGGCCTCCTCCTTATCCCAAATGGCAAGAAGGCCTAATTGATAAAGAGCCTCAGCTCGCTGATGAGATAGGTTGTTAGCAACATCCTCAAGCCGGCGTGCTTTAATGAAAAGATCTTGCACGGCGAAAGTGGCTGATTCCTCCCGGAGGGCAAGGATACGTGTAGCGGCATTGTCAGCGGCATGCTGAAAATGATCGCGAGCATCGGGAATTTTTTCCAGCTCAATGCAACGTTGAGCCATATGGAGATGGACTTCTGGATTCCCAGAATCCTTTGCCAAAGCATCCGAACAGGTGGTAAGGGATGAATTCGCATCCTGAAGGTGAGCAAGACCCAAATAGCTGGAGATAAGGGAGGAGTCATGCTGTATCGCCTTCTTGAAGGACTGACCGGCGGTCTTGTTATCCCCAGACTTAACCAGCAGGTAGGCCAACTCCTCATGGGCCAGAGCATGATTGGGATCGAGCCTTATCGCTTGCTCAAAGCACTCCTGTGCCTCGGAGTCGAAACCCCCACCAACCAGATTACCGACCGAGTCAAAACGTCGACCGAGCCGAAGAAGGCGACCGAGCTCGAATCGGGCAGCGACATGGCTGTTGTCAAAGTCAACGGCGGTTTCGAGACAGGAGCGGGCCTTGGCAAAATCCTCAGGGCCATCATGGAGAAGCCCCAGCCGGTAGTGTATGTCGGAATTGTCCGGATCTATAAAAGCAGCTTTCTCCAGATGGTAGGTAGCATCATGAGAATTGCCTCGATCCAAAGACAAGAGACCAAGTCGATAATGCGCATGTCCATCTCGAGGGTCCTCCTCTAGAAGGGCTTCAAAATTTTGCTGTGCCTCTGTAAGCTGACCAAGTTCCGCCTGAAGGATTCCAAGACGGAGTCTGGACTCGGTGTGGGCAGGGTTATCCTGAAGAACTTTGCCTAGATGGTGGGTGGCACCCTCTTTATCCCCTTCCTTGAGAAGTATCAAGGCCAGCTGATGGTGTGCATTTGCAAAGTCTGGCTGCAGCTCAATAGCTTTAAGCAGGTGTTCCTTGGGAGAAGGCACTGTCAACCAGCGACTGACCCCCCTGCACGAGCGAGAGTCTGGGCGGCCTTGGCCGCTTCCTCCACAGCAAGTTCCTCATTAAGAAGAAGGGCAAGATGATAGTGGGCCCGAGCGTAATCAGGATCAATTTTAATGGCCTGCTCGTAGTGCTTGCGGGCATTGGAAAGCTGCTCCATTTCATGAAGCAGATGGGCAAGGTGAAAGTGGGCCTTGGCATGGTTCGAATCCAGCTCAATAGCACGATTGTAATGCTTTATGGCATTATCATGATCAGAATCACGGACAAGGGTACCATCATTCGTGATCTTATGACCACCGCTCAAGAGCTTGCCCAGTCCATAGTGTACATCAGCATAATTAGGGTCAATTTCCGCAGCAGTCTCGTAGTTGCGGCGAGAAAGGTCAAATTCGCCGGGGGCATTTAGGGTCCGCCCAAGGTGGTAATAGGCTTGGACATAGTTCTGGTCGACCTGAGTGGCCTTTTCGAAATAAACC
>JABJCN010000144.1 GCA_018668635.1 Opitutia bacterium
AACACCCCAATGATCATGGCAGCTCCCAATCCGATCTCCAGGCCACCATAAACAACCACATATTCCACGATACCACTCCCATGGAAGACAAAGCCAAGAGCAGAAGCAGTCTTTTCAGGAAGTAAAGTACACCAAACTCCCAGGATGGCATAAATCAATCCAACAACCAAAAGAAGTAATTTATTCATAAACGCAGAAGGGTATGGTATCACTGAATGTCCAAAAAGTTGGGTTCCCATTCATTTGAGGTCAAGCATCCAGGATAATTTAATGCAAACCGCTTGACCCATTACAAACCAAGCATCGTAATTACAAAACAATGGATAAAAACCAAATCAACTTTTGCTTTACTCTTCCACTCTGCATACTCCTGACAGCCGCGAAAGCTACGGCAGACTGGGGAAACTGGCGTGGCCCGAATCATGATGGCGTCAGCATGGCCGGAAATCTGCCTGATACCTGGAGTGAAACCGAGAACGTCCTGTGGAAACTTACCCTGCCGGCAGCCGGTTCATCCACACCGGCGATCATGGGCGACAAAATCCTGCTAACCGTCGAGGTTGAAGGCTCCGTCCAATTGCTGTGCATCAGCACGAGCGGCAAGGAAATATGGCGACGCAAAGTATGCGACGCAAAGGGTGGCCAGAAAAACGGGGAAAAGACGAATGCATCTCCTTCTCCCTGCGCTGATGACAGCAATGTCTTCATCATGACCGGCACCGGCGAGGTCGTCTCATTTGATTACTCCGGCAAGGAGAAGTGGCGCTTTAATGCGCAGGAACGCTACGGCAGGTTCAAGCTTGGATTTGGATTCCATTCCACACCGGTACTACACGAGGGGCGACTCTTCCTGCAACTGATCAACACCGCCTACCAGATCGTGGTGTGTATCGATGGTTTATCCGGCAAGGAGCTATGGAAAGTTGATCGTCCCAGTGATGGTGTGGCTGAATGTTTCCACTCCTATGCATCTCCAACAGCCCACCGTTACGGGGATGTAAACGTGGTCATCACTCATGGTCACGACTACACCGTTGGACATGATCCCAAAACCGGCAGGGAACTCTGGCGCATTGGTGAACTCAATCCCAAGGACAAATATAACAGGACCCTTCGTTTCGTGGCTTCGCCTGTGGCACACAAGGGACTCGTGGTCGCTCCATCGGCCAAGAACCGGGGTGTGGCCGGTATCATGATCAAGACAGCCAGGGGCTTGATTGGTCCAGGAGCCAAAAGCGAAGCCTGGCGCATTGAAAAAGGGACCCCGGACGTCCCCTCCCCACTTGTCTACAACAACCACGTCTACCTCTGTCGTGAAAATGGAACCGCGATATGCCTGGATGCGCGTTCCGGTGAACAGTATTATCACGAACGTGTATATGCCCAGACCTACCGCGCCTCACCGGTGGCAGCCAACGGCCGTATCATCTTCACGGCACGGGACGGAACCTTCTCAGTGATCAAGGCAGGACCAACCCTGGAAATCCTTGCCAAGAACAAGCTCGATGACCAATTTACTGCTTCACCGGCAATAAACAATAACCGCATTTACTTACGTGGATACCAGTCTCTATATTGTATTGGGAAAAAGTAGGACGCGAAAGACCTCAAAGTGAAATTTATCAAAATACTATTTCCCGGGATTCTCCTGCTGTTGGTTGGATTTGTTCCACCATCCCACATCAGAAAAAATCCCAACCCGACCCAAGGCAAACCACGGGTTTCAATTTTTGATGTCCCACGCTTTGAGGCCCAAAGATCACTCCTGTACCGTCAGATTTATATACTCCTCGACAAGAAGGATTACAACCGGGCGGAGGCAATGCTCCGCAAGTGGGCCACACAATTCCCGAAAGACCATGCCGCGCCCTATGACCTTGCCTGCGTCCATGCATTGCGTGGACAAAAAGAGGAAGCTTTCTACTTCCTAAAAAAATCCGTCAGGATGGGCTTCCGTGACACCAAGCATATTGAGGCGGACAAGGATCTTATCAGTCTTCGAGAAGACCCGCGTTTCCAAGAGATTCTGGAGACATCAAGACAACCATTCCAACCAAGACCGATCCTGGATGTCCCCAAGGCGATACCAGCGGTGCCCGAAAATGGGAAGGTACTCATCACGAAAGAAAATCTGGGATATGATTCCAGAACCAGAATGTTCGTAGGTTTAATTGAAAACAAAAAAAGTGAGATTAACAACCCTGTAACGACAAGAAATGACCGCGTTGGTAAACTCCTCCGGAAATGGTATAAAGAAGATACTGCGGCCGGTAATGCCGGAGACTTCTACGACAACCATGACAGCGACCATTCCAACCTTAGCTACAAACAGTACCCGCAACTCACACGAATTGAATATGGGGAGGAAATCCGCAAACGAAACCTTCACTACGGACTGCAGAATCATTTGGTATTCAATAGCGTTGTGCTTGGCAACTCCTCCACTGCACAAACCAACGGTGCATTGTGGCGCAGTCAGGCGCGCCATGCAATCACCACACCGGGTGGCGCGGCAAAGCTGGCCATCCATTACCGGGCAAACCACCTTTACTTCTACCCGGAGCACAGGGACCATGATCCGGGCAGAAACGGGGAGGAGGGGGGTGGATATGGAGATGTGTTTCCTGCCAATACCCCCTACATTGTTATAAGCCAGGGGTCCTCCGGTTCCGACCGTGTCTTCATGGATGCCTTTGCAGCAACCCTTGCAGCCCTTCGCCCGGAAACAAAAACAAAGCTAGCCAAGGCGGGACTGCTTGGCCCAACCCTCCAGATGATTTTTCGTCGCACAAGCAAAAACCTAAAGAAAAAGGAGGATTACTTTACCGGTAAGGCACACCCAACTGTATTCGAGAGCAAAAACCTTGATGTCGAAAAAATGATCCAGATGGCTCATGACCTTCAACCGGATAAACTTCCTCCGATGGCACAATTCATTGTCACCGGGGAAATGGAAGAACAACCGGGAAAAGATTACTTTGACATCTCTCCAAGGCAAAGGTTGTTCAATACGCCCCATGCGATCGCTCGGGTCCACAAGACAACAGCCAGGGACTACAGGATCACCCTAAGTGCAGAGACCAGTGCTGATCTTGATAGTCAGGCACTAACC
>JABJCN010000004.1 GCA_018668635.1 Opitutia bacterium
CCAAAATGCCTGGATTCAAGGAGGTTGTCGACGATCCTTTCGTAAGCTTTTAAGGATGGGGATTGGGCATACCCTTCAACCGTTTTCGGAACAGGGGGAAGGCCGATTGTATCAAAGTGAAGACGTCGGATAAGGGTTACAGGGGCAGCATCCTCCCCAGGCTTGACTCCGAGATCCTCAAAAGCCCCCAGGGTAAATGCATCGATCCAGTTGGTTATCCACCCCTTGGTTTTAACCTTGGGACGATCGTGCAACCTCGGAGGGACATATGCCCAATGAGGCGCCCATTCTGCCCCCGATGCAATCCATCGGGCAAGAAGCTTCTTCTCTATTTCTGAAAGCGGCTTTCCGATATCAGGCGGAGGCATGACATCATCTTCATCTCCAGTGGTTATTCGATAAACAAGCTCACTTTCGTTCGGTTTCCCCGGGACAATAACTCCTTTTTTCAAGTCCTTGGCTGAAGCCTCATCATCAAGGCGAAGTTTACCCTTCCGGTGCTCCTTGTCCGGACCATGACACTGGAAGCACCTATCGGACAGAATCGGGCGAATGTCCCTATTGAAATCAATGTCCTTTCCGGAAAGCAATACAGCTGAAAAAAAGCTAATAATTGAGAGTATTAAAATGAAGCGCATAAAAGGGGAATTCAAGCTCAGTATATTGTATAAAAAACCTGGTTAATTACGGTGTTTTTTCAAATGATCGGGGAAGTCTTTTCGGTAGCGAATCAGTAAAGCCTTCAAGTTGTTTTCAACCAGGTAAATTTTCCCTTTAATACGAAGGGTTTGATCAGGCTTAAGGCCACCGAGTCGAAAGTCACTGTGCAGGCAACGGCCCACGCCCTGAAAGAGCTCCTGATAGGGTTCCCAAGCGGTGGCAAAAAGCATCTTCTCATCCAAAGAGTAGCACCCGATGAGACCATTGTCCGGAACATCCTTGTGAAGGGGTCTGGGATTCACGTCAGCACGAGCCACTCCGGGAGCGGTCCAAACCTGTCCAGGAATATAGCGTGCCTCCATCGCCCAATCGCGAGTAGGCATCATGGCCTGCTTACCGTCTAGAAATATAAAGCTTTTCTCAACGTATGCATATTTATTGGAGGTTTTCTTCGCTCCTGTACCTGTGAATACCCCGACCCTAACGCAGGGTTGAGCCCAGTGCGCCTCGGATCTCTTGTCGCTGGGATTGTGGGCGGTCAGGCGGAAATCAACTTCATCGTCAGTCGTGGTGATCGTGTGTTTCACCGTGACACCATCTGACAGGACGCAAAGAAGTTCGATTTTTGATCCGTCCCTGGCCGCGGAAACAAGTTTAGTTTCATGTCCAACCACAGTATGCTTACTCCAGTCTGTGGTTTGGGAATTCGCTCGACAATAAGCTTCCAAGTAATGCACGCGCATGACACCAGGAAGATGATCCCCATGAATGTACAGCCAGTTCTTCTCCCAGGTAACCGTGAGCTTGGGGACGGCTGATACAAAGGAGGATGTAAGGATAAAAAGTATGATTCTCATTAAAATTCAATTCGAATACTCTAGCAGTTCTTTGGAGATGCGTCTTGCATGGGATCGTCAAAAGTTTGTAAATTTAAAGCATGACAAATACAAATATAAAGGCTGATTAGTTAAATAATTTGGCGATGGGCACACCACCATCCGTTATAGGTACGGGGCGATCAGCGGCGTGGAGTTCCTTGGCAGGGTCGATACCTAGGGCGGCGTGGATTGTGGCGTGAAAGTCAGGCAAGGGAACTAAGTTTTCGACCGACTTCTGGGCAAGATCGTCGGAAACCCCGTAAGCTCCTTGGTGCTTGAGACCTCCACCGGCAAGAAGAAGGCTGAAGCATTTGGAATGATGACCGCGACCGCCACCTCCATCGAATCCAGCCGGACGTCCGAACTCCGTGCCCACGGCAATGAGAGTCTTGTCCAGAAGCTTGTTGGACTCAAGATCAATGATGAGGGTGGAGAGGGCGTCGTCGAGTTCCTTGATTAGGAGGTGTTGGTTGAGCTGGCCTTGGTTATGAGTGTCCCAACCTGTACCGTTAAGAAAATTCAGGTTGTGAGAGACCTCGACAAAGCGCACGCCTCGCTCAACGAGGCGTCGGGCAAGCAGACAACGCTGACCAAACTCACCACCGTAGGATTCGCGTAAACCCGCCGACTCTCGATCGAGTTCGAAAGTGCTCATGAACTTTGGGCCGGCTAGTTCGAGGCTGTCCTGCAAGGTGGAATCATAATCTTGAATTCGACGATCCTCCCGATTACGGCTGACGTAACCCTTGCGCAGAACTCCCAGCAAATCCTCCCGACGCTTCCAGCGGGAAGAAACCACGTTTGCGGGACGAGCAAGACCGGCGGGGCCGGATTCGACGTCCAAGAGATAAAGAAAACCGTCCGTGGCTCCGAGAAATCCGGGATTGCGAGAGATGCTCGGGTAACCGACAACGACGTACTTCGGAGTACCTTTCTCCAATTGGCCCTTCTCATGAGCTATGATGGAACCGAGAGAAGGATACTGAATGGTTCCGCTGACGGGGCGACCGGTATGAACCTGATAAGCGGCGGCCGCGTGCTCATCGATGACGTCGTGCGAAATTGTCCGACAAAGGGTGACCCGATCCAGGACACGCGCCAAATGCGGCAGGTGTTCGCAGACTTGGACTCCCGAAACGGCGGTGTCGATGGCGTCATAGTATGACCCTGCTTTCTTGGCTTTCGCATCACCTTTCTTCTTGGGGTCGAAGGTATCGATTTGGGCGGCCCCACCTCCCAACCAAAGAAAAATACAATGTTCGGCCTTACCTTCGAAACGATTTTCCAAAGCCGCTCCAACTCCTTGGCGCAGACAACCAACACCTGCAATTGAAGCAATTGCCGAGGACTGTAAAAAAGTACGGCGAGAGAGATTTCTAAATGGATTGATCATGGAATGAAAAGGATTTCCGGAGAATTGATGACCGCCCAAAGGGCATCCTCCATGCGTTCACGCCAAGCAGGGCGCAATGC
>JABJCN010000003.1 GCA_018668635.1 Opitutia bacterium
GGTCAGGTTGTTTTTAATTCGGGAGCTACGGAGGGGAACAATACGGTTCTCTCATTTTTTAATCAGATCTGCCCAACCAATGAGAAGATTCTTGTTTCTCCATTGGAGCATCCTTCTGTGCTTGAGTCTGCCCGGCGGTATCTTGGTGAAAAGATGGAATTTCTTACTCTTGAGCGTGGCGGGGTAGTGGACATGACTGCTTTGGAGGTCCGGTTGAGCTCGGGTGAAATTTTTGCGGTTTCCTTAATGGCGGCAAATAATGAAACTGGTATCCTGCAACCATGGGAGGCAGTTCGTGATGTATGTTCCTCAAATGGTATCTATTATCATTGCGATGCGGCTCAATGGCTCGGCAAGTTATCAGCGCATGGCCTTGGCGGTTGTGATTTTGTTACCGGTTGTGCCCATAAGTTTGGAGGACCGATGGGTTGCGGTTTTCTTAAGCTGTCACCAAGGGTTGAAAACTTTTCGTTTATGCTGGGCGGTATTCAGGAGATGGGACATCGTCCTGGCACGGAGAATTTCCCCTCCGTGTCTTCGATGTTGACCGCCTTGGATGTCTGCAAGTTTGCAGAGCAGGGTCCTCGGGATGCTTTTGAGCTTCGTATTATACAAGAAATCCCTGGAACTCTTATCGTCGGGCATGATGTTGCTCGATTGTGGAATACATCAACGCTCATTCTTCCTGAATTTCTCAACACGCGCTGGGTCAATCGGTTGTCCAGTTGTGAATGCTTGGTTTCAACTGGGGCGGCTTGTGCTACTGCGAAGGAGGGGCCTTCCCATGTCCTGACAGCTATGGGTATTTCTCCGGAAGATGCATCTCGTGCAGTTCGTGTCAGTGGTTGTGGTTCCCATAAAGAGTCAGAGTGGTTGACCCTCGCAGACGTTTTTATCAATGTCTTTGAAGAAATGTCTGCAGAGAAGGATAGATTGCCAATTGGTGGCAGTAAAATTATTGATGTCTAGTCGCTAAATTTTCTGCTTTTATGAATTGTGATTCTATAGTACCTTGTTTACTATTTTAAATCGGTAAATCATGTACCCCTTTTGCCAGAAACGTATTCTATTTTTTGGATGTGGCCTACTTCTCACCTCGTGGCCAATGTTTGGCGCTCGTGACTTGGTGGATCAGTCTCCTTTTTTACCACCTGGGTTCCTTGAGCGTGTTATTAAATCAGAGAAGCCACCACCTCCAAAGCGTATTGAAAAACCTGTTGCGGATATTGTCTTCAAGGGCTTTTTCCGTCTCGGTGGTGTCTGGAAGTTTTCCATTTTAGACAAAAAGACCGGTAAAGCGAAATGGGTCCTATTGGATAGCGAGACCGATGATGGCCTCATTCTCACCGCATTTGATCCTTCTGGCCCTTACTTAACATATAAACATAATGGACAAATTGGTGAATTGGAATTGGCAAGTCCATCATCTGGTTCGGTGCCTATTCAGCGGAACACCTCCGGGACTAAACCCCAGAATAAAGGAAGCATTCCTTCTCGCAGTAGCCCTCGTTCTACTATACCCAAGCCCAGCAATTCCAAGATTCCTTCGCGTAATATTGTTTCTAGTAGCGGTAGCTCTCTAAGTCGTCCTTCAGGTTCAGCTTCTGGGCAATCTCCAACGAAGGTCTCACCAACTGCTGCACCGTCTGCACCACCAGCAACCGCTCCGCCGAGCTTTATTCCAAAACTACCTGCACATCTTGCATCAGGTCTGCCATCCGGCATTGCCAACGCAATGAAAGATGCGGAGGACCGTGGACAGGGTGCTGTAAAGTTGGATCTTGGAACATTAACACCGCCAGAAACGACTCCGACCACCTCACCGGTTGCAACTGCCCCCTCCGTACCTTCTTCCGTTTTTACTGCTCCTGCAATAAATGCATCACCTTCTGCAACAATCCCCCAGCAACCCCAGATCATACCTCGTCGTGCACCCTTGAACCTTCCTCCAGGCATCCCGCCGCCTCCTACGACGGCCCCACCGTCACTGCCGGATTTTCTAAATGTAGGTGGTCCACCATCCCCGCCGCCAGGTGGGAAACCTTAGACTAAACCGATTCCCATGGACCGTCCCGGGGCCATCGCTTTGCGTGAGGTTTCCAAGGTATTTGTTCCCGCAGAGGGAAAGCTTCCTTGGCCGAAAGTATTGGGCGGACGTCGTAGGGCACCCAAAGCGGGACTACAGGCGCTGAATTGTATTAGTTTTGAAGTTAAACCGGGCGAGGTCATAGGGATCATTGGTCGTAACGGTTCAGGCAAGAGCACACTGCTACAAATTATAGCCGGCACCTTGCAACCCACTTCTGGGGATGTATACGCGTCCGGACGGATTTGTGCGTTATTGGAATTGGGTTCGGGGTTTAATCCAGACTTTTCCGGTCTTGAGAATATTTTCCTTAGTGCTTCCTTGGCGGGGTTGGGGCGCAAGGAAACTGAAAAGCGGCTTCAGAAAATCATTGATTTTTCCGGCATCGGGGAGTTTTTGGATTTCCCTGTCCGCACTTATTCAAGTGGGATGACCTTGCGGTTGGCCTTTGCCATTCAAACACAAGTAAATCCGGAGATCCTGATTGTGGATGAGGCGCTTGCTGTCGGGGATATTTTTTTTCAGCAGAAGTGCTTTAGCTATTTACAGGAAGATCTAAAGGACACGACGCGAATCTTTGTTACCCATGATTTGGATACTTTGTCCAAGGTCGCACCACGCACACTCGTCTTGGATCAGGGGAAGCTGATTTTTGATGGTCAAAGTAAGGATGCCATTGAGCTATATGTGAAGATGGCCCAATCGGAA
>JABJCN010000217.1 GCA_018668635.1 Opitutia bacterium
ACTGCTTTTTTACCGTGGACTCCAATGAAGGTGTCCCTGCCGCCACCCTCGTATACGATGGATTTGGGATTTTTCTTGGAGGCCATTTGCTCCCCATCCACATAGGTTACTTGTTTATTTGCCTCATCATCAAAGGTAAAAACAACCTGATGCCAACCAGTGCCTCTGTAATTGACTGGAGCCATCGTATGTATCCAGAATTTTCCCCCACCAAAAAAAACGCCTCCTGTCCCGACCCTCTGCGTAAACCTGCTTTTGTTGTCAACACGAAGAACCGCCATGTCGCCAAGAGAGATGATTTCTGAACCCATTCGGCCCTGTTGACCATCGAGTTTTACCCAGGCTGCCAGTGTCAGGTTCTTGGGTTTGCCCATCAGGCCATCAATCTTGATGTGGTCCCCCAGCTTAAATTGATAGGCGCTATCGGGCTTGCCGTGCCGGTCCTTAGTTAACTTGGCGCCAACCACCGTTCCATCATGTCCGTTACCTGCCTCATTCTTTGCATTACCGTTAAAGGGATAGTAGGAAACCAAGCCTTTTTTGAGGGCATTGGATGTAGGCTTGGGCGATTGATCTTCATCCATTCGCGTGGAAACGAATTCCAGCGAATAGACAACTCTGCCCTCAAACTCGACCTGGTGCTTGAAAATTCGTTTGTCTTTGTTGATGATCTCATAGGTGGTGGTTTCCTTGGCGCCATTCGGATAAGTTGCTTGTGCGTGGTATATCTTTTTTTCCGGGTCGTAGCGTTCACGGGTGACTGTCTCGGGAAAGCCCTCCCCCTTGCTGCGCAAGATGAAAACGCCCTCTTTTGCATTGTATTCCTTGTTCCAGGTAAAGGGAACTTTCTTTCCGTTTATCGAGAGGTTGCCCCTTGCCAAGGTTGATTGGCCTTCGACGTTCCAGTTCGTCTCAATGATGTCTTCAAAGGGTTCTGGCGTGCCTCCTTCCGACACTCTCTTCCCGGTTAGTTTCCACTTCCCGATTTCACCGGCAAAAAGATCCGCCACCTCCTTCTTCGTCAGTTTCCTGGTCGCAATCACTTTAATGACACGGGCCTCACCGCCCTCACTGCCTTTGTCTATGGTTACGATGAATTTGTCGCCAGCAATGACTTTCGGCTTTTGGAAAGTGAAAACCATCTCCCCGGACCCTTTGCTAATGGTGACCCGGAGACCTCGCACCATATATTGCATCGGGATGGTGTCCCCGCTCTCATCCTCAATGGTGACGGAGCCATCGTTCTTGAAACGGAACCAGACCTTTTGATCGTTCATTTCAACATGGATGGCCTTGTTTTGGATGAATTCAGCAAGGGCATGATCTTCCGGTTTCTTTTCCATGCGTGTAAAAACTTCTTCCCGCGAAAAGACGATCCTGCCATCGACCCTAACGTGGGAGCTGAACAGTCTCTTGTCTTGATTGACGATCTTAAAGGTGGTGGTTTCGATGGCATCATTTGGATGCCGGGTGACTCCATGGAATATCTTTTTTTCCGGATCGTAGCGTTGATTCTCGACAGCCTCAGGAAATCCCTCCCCCTTGCTGCGCCAGATGAAAACGCCCTCTTTTGCATCGTATTCCCAGGTCGCTACATAAGGAACTTTCTTGCCATTGATAACCGGACTGAAGGTGCTTGATGTTGATTTCCCCTTTTCCTTCCACCGCGTCTCCATCGTAAATTTGCTGTCCTTCGGTTTCCAGGCCAGACCGGTTTCAACGTCTATTCCCTGCTGCAATGTATGTCCCTTTACCTGCCAGGTACCGATTTCATCGACCAGAAGTGCTTCCACCTCCTCCGGTGTCAGCTTCTTCTGCGGTGCCTCGGCCCCGGGTTTCTTCACCGGTGCATCGGGTGCAGGCTGGGCGCCCGCCGGATTGAGTAGCAATGCAATGCCAAGGAGGCCTGATAATATAAACGAGAGTGGTTGCGTCCTGTGCTTTGTCACGATGTGTTTTTTGTTTTTTTTTCTCCCCTCGGATCAATCGCTGCCGCGTCTTAATGGGAGTTGTGACCGGCCTTTAGCCTCTTGAGTTTGGTCCAGTAGGCGTCGACGTTCTCCTTGGTGATCTTGCGGGCCACAATGTCGATGTAATCCCTGCCGTCGAGGTTGTCCTTCCCCTCGATGAAATCCTTGAGAACCTTTACGGACTGATAGCCGTACTGGTATGGGTTCTGCACGATGGTGCCGGTAACGAACCCTTTCTTGATCCCTTGCAGGGTGACGTCGTTCTCGTCGAAGCCAACGAGCTTGATCTTGCCCAGTTTGCCGGCTTGCTTGAGAGCTTGGTAGCAGGCAGGCAAGTTGTACTCGAAGAGACCGACCATCGCGCCTTGGCGCCTGAGCTTGGTGACCTGCCAGTTGAGATGAGGCGTCTTGACCTCTCCCCTGAACGGATCTAGGTCCGAATAACCCATGTCGTCGACCAGAAGAAAAGGGCCAAAGAAAGAGTGGGGACTTCATGCATAGAGGTTGCCAAGCGAACAGGCATCGGTCAAGTGCTGGGAACAAAGTTCGGCGTTTTAGCTTGAGGCGCTCTTCACTCAGGGACGGGCGCCTTCCGCAAACTTCTCTTGCCCCCCGCCTTCTCCAGCAAGGCGCGGATCGCGGTCTGCCGTCCGGCGGACATTCTATCGAGGGAAGCACGGCCTATTTGGTCGGTACTGACGAGTACGTCCAGGGCAGTCATCTTCTTGCCGTTGAGCACATTGGGGTTTGCCCCATGAGTTAGTAACACTCGGACGATATTGATCCTTCCGAGGTTACAAGACCAATGCAGGGCGGATGCCTTCGGGAAAACGAACACGTTGGGATCGGCCCCCTGCTCCAGCTTCCGCTTCACTTCGGCGAAGTTGCCCGTGGTGATGTTCTGGGCGGTGATCGGAAACGCTTCGGGTGCCAGACCAGAGGACTGCTCCCGTCCCTCTGC
Organism: Opitutia bacterium; assembly: GCA_018668635.1. Classification (GTDB taxonomy): domain Bacteria; phylum Verrucomicrobiota; class Verrucomicrobiia; order Opitutales; family JABJCN01; genus JABJCN01. The sequence continues at coordinate 2,932 of JABJCN010000217.1, forward strand.
CCTAGCCTTGAGTTTGGTCCAGTAGGCGTCGACGTTCTCCTTGGTGATCTTGCGGGCCACAATGTCGATGTAATCCCTGCCGTCGAGGTTGTCCTTCCCCTCGATGATATCCTTGAGAACTTTCACGGACTGATAGCCGTATTGGTATGGGTTCTGCACGATGGTGCCGGTGACGAACCCTTCCTTGATCCCCTGCAGGGTGACGTCGTTCTCGTCGAAGCCAACGAGCTTGATCTTGCCCAGTTTGCCGGCTTGCTTGAGAGCTTGGTAGCAGGCAGGCAA
>JABJCN010000149.1 GCA_018668635.1 Opitutia bacterium
CAAAGCCGTGATGCTTGCTCAGGATTCTCGCCATCATGGGCATGGATTGTTCGCTGCGGTATTCCTGATCGGCGGAGATGAGAATGACGTGCTTGCCTTTGCCGGGACCGTCACCGCCGGAATAGACCAGCCATTTCGGACTGTCTGGAACGGGATGAGCGAGAGCCCGAACAGCGATCAAAAAAAGGACGACGAATTGGAGTGTTGGGACGCGCATGGAGAGAGGTGTAATTCGGTTATGCATAATTCTAGGGTTAACTTGAAAGGTCCACACCGATGTTATTTCGGGTTTTATTTTTAGCGAACGCCAAAGGTGACCCACGTGAGACCGGGAGCGCGTGTGGCATGAAAAAATGGAGATGAAAGAAGTAGATCGGGTCAACTCCGCGGCGGTTCTTAGGTTGGTGTCCACCTTGCATGTTCTCCCATTTTTGGTCTTCGACATTCATGGATCACTAGTTGCCTCAAGATCAGAAGAGATCAGCACTCTCCAATCCCCCCTGACTCCGATTTGCAGCCAAAACCTCTTGGATCTCATTGGGCGAACTCGGCTTGCCTAACCATAATCACCGTCTTGTTAATATTGCCAGTGCCACGACCACCTGTAACAGGATAGGTAACCGTTTTACCACCAATTACACCTTGTATGTAGTATTCGAAATCATAGCCGGGATGCTGTAGGTCTACCTTCATCACATTATTGCCCACCAGGGTAAGTTCTTCGCTCGAAAAGGAGCCGCTTGATCCTAACTGACGATAGTACACCGTGGGTTCCCTGATGCCTCCATTCCCGATGAATACAACCTTTTGCTCAAAGTCTTCCTTTTCATAGATCATTGATATTTCGGGCATTGCTCGAACGGCCTTCGCGCCCTGGTAAACAGTGCTGACTTCTGTGATCTCTAGTTCTTTTCTGAATACCGCGTCCCATGTTGAGCGTTGCAACTGAGCAATCACCCCCAGTTCCGACTCATTTCGGATGCGCTGAATTTCATGACTCATGACCTTGTCCCAGGTTGATATGATCTCAGCCTTCAAAGCCGGAGTACGATCGTCTTCGTCTGAGTACTTGTGGCGAAGAATCACCAACTTGGATAGTTCTATCTGGCCTTGAAAAAAATGATACCAGTACAGATATCGATCTCTGTTGCCGGTGCCGACAATGTCATCTTTGTACTTACAGAACTCTTTGTATATGTGGAGGGCATCGCCGAACCTGGGATCCTTGACCGATGCGGGATCGCCATCCTCCGGCCAAACCTCACCAATCGCACTTGGAAGGAAACTGGCAACTCGAGGGATAGCGCCTTTCAATCCCTTTCTCAACCACTTTGGTTCTCCGAATCGGTCCGCCTTAGCAAAGAGCGACCCGATCTCATTTGCTCTTTCCGGACCAAAATTAGCTCTGGCCCAATCCTTGTAGAACGCTGTTATCCAATTCACAAATTTGGGGTTTTGCTGATCTACGGGAATATCGAAAAGATCAAAATCAGGGTATTTGCCTGCCCCTTCAGCAATGCCAGGCATGGGATCAGAGACAGGAACTCTGTTATCCCAAGTCAACTGAGCATGTGCCGCGGATGCCTGTGCAACAGAATTGATGCGCCAGTGCTTGGCAACAAGTGCCTGAACCCCACCAACCCTCAATCCAGCTCCCACCTCGTTGAATATGCTCATCGCTCTCAATTGAGGCTGGATTAGCATATTGTCTTCTTCATACCAAACGGATGACCATCCGTCGCGGCCTGCTGCTATGACAGGCGCTATACCTTCTGCCTTGTCCCACAGCGTGCCGAGAGGAACCTCCTTGGGTAAATCATCATCAAATTCCAGGGAACCATTGCGCCGACCTGCTCCTACAGATCCAACTTTCCAGCCAAAGGTGGCCATTTGGAAAGGGACATCCATCGCCTTCATGACCTCATTGCAGTACCTGTAATCGTCTGCAATAGCTTCAACGGCCTTATTGGAAGGAACATGTTCTACATACGACCAGGTTTCATACGTCCAAAGCCAGAAGTAGTCCAATGGATGGGTTCTCATGATGCGGGTGAACACGCCTTCATACAGCGACTTCGTGAAGGCTTCATTTGCCTTTCCTCTTGATGTTGGCAGATCATAGCCATGAACATCTCGCATCCTGGCTTGTACCTCAGGGGGACAAGTTCGTATCCAGTCCTTTGTAATCAGGTGCTCTTTTGAACCTGCTTCAAATCCCATAGGAGCTTCCGTCCCCAGTGCGGTCTTGATACCCAACTGCTTGGCATGTGTAAATGCCTTGTTTAGCAATACGCCAACATTGTTAAAATTGGCGGACATTTCATCAGGCGTAGTGGGTTCGTTTGAACCGATTGCTTCTGAAGCAAAATAGTCGTGCGCAAACAGTTTATCCGCACCATTGGTGAACAAGGATACCTTTACAGGATGAGACTCCCATATGTAGCGCTCTTCGGCATCTTCCGGTTTTAGTTCGCCCTTGCGAAAGGAACTGGCCCAATAGGATTTATATGCAGCCTCAGGCTTGATCGTTCCGTCAGCATTGACATCCTTCTTATGCCCAATCCACAAATGAGGCTCAGGGCCTTCCTGTGATCCGGGATTACCGCTTGTATTGTAGTAATGTAGCCCAAAGAAGTTGAACCCCATCTTGGCTTGCTGGGTAATAAAAGACTTGTAATCCCCTGTATTCCACAGATCGGGTCCGGCGGTAAAGTTATGAAAAGGAAGGCTTCCGCGCAGTTCGAACCAGGGTTGTGCTTTTTCGTCATAACCACTTATTTTGAGTGGGTAGGATAGTTTTTGATCCGGGATCACATCGCCCGCCAGGTTGAAATAACAACCGATCAGCTCTGCAAATCGATAGGCTGCACGTAACGTCGTGAACCTATCTGCACCGGTTATAACCAAGATATTTCTACCGTCTTTACTGATAGACTTGATAATGTAGCCCATCCGGTCATCTGAGGCAGGGGCATCCACATTTCCGTACTCAGCTTTCAAATTCGTAATGATTGCAGTGGCGTTGGCGGCTACGACAATCACATCGCCGGCGGGCAGGACGGCGTAACTGTCTGCAGTTTCCAGAGCGGGAGTTTCGCCTGTGCGGAGAAAAATGTACCTCCTTATTTCTTTTGCTGCCTGCTCTTCTAGAATGGAGGGTTCTTCTGGGGCGACAATGCTGAGTGCATGCGCATGTACTGCCGATAGCAAGATGGATATAATCAATGTAGATCTTAGTATTCTAAACCTAGATTGCCAGCGTGATGTCATAAATGGCTCCCTTGCATGATCGTGGCGCTTTTTAATAGTTTGGCGGATTAGCCACAGTTTCATTTCTGGGAGATCAGTAAAGGAAGAGTTGCAAGTACAGATAGTCTGTCTCCATCCCCCTTACCATTAATCCTAACGGCCCCGCTAAAATTCCGTCAAGTACAATGCACCCGCGACGTGGCAGAGCCAGTCGCTGCCGGCAAGCCTCTTTGCTCTAGCCAACCATCAATTCCCCGAGCGGTCCCTTGAGGTCGAGATCCTTGAGGTTGGAATCCGGTTGGCCGAAGGTGTCGGAAGTTTTCATTCCCGCAGCCTGCATCAAGGAAAGATAAAGGTTGCCAACCGTGCGATGACCTTTGCTGCCATATTTGGGGTACTCGAGATAGCGACCCATCTTCAGTTTCTTACCCATGCCTCCCAACAGAAGGGTCGGCCAATCATGACCGGCGCAATGATGGTCGCCTGAAGAACACGACATGTAAACGATCATCGTGTTGTCGAGCATCGAACCGTTCCCCTCCGGAATGCCAGCGAACTTCTTTGCCATTTTGGAGATCTGTTTGAGGTGCAGTTTCTCGACTTCCATACGGGCCTGATGTCCGGTCCAACCATTGGACGCCTTGTTGTCCTGTAGGTGGCCGAGGGCGTGCACGGAATTGGAGAGGCCGAGTTCGGAGTACTTCACGCCCAGCGTGTCCGGACGCAGAGTGACCACGTTCGTCAACCCGGCGACCAGTGCGGCGGAAGCGATTTCAAAGTGCGATTCGATCCGGGCGGAGGGAGAGGTTGAATCATAGCGGTTCGTCCGTTCCGGGGCATGCTTTTGAATGCGGTCCGTGAGGGCGGCTTTCTTTTCCTCGATCTTGCGGAGCGAATCGAACGAATCCATATAAAGAGCAAACCGTTCCTTGTCGTCTCCGGACAGTTGTTTCTCAACCCGCCGGGCATCCTCGGTCAGGAAGTCCATGAGGTTGCCGTTCAGG
>JABJCN010000002.1 GCA_018668635.1 Opitutia bacterium
GGCACCTCGGTTCTGGATGTTTATGACTATAAGAATCCTGCCAACCCCAGCCTAGTTGCTCGACCAAAAGTTCCGGATGGATTTCAACTTCTTGGAACCAATAAGTTTACGGAAGATGGTGGGGTTCTTTATCTTTCTGAAAGTACGCCTTGGTACGGCTATCATTATGCGGATGATTTTGTTGCGGATGTGTATTATCCAACAACTGCGTCCGGGATACTTCGTGCCGCTATTTTTGATGGCAAGGACGTTTATTTCCTTGAGGATACCTTGAGCGACTTAAACCAGGAAGGCATTGCCTGGCGCGCGAATGATTTTTTAGCCACGAAGGCACCCCAGTATTCATGGTACTACAGGGAAGAGGATTCATCTCCCTCCGATGTTGATAATAAAACCGCTGCCAATGTTTGGCGCTATCACTTGAATACCCACGGGCAGTTTGCAAAACTGGGCCAGTGGCGGTTTCCTGGAGCAAACGGTGAACGACTTCGTGTGGAAGAAGACCGGATTTTTCTCCAAAATCAGTATTTTCTTCAGTGGGTGAATGTTAATGAGTCGGATGCAATTCCGGAATGGATCAACGTGCCACAGGGGCCTTATCTCAACTTAAATAACGCTGCATATGAAGAGGGGAAGGCCTTCTGGTATCCTGTAGGTAATTATGGTGTTGAGGTTCTTTCCCTGTCTTCACCTGCAGATTCACTTCTGGATGATAATTCTAGGCCCCGACAGCAGGCTTTGTCCAGTAGCAGCACCTCCGCTTGGGAGGAAATCCCATCAGCGCTTATACAGCTCCAGGATTTGAATACCCTTGGCGGACCACAAATTCCAGATGAAGAGGACTGGGCCTTCCAGGCAATCGAGGTATTTCTGGAGTCAGGAACTGCATCTCCTGTGTCCGATAACAATGATGGTTGGTTTTCCCTGGAGAACTTTGGCACTTATTATACAGAGAATTACCCTTGGGTTTATCATGAGCAACTTGGCTGGTTTTATACCCCTGAAGATGTGGGTAGCCTTGATGGGTTTTGGATTTGGCGGATTCATGACGAACAGGGTTGGCTATGGACTTCCAAGGACTCCTATCCCTTTTGTTTCAGTGCCTCAACTGGTAACTGGCTGTACTTTTTTGAGATTTCCGGAGCAGGTGTCTGGCGTTACGATTTTGGAGCCCAGTCATGGTCACAGGACTGAATTTTCCGGATTTTTCTTGGCTCAAGCGGGAAAAGCAATAGCCATCAATTCCATGTCTCAGGTTTATGACCACCTGTCTTCTGCAGAAATTTTGATCGTTGAGGATGAGCCTCTTCTTCGCAAACGTCTTGCAGCCAGCCTGGAGGGCTTTGGCGCAGAGGTGACGGTGGCTGGTTCAGTTGAAGAAGCCCGTAACTGTCTTGAGTCCCTGGACTTTGATTTTGCCATGGTGGATGTTCATTTACCTGATGGACTTGGCCTGGATCTTTTGAGAAACGGATCCTTCGCACCGGATACAGCCGTGGTGATCATGACTGATGAAGGTGGGGTGGAGACGGCCGTCGAGGCCATGCGATTGGGTGCTGCAGATTATTTGTCCAAGCCATTTGACCATGGTGAGGTACCCCTGATCCTTGGGGCATGCCGTAAAGCCCGTCAGGCGGACCGACTTGAGCAGCACCGCAAAAAACGTGAAAAGGAATCGCGCACCTTTTATTTTGGCAAGGGCCTTAGCCCGCTGGAAAACCATATTGAAAAAATACGTGAGGCGGATACTCGACTTACTGACCGTCCTCCACCGATTCTCATCGAGGGTGAAACCGGGACGGGAAAAAGTACTTTGGCGCGATTGATTCATGAGAGGGGGCCTCGGGCCGATAATTCTTTTGTTGAGTTAAATTGCTCGGCACTCCCTGAAAATCTTGCAGAGAGCGAGCTGTTTGGGCATGAGCGTGGAGCCTTTACGGATGCCAGAAGTGCCCGTATGGGTCTTTTTGAGGCTGCGTCTGGAGGAACCTTGTTTCTGGATGAGATTCCCAGTTTATCTCCCGCAATTCAGGCAAAAATCCTTACGGCTCTTGAAAATGGTCGTATTCGACGAGTGGGAGGGAATAAGGAGATTGAGGTGGATGCACGCCTTATCACGGCCACCAACTTAAATCTTCAACAGGCCATACAGGATGGTGCTTTTCGCCAGGATCTTTACCATCGCCTGGATTTATTGAGAATCTGTATCCCGCCCTTACGTGAGCGACCCGAGGATATTACCGGGTTGGCTGAGTTTCTAATGGCAGGAATCCTTCGCCGTTATCGCATGAAAAAACTTTGTATTTCATCTGAGGGTGAGGCTCGTCTTCGGGAATATCCATGGCCAGGCAATGTTCGTGAACTTGCACATGAGCTCGAGCGGGCAGTTGTTTTGGCGGATGGGGATGAACTTCATTTTCAACAACTACAATTTGTAGGAAAACCCTTGGATGCCTCCAATATTGTCTCAGATGACTGGCTTAACCCTTCTTGGAAATTTCCAGAAGAGGGTGGATTTCAAATGGAGGCGGCAATCAATCGATTGATTCAAAAGGCCTTGGACCAGGTGGATGGGAATGTATCGGGTGCGTCCCGTTTGCTGGGTGTTCCCCGGGACTATGTTCGCTATCGATTGAACAAGGGGTAGGGTTTTTCGGGTCTTTATGGGGAATATTTCCCATTCCTGTTGGGGAAAATCCAGTAAACAGATGAATTTATGACCAATCTTTGATCCCTTAACCCATAGTGATATTTGTTTTAACATTAGCATTCAAGCTATCTGCATGGGTGCGATTACTCCTTGGCATGGCTTATGCAACAGTCGGCATCAATTGAGTTCCCATTTAACCTAAAAACCAAACCAAAATAAAATGAAAATGAAACTGTGGAAATTATGGATCAGCGGTCTTTTGGCCCTCGGATTTACATTCTTGCCGGCATTAGGACAGGATACCCCGACAGATACGGATCAGGAAAAGGAGCAGGATGTGCGCAAACCCGGTCGTCCCGGTCCCAAGAAGCCAGGCAAGCCAAGTGGTAATAAGCCCGGAAAACCCGATAATAATAAACCTGATCGCCCTGAACGGCCTGAAATACCAGATGAACTAAAGACCAAAATGGAGGCCTACAAGAAGGAGAGCCAGGCGCTTCGACAGGGACTAAAGGATGCAATTGGTAAATTGAAAGACCCGACCCGGGAACAGGTTGGCGAGGCAACCAGTGCCTTTCGGGAGGATAATAAGGATCGCTATGAGTCACAGAAAGGTCTCATTGTGGAGATTCGCGATGGATTGAAGGCCATTCGGCCCGAACGTCCGGAAAAGCCTGAGCTATCCGATGAGGCTAAAGCGTTGCGTGAAAAGCATTCAGCTTTGCTAAAGAGCATGAGCGAAAATAAAAAGAATCTTCGTGAGTCTCTTTCCAAGGCCACTGAAGATGAGAGAAAACAGTTGCTTGAAAATTTTCGTGAGCAACATGAGAAACTTTCTGCTGAGCTGAAAGCACTCCATAAGGAGATTCGGGATAGTATCGGTGGCCGTCCTGAAAAGGCTGAGCTTGATGGCAAGAAGCCTCCTCGCCGTCCCAAGCCAGGGGCAACCCGCCCAGGGAATCAACGCCGTCCTGCTGAACGCTAAATAAATTTCTGTTTTATTGACAGAAAAATTCTGTTCCTATGCGAAACGGCGGACAATTTCAGTTGTCCGCCGTTTCTGTGTCTGGCACACAGCGTTATGGGGAATATTACCCAGTAAAATATGGAATAATCCCCTTATCACTTGGATTTATCGTTTTTGTTAAGTTGAACGCCTTTGTGCATTTACGCTTTTGCTCAGTGATCAAGCCGAATAGATTGGCAGAATCTGTGATTTGTGTTCTTGGCACGAGATATGCATTTGTTTGTGGATCAATTTTTTTAATCAAACTAACCTACACTCACCTCAATCATGAAATTATTGAAACACCTCCTCGCCGTGATGGCGATTATTGGTATCACTGCCTCAGCCTTTGCACAGCGTGATGCTAAGCCTGACATTCCTGACCGTCCAGAAAAGCCTGAAGTCGCAGGCCCTTTTGGTGAATGGCTGGACAAGAATGGCTTTATTACGGATGGCCCAAAAATCAAGAACTGGATCGATACCGATGGAGATCGTATCGATGACCGGATGCAAAAGGGTCCTGGTGCACCCGTTGGTGAAAATCGTCCTGACAAAGAAATTCTTCGTCCCAAACCCGGTGAGGGAGGCGAAAAGCCTGACCCAAAGCCTCGTCCCAAACCCGGTGAGGGAGGGGAAAAGCCTGAGCCAAAGCCTCGTCCTAAACCTGGTGAGGGAGGCGAAAAGCCTGAAACTGGTGGCCCTGATCCGAAACCAGAACCCCGCCCTTTTCCTCCTAAACCTGGAGAAGGCGGCGAAAAGCCTGAAATTGGGGGTCCTGATCCTCGTCCAAAACCAGAGCCTGGAGAAGGTGTTGATAAACCTGATAGAAAACTATTCGGAACGTGGTTGGACAAGGAGGGTTTCATCACGGATGGTCCAAAAATTGAGAACTGGATCGACAGCGATGGAGATAGCATTGATGACCGTAAACAAAAAGGCCCTGGCTTGCCCGTTGGTCAAGAACGTCCCGCAAAGCCAAAGCCTCGTCCTAAGCCACCGCAGCCCAAGAAGCCTACACTTGGTGGGAAATCTGATGATAAATCAGAAGGTAAGTCTGAACGCCCTGAGCGCCCCCAGCGTCCAGCCCGCCCAGAACTTTCTGACGATGTAAAATCCAAGCTGGATGCCTACAAGAAGGAAAGTGATGAGCTTCGCAAAGCGTTGAAAGGCCAGTTGAAGGCACTAAAGAATCCAACCCGAGACCAGATCAAGAAGATCACCAAGGATTTTCAAGAGGCACAAAAGTCTCGAATTGATGCACAGAAGGAACTTTCCAGTCAGATTAAGGATGGGCTAAAGGCTGCCCGACCCGAGCGTCCCGCAAAGCCGGTTATCCCTGAGGCCGTGAACAATCTTCGCAAGCAACATGATGAAACACTTAAGCAGGTTTCGGAAGCAAAGAAGGCACTGATGCAAAAACTAGCTGCCGGCAAGCTTTCCAAGGAAGATCACAAGGCATTGCTTGACGACTTTAGAGAAGGTCAAAAGAAGCTTCAGGAGGATATGAAAAGCATTCAACGTCAGATTCGTGAAGCAATTGAAAAGCCTGCTGGTGATGTAGCTGACAACAAGGAGCGTGTAGACCGTCGTCCCCCTCCTCGTCCAAAGCCTGCACCGAAGACAGACGATCGCCGTCCGACTGGTCGCTAAACTTCAAACATATACTGGAATTTAATTTCCGGGGATTCAAAGGAGCGGGCAACCCGATGTGGTTGCCCGCTTCGTTTTTTATAAAAGACTGTCTGTAAAGCGTTGAATTTCCTTCAGCATTTGAATACATCCGTATTTTGTTTTCCAAGGATTGTTACGGATGAACCGTTTGTTGCCCTACATATTATTTCCTTTTTTGCTGGTTTGCATCCTGTATGGCCAGGAGACGGTTTCTGATGTGGATGCACTTATCAATGAAGCGTTAAATGAGCAGTTCGGAGAGGATTTGTTGGACGACCCCGAACTGAGGGAACTTCTTGGAGAAAATCTTCTAAAGGAAGTTGCCGAGGAGCCAAAATGGGATCATGATCTTAAGGTTCGCACGGGCCTTGGGCACGGGGACAACGTACTCTACGGCGCCTATGAACAGGTGGGTTCAGGATATTTTTTCGCTTCTGTGGATGGATTGGTCTTTCGCCTGCCGGAAGCCGGCCAGGCTAACGCATACATATATTTTTATGGGGAGCGTATTTCCTATTTTGAGGATGTTGATCCCGGGCAACTTTACATCACGCAGGGTCAAATAAGCCAAGCTTGGAGCGAAACCCGGCAGGTTGGCCTTATGGCAACCCACATCTTTTACGACCAGGTATTTGATGCATCTGCAGACTTGGATTCATTTACATCCTTTGGGGTCAGTGCCCATCAGGTTGAAGTGATTCCCTACCTGGAGACATACCTTTCCAATGATTTACACTTCAAGGCTGAATTTCTGATGGGGGGTGCCTATTATGAGGATTCCTATGAGGACTCCAGAAACATGGGCGGGAGACTGACCCTTCGTAAGAAATTGAGAGAACTGTCTCGTCTGGAGACTGTGATTTCCCGCGATTCCCGTAGATATCGTGAAAAGAACCCTCGAGATGCTGACGGTTATTCCTTGGATGGACTTCTCCGCTTCAATTTTAACGAAGCTAGCGTTCGTTGGCTGAAAAGTGCTGCCAAACCTGAGGGTTGGGCTTTTTCATCAAAACTCAGTTATCTGGAGCAGGAGGACAATGCTTCAGGGTATTATGATTATTCACGAGTTCGTTTTAAGCAGTCTGCTTCAAGATCGATTTCAAATTGGGAGGCTACATTGAGTGTTGGTTTTACCCGATATGATTATTCAGTCAGGAATGCGGACTTTTCCGGTTCAGACAAACTATGGCGTAAGGGAATCGAGTCTGTGGTGAACCTTAAGCGCACCTTGAATGACCGGGCCGCCTTTTTCCTCGATGGTCAATTTGAGCACAACCGTTCTAATGCCGCCGAAAATATTTATGATGCCAGGAGAATTGTGGTGGGTGTGGAGTGGGGAATCTAGGTTGGTGCCGTGGAAAACATTGAATCAAAATCAATGGTAAACCCACGAGGGATTTTAGCGGTCCTTGTCGTCCTTGCCGTAATTTTAGGTAGTGTGATTTTTTGGCTAAGGGGCGAGTTGAGGCAGAGAATCGTGAACCGTGACCTGGCTGGGTTTCACCAGATCGTAAAGTCAACCATTCGTGAGGCCGAGGAGAAGTATTTGCTGGAGGGTGCCGTCTTTTCCCTGGGCGATGACATTTTGCTCAATCCTGATACAAGTGTGCCCCTGCATTTGGTGGAAGCGTTACTGGGAACCTTGAGCTTGGAGAATGTGGTCTCCCTCGTCCTTTTTGACAGGGAAGGATTTGTACAGGATTCCTTTCCGGTAAATACTGGCGATGAGTTGATTCCTGACAGCAAACTGGAATTGTTGGCCAAGGGGAATCCCTCCGGTTTGCTTGATCCATCAGCGCTGGAACTAACACTCCCCATTCAGATTGAGGATGTGCAGGAGGATATTTTCCTGGGCGCCGTTCGCTATTTCCTGGACCCCGGTCCCATGTTCGTGGAGTTGAAGGAAATCGATCAGCAGCTTTTGTTCACGGGGTTAATGATTCTTCTCCTTGGCGGGGGTGTGGTGGCGTGGATACTTACACTGGCTTTCAAGCGACTGGAAAAGGCCAACAGGCTTCTTAAGGAACGGGAACAGCGACTGGTCGAGGCCAATCAAAAGCTGTTACTCGCAGCCAAGTCTGCGGCTCTGGGCTCCCTGACTGCGAATCTTGTACATGGTTTGAAAAACCCCCTCGCGGGATTACAGGAATTTGTTCGTGGATTGAAAGATTCCGGTGGAGTCCGTGACGGAGAGGATGTTGCCCTGGCAATGGAATCCGCCCGGCGGATGCAGGACCTGATCCAGGATACCCTGTCTGTTATGCAGGATGCAGATTCCGGGGGTGCATTTCATTATACTCTGGAGGAATTATTGACTGTATTGAGACAGAAGCTGGAGCCCCTTGCCCGGAATAATAATGTGTCTTTAAACATCAGTGAGGCTCCGGATCTACAAATGGATAGTGTCCGTGGCAATTTGCTGGTACTGGTACTTTTCAACCTTGGCCAGAATGCCATAGAGGCAAGTTCATCCGGACAGGATGTGGCGGTTCAATGTCAGTCAACTGGACAATCAATGGAATTTCGGGTTCGTGATCAAGGCTCCGGTCTGCCGAAACTCATGCGGGATGATCCATTTCGGCCCGTGCGTTCCTCCAAGCAAAAGGGCAGTGGCATAGGGCTCGCCCTCAGTCAGCAATTGGCCCGGCAAATGGAGGGGCAACTGGAGGTTGAGGTCACGTCTGAATCTGGAACAATTTTTTGTTTATCTGTCCCAACCCCTTGACCTGTATGGCGCTGAAGTCTCGATTATTCCCATTTTGGTTGCTTGGTCTTTCATTTCTGGAATGCCTTGGTGACCTTCCAGAGGATCCTATTACTTGGGAGTTCCCTACTGGTGGAGTCATTTATTCCAGTGTTACCTTGGCCAATGATGGGACCGTCTTTATTGGTTCCGGGGATAACAAGCTTTATGCCTTGAATTCTGATGGCAC
>JABJCN010000156.1 GCA_018668635.1 Opitutia bacterium
CGGGAAAAGATATCAATGTTGGCCATGGAGTCCTCAATGTTGAGCGTGTACTTGAGCGCAATCAACACGGTGTTTATGATTTGGCGGTTGGAGGGTTTCATTTTTCTCCACTTTCTTCCGCCACGAGCAATAAGTCCTTTGCAATTAATGTCCAAAATCGAGGTAATGAATGGATAAGGGGTGCGACACTTGACCTTGATGTGGAAGGCAAGAGCAAGCGTTTCTACCTCGGCTCAATGAAACCGGGTGAAGTCCTGACCTCGGATTGGTTCCTTACTCCTGATCAGATACTCAATGAAAAAGGCACTTTAATTAAGGCTCGAGTCACGCCTGATGGTCACCGTGATGCCCGTTCAGAAAATGATACATGGACCTCGCGAATGATACTTCCTGCGAGCTTCTGAATCATGATCGAAGAAAATCATACACGAAGTGTGCGAAAAATCTTGAATTGAATCAATCGCTCACCATCTTTCCCGTTTTCATACATATATTAGCTTTTTTTAAAGGAATTCATGACCACCAGTTCCACCCAATTTGAGGAAAAGGAAGCCATCGTAATCCGTTTTGCCGGAGATTCCGGGGATGGAATGCAGACTGTGGGAGAGCAGTTTACCGACAGTAGCGCATTTGCCGGAAATGATTTGGCAACGCTGCCCGATTTCCCCGCTGAGATTCGAGCGCCTGCCGGGACTCTGCCAGGCGTATCCGGGTTTCAACTTCAATTTGGCAGTCGAGAGGTCAAGACCCCTGGTGATGCACCGGACGCTCTAGTAGCCATGAACCCTGCTGCACTTAAGGTGAACTTGGAGGAACTGGTTCCAGGGGGCCTTTTAATTGTTAATACTGAGGCCTTTAAAAAAAGCAACCTTCTCAAGGCCGGATATGAGAGTGATCCACTAGAGGATGAATCGCTCTCTACTAATTACAAGTTGGTTAAAATCAATATAACCGAACTTACAAAGCAGGCCCTTTCAGAGAGTTCGATGAAACCCAATCAAAAGGCGAGGTGCAAAAATTTCTTCGCTCTTGGCTTCACATACTGGGTATATGACCGCCCTCTTGATCCTACGATAAATTTTTTAAACTCCAAGTGGGGGAAGCGATTGCCAGAAGTTGCGGATGCCAACATCAAGGTTCTGAAGGCTGGATATTACTTCGGTGAAACGACTGAACTTTCGCAGAACCGATACCAGGTTTCTCGTGCCGACAATGCTCCAGGCACCTATCGTAAAATTAACGGTAACGATGCTCTGGTTTATGGTCTTATTTCCGGAGTGCAAAGTGCCTCCAAGGAAATGGTTTTTTCCGGGTATCCCATTACACCTGCATCTTCAATTCTTGAGGGGCTTGCGGCTCAAAAGCATTTTGGAATTAAGACTGTTCAGGCCGAGGATGAAATTGCCGCCATTGGTGTAGCCCTTGGTGCTAGCTTTGCCGGTCGTCTCGGTATCTGTGCCACAAGTGGTCCAGGGATGTGTCTCAAGTCGGAATTTATGGGGCTTTCCGCCATCACTGAGTTACCTCTTGTTATTTGTGACGTTCAACGAGGTGGTCCCAGTACCGGGTTGCCAACCAAGACAGAACAGGGCGATTTACTACAAAGTTATTTTGGCCGTAATAGTGACCTGCCGATTCCCATTATTGCACCGACTTCACCTTCCGACTGTTTCTGGGTGGCAAGGGAATGCGTGCGAATTGCTTTGGCTTACAACACTCCAGTCATTTTACTCAGCGAACTTTATTTGGCAATTGGTTCTGAACCATGGTGTCTCCCGGATTTATCAACCCTCCCGGAAATTCCATCCAATGTTATTCAACCTGGAGAGGAATTTAAAATTTATAAGAGAGATCCCGAGACTCTTGCTCGAAAGGTTGCCTTCCCGGGTATGCCTGGATACGAGCATCGCGTTGGTGGCCTTGAAAAGGATGAGTCGGGTGGCGTTAGTTACGATGCCGCAAACCACGAGAATATGACCCGTATTCGTGCGGAAAAAGTACAGGCGATTGCAAAGAGTTTGCCTCCAACAGAGGTCAATGGTGCTTCTTCGGGTAAACTGCTTGTTTTGGGCTGGGGAGGTACATACGGTGCCATCACATCAGCAGTCAACCGTCTACAAGCTGAAGGTTTCTCAGTAAGCAGTGTGGTTCTTCGGCATTTAAATCCGCTACCACTTGATTTGGAGGACATTCTTTCTCGCTTCGATAAGATTCTTATTCCGGAATTAAATCTCGGTCAGCTTCGTCTACTGATCCAAGGCCATTATCTGCGGGAGACCATTGGCTTTAATAAAGTTCAGGGTCGCCCGTTCACTGTCAGTGAAATGGTAGAGAAGATTCAGGAACTGTTGTAATCCCTATTTTAAAAAAATTATATGAGCACGGAAACCCTCGAATCCCCCCAACCTCTGACTAAAAAAGATTTTGTACCTCCCAATGAGGTTCGCTGGTGTCCTGGATGCGGTGACTATGCCATCCTGAATTCCATACAGAAAACATTTCCGGAGCTGGGTGTCCCTCGGGAGAAATTCGTTGTGGTTAGTGGCATCGGTTGTTCCAGTCGCTTCCCATACTATATGCAGACCTACGGATTTCATACGATCCATGGTCGGGCTCCCACTTTAGCGACCGGAGTCAAGGTTGCTAATCCGGATCTTTCCGTCTGGATGATTACCGGTGATGGAGATGGTCTCAGCATCGGGGGGAATCACCTTCTTCACGTCCTGCGTCGCAATCCCAATATAAATATCCTTCTTTTTAATAACCGTGTCTATGGCCTTACGAAAGGGCAGTACAGCCCAACATCGGATGTGGGGATGAAGACCAAGAGCACGCCGATGGGTTCCATTGACCACCCCGTTAATCCCATCCAGTTTGCAATCGGTGCCGAGGCCAGTTTTATTGCCCGGACCGTTGATACAGATCCCAAGCATATGGTCGAGACTTTCAAGGCCGCTCATGCTCACAAGGGGGTATCCTTTGTGGAAATCCTCCAGAACTGTGTTATCTACAATAAGGACGTTTGGGAAGATGTTTACGGACGTGATGCAAGGGCGGAACAAATTCTTTATCTGGCAGATGGCCAACCCCTGATATACGGAAAGGATAAGGACAAGGGCATACGCCTGAACAATCTTGACCCCGAAATTGTCACCCTGGGTGAATCGGGAGCTTCGGAAGGTGAACTTCTGCAACATAACCCTAAAGAAGCTAACAGCCTCTATACTACATTGCTGTCTCAGTTGGTACATCCCCAGTTCCCAACCCCCGTAGGTGTTTTTCGTGCCCTTGAGCGTCCTGTTTATGAAGACTCTCTTCAGGCTCAAATTGATGCAGCTCAGGAAAGCAAGGGGCAGGGTGACCTACAAACCTCCCTGGTCGGTGGCGGAAGTTGGGTTGTTGAGTAGTCTCTGGTTCTCTCAGTTTTGTAATAGTCAGCCCGCAACCATCTAAAATGGCGGAAGGGGTGGGATTCGAACCCACGGAACCCGTTTCCGGGCTCAGCGGTTTTCAAGACCGCCGCATTCGTCCACTCTGCCACCCTTCCTTTTGTCTCTGGAAAGCAAAGCAGGGACCGGAAGAAATACCAGCAAAAAAGTCGGGATAGAATCTATTTATTTTTGTATGTTGCCACATATACAGCATTCATGGATGTGCCTCCGGTAATTGGGTTTTCAAACTCTATTAGGTGGGATTCGGCATGACCAAAGACTTTTTCCAAATGAATTTTGAAGGATTTATTAGGTTCACCATCCGCCCAAAGTGCAAATATTCCGCTAGGTTTCAGGTGCATGGACAATTCCTCCAGACCCTCCTCGGTATAGAAACGTGTGTTGGTCTGATGTAAAACATTGGTCGGCGTGTGATCTATATCCAGAAGAACCGCATCGTATTTTCTTTCCGGGAACTTCGGGGCAAAACTTTTTTTAGGATCACTGGAAAGGGCGAAAAAATCGGCATGTACCAATTGGCAACGAGTATCTTCCAGTAATTTTTTTCCGTTTGGGACCAAACCTTTCTGGTGCCACTCAATCACAGCCTCAAGATAGTCCACCACAATCAGTGAGGAAACACGAGAATCCTCCAGCGCGGATACCGCTGTATATCCCAACCCAAGTCCACCAACGACAATGTCAAGTTTGTCATTTTTGAGGGATGCCAAACCTAATTTGGCAAGCTGGCATTCTGCTTCATTAAACAAGCTCGACATGAGGAAATCCTCTCCAAGCTTTACTTCGTAGATATCTTTATCCCCGAATTGGTGCATCCGGCGCCTTCTCAATATCAGGTCACCAAGAGCGGTTTCCCTGAAATCAAGTTCCTCGTAGCTTATATTCATGTGTGTTTAAAATCCCCTTGGTACGAATTTCTAGTTTTTAACGATTCAGTGTGACACCAGCATATTAAAAAAAAGCGGCTTCCCCAATATCGGAAAAGCCGCTTTTAGAAATTCTTTTTGCTGAAAGATTATTTTCTGGGTGCTTTTTGCACCTTGCCAGCCTTAAGGGCTTTTACTGAAACCCAGACACGTTTTATCTGGCCGGATTCCAGTTTTACGCGAACGCGTTGTAGGTTGGGTCGGAACGTTCTCTTGGTGTTTTTTACCAAGCTGGTTCCAATCCCACCACTTTTTTTACTTTGACCTTTTCGGGTGATGCTTCCGCCCTTATGAGGTCGTTTCCCGGTGATTACACAAACTTTTGACATAAGGTCACGGGAGGAAATCGTTTTAAGTTATTTCGTCAATTGAATTTTTGCAGAAACTCCTTAACTAATTTATTACATCTGGTTCCCCGCTTTATTTTATAAGAAACAATTGAAGTTTATTTGCGAAAACCACTGAGTGCTTGAAACTTCAATCCAAGATGCGCCGGGTGAAGCAGTTCCATTAGACGTCTCTTTTCTTTTGAATTTCCATGATCCTCCAATATTTCTTTTATCGGGTCTTTCGCATGGCGCATAAACATTGATTCCTGCCTTAGGGTTTGTACATCATCAAACTTATTCTCGATTAGGATTGTTTCCAACCAGTCCCAGCACAAATGGCATGTCAGGTCTTGTCCTCCCGGGTTTGAGAGTAGTTCATTTGACTGTTGATGATTCTTGTAGGCACGAGCGGTTCCCTGGGGACTACTTTCCAGCAGTTCTGCCTTGGATTTGCCGTAGTCAAGAGTCAGGAACAATCCTTCCCAGTCCTGTGCGACCAGTTCCTTCAACCTCTGCGATGCCCCTGATGGGATATCGACATGATATCCGTTGGGTTGTTTTTCAGGTAATTCATCCAAATAGGGGAGAATCTCCCTGGATATAGATTCGAGATGTACTTCAGAGAGTTTTTCCACGGATATATCCACCCCGATTTCCCTCCATTTGCCGTCCTCAAAAACCAGCCGATTGAACGGCTGTGCATCCAGCCATTCGTTGGCGAAAACAATCACTTTCCCATTGACCCTGATTGGGTCTCCCAATCGAAGGGTTAGTGCTTCCTTAAATGGATGAATCACTCCATCCAGGACAGAGGATTCCGGCTCTGCACCGATTTCAATAAATGTAAATTCCCCAGCTTCCTTTCCTTGTAGCAGGGTCTTTGCCGATTCTGCCACCAATCGGCCGAAAAGCGGCCCCATGCTGGTTGATGTATAGAAGTCGGTACTCGGTGTTTTCCCGACCCGTTGTTGCAACCTAATATAATAGCCAAGGTCCGGATCATACAATGCTGCCTGCACAAATTCTGCATAGTTTATGCAACCATTTGCGTCCGCCAGTGCTTTAAGTTTTTGTAGCATTAATTTGGTAACGTCTTTTTTCCATTGCCAGTGTCGAGGAATTTTCCACTTTTGGAATCTCTTTTTAAATGCCCGGATGGCGGAATTGGCAGACGCGCTGGATTCAAAATCCAGTTCCCGCAAGGGAGTGAGGGTTCGACCCCCTCTCCGGGTACCAGAAAAAGTCTATGCGATGGAGAAACCGATCTTAGAGTTGCGCCAGAATCTTCAGGTTTTCCTTACCATATTCTTTATTTCTGTTTCTGTTTTTTTGGCTTTCTGTTGGATTGAGGCGTGGAAGACAACCTCACAAGATGTTCGGGAAGGAACACTGACCTCACTTGAATTGAACTTTGTGATTGTCCTTGGTGGTTGTATGGTGCTGGCATCACTATGGTATCCGTTTTCGAGGCTTTTGGGACTGAATAATATTGGACTGGGTCCATACGGTGTTATCGGAGGTTTTCCACCTAAGTTTCTCAAATGGGAAGAAATTAACGATGTTTCCCGAGATGATAGATTCCTAACATGGTCATTTAAATACAACGTACATGATGTTACGAAGTTCAACCATGCGCAGGGATGTCGCATCGTTGGGAGTCGGATTGATGTGACTGTTCAGGAACTCCATGATTTGATGAAACTTCTTATTGCAGAGTCCTCGTTCGTGAAACGAATCGAAACCTTACTGTTTTTTAAGAAGGTTAAAACGGAAGCTGACAAGAACAAGATTATCCGAATTGATTCCCTCGACGAAGATGAGCAGGATGAACTCCGAGATTTGTTAACGCAACGTGAGGAAATGTGGAAGTCAACTCTGCGTGAATGTAGCTTTGATAATGGACCGGATGTCGATTGGTTTGGCTGCGAATCTCAAAAAATTGATGATGAGTTGCGGCGAAGAGGCTGGATGGTATAGATTTCAGAAACTGGAAAAAGTTCTTAGGCAATCTAAATTAAATTGCCGGGCAGACCCCCTCTCCGGGTACCAGAAAAAGTCGAGATATTCGCCAAGGGAAAATGTCATGGGCAAGTATCCATAATGATTGATCGTATGAAGAATATACTGATTACGATCCTGTTTCTCGCCACACTGATTCATTCCTTTGGTGACCGTGGCCAATCTGGTTACAGTCCCCTGAGCGATTCTGCCAAGAATTTTCTTGGTGACTATCGGGAAGACATTAGGAAATCGGATCCTGGAAACCTGCACCTTCAAATGAGTGACTTGAAACTGTTTGAGGATTTGGGCAGGGTACTGGACGAAAAGGATGCCTGGGACTACTACGAACAGGCATACCCGGGGTTAAAAGCAGCTTACTCACGAACCTTCAGTCACGACACCGGTCCAGCCCGGGTACACAAAGAATCGCAGGGTCATGAATCATCCTCATCAAAATTTCACAAACCCCACTCCGACAATAAGGATGAACCGAATCTGATTCAGGGCGTCGATAATAAATCCTTACGGCGTTGGCAGTGGATAATTACGGGAGGCCTGGTTGGAACAATTTTGACCTTAGTAGGAATCCTATTGATTATCAATCAACCAAAAAGCAAGCCGATAGAGAAAGCTATTTTGGAAATACGCCAGTTTAAGGTCGTAACGGTTGTTATTTGGGGAGTCCTTGTAGTTGGGGTTTTGTTATTTGCCATAGCTCTAAAGTTGGTTTTAATCGATTATCTTGCCTTGTTGTTGACCCCTATATTGTTCTGTCTTTGGTATCTTATTTCGAGGGCGTTCAGGATGAATACTCTTGCACTGAACAGTGATGGTTTTCGGGGTGGATATCCACGAAGATTCTTCAAATGGAGTGACATTCATAAATTTCACCTAGATGAACCATGGCTCTCATGGAAAGTGAAACCTAACGTATCCATCCCCCTCAACATAAAGAAGTTTGAGTATGAACATGGATGCTGCATGGTCGGGTGCAAAACTGTTTTCACTGGTAAAGAACTCCATGAGTTAATGAAACAGCTTATTCTAGAGTCCTTGCCTGAGAAACGAAATGGAATATTACTACATTTCAGGGAAGCTCTAATTTACCGGGATAAAAATTTCAGGGATATACCTCTCGAATCTCTCCCTGCAGATGAGCGGTTGGAAGCAAGCAGGTTGATTGATCTGCGGGGTGCAATCTGGGCGTCAACCATATATGGGGCACCCGTTGATGATGACGGTCTCATTGATACGTCTGGTTTTGATTCTGCAGAGTATAAAGCCGAACAGATCAACGATCAGTTGAGACGTAGGGGTTGGATGGTTGAGTCGCCAGGCGGGTTGAAGGGCTTTTTTCAGGATTTTAAGAGAGTTGCCACGGTTCTTTCGCATTTAGATCTAGGTATGCAATTGCGAGTAGGTCTTGGATGCCTCATTTACATCGCATTGTTCCTCGGTCTGCTTTTTGGTTTTGTTTACTTGCTGGGCTTCCTTTTCGGATATGACCTAATATCATTTCTCCAGGAGTTTTTTTAATAATAGCCCGGACTGTATGCTGGAAAAGATTGATCTCGGATGTTTCTACTCGGATTCCGTTCTAGAAACTCCACTTTAGCCAGGCAGCCAGTTACTTTTCCGTTGGAGTCTGATAAAAATTAAAGAGTCTTTGGGTTATATTGTAAAACAAATCTATTTGATTAATATTGTATTTTTGATCATGTAATTATTTTCCATGGAAACCCCCTGTATATTCCTTCAGCATTCTCGATCCGACTTTAAGGTAATAAATGTTGTAATTGTTATCTGGATTATAATCCACATCCCTATCACCTTTGCTGCCGAGACACCAACGTTGCCCTTTCTCTCCATGGTTATAGCTCCTGCGATCGGGATTGTTTTTCGCATATTGAAGTTCAATGCTCGGGTGGAATTAAACCCCGTAGGAATTGTTGATGCTCATGGTCAGGAAACATCATGGGCAAAAGTAGGTAAAATCAATTGTGTTAATGGTTCCTTGCACTGGGAGGGCAGTGACAATGAGGTGGGAATGACTGGAGGTAAGTTTTATTTTGGAAACCAGTTCTCCATTGGAGAAGTGCCCGGAATTGAGATACCCTCCCCCAAGATAGTTGATTTGATGAAACAACTTGCTGGCGAAGTATCTGAAAGGAAAAGAACAATGATCATTCTTGAATCACACTATTCTGCTCGTGAAAAATCCCATAGTAGTCCGAGTGCTTACGATACATTTTGTAGTGTTCTTAGTTTGTTTTTGGGTTCTGGATGCTTTCAAATTGCCTTTTCCTTTTTTATTCTCTGTGTGTTTGGGGGAATTATTTTCTGGATTTTGGGATGAATAAATTGAATGAAACAGCCTCGAGAGACCTTACTAAGGATTGTGTGCTTGAAACATGCAAATATCCACAAACCTGTAGTTGGAATGCCTGTTGCATGGAGGGTGAAATGAAGAAGAGCACGGATGCAAAGATGAATGAGGGGATGAAAAAAAAGGCAGAGATGGATACTGGTTCCAAATGCTAGTATCCAGCCTTCCCGCAAATTCCTCTCTTTTCATCATTTAATCGGATACAGAGTTTCGGCTTGCCACCTGTTGGCAGGAAAAGAAAATGTTTCGCCCATCATGAGCAAAGCAAATGAAGTGAATCTAGTGGACCATGGCTTCATGGACGCCCGTATCAAGGCGATCGACATCGCGGCATTTCTTGATCGTGTCCAGCGTGCCGGACAAGAGGATGACTACCGTGTTGTGGCCTTGAGGGAAGCACTCAATCACCTGCTTGAAGAGGACCCGGATCGAGCCAAGCGGGTTCTTCTTTCCCTGAGTGATCCAACCGATAAACCCATCCCGGTAGCGCCGGGAAAGGGTGCTGCTGGTGCCTGGTCAGGCTAAGGATTTTGCATATTCAATTTCTTCTCCCTGAATCCATCTTCAATGCGTTATATCGAGCCACATGCCCACATGGTCAGTCGAACGACTGATGACTATGAAAAACTAATAACCGCCGGTTGCGAGGCTGTCTGTGAACCTGCCTTCTGGGCAGGTTTTGACCGTGCATCTGTTGAGGGTTTTCGTGATTATTATCTGCAACTAACCGAATATGAGCCTGCTCGTGCAGCAAAGTTTGGTTTGCCTCATTATACTTGGATTTGTCTCAATCCGAAGGAGGCTGAGGATCTTGCCCTGGCCAAGGATGTGCTGGATATAATCCCTGAGTTCCTGGATAAGCCCAATGTTCTTGGTGTTGGAGAGATTGGTTTGAACAAGAACAGTCGAAACGAACTGGAGGTATTAGAGCGACATATTGAAATTGCCGCAAATAGGGATGAACTCATTCTTGTGCACACCCCCCATCTGGAAGATAAGAGAAAGGGTACGAAGCTCATCATTGATGCATTGCTCAATAATCCAAAGGTCAGGCCCGAGCGTGTCATCATTGACCATGTAGAGGAACACACGATTCAACTTGCCATGGACAAGGGATTTTGGGCAGGGATGACTCTTTACCCGGAATCAAAATGTACGCCGGCCCGCGCTGTTGATATGCTGGAGCTTTACGGAACGAACAGAATCTGGATGAATTGTGCCTGTGACTGGGGTATCAGTGACCCACTTGCTGTCCCCAAGGCCATTGTTGAAATGCGCCGGCGTGGACATGACCAGAATGTCATCGATAAGGTGGTGTACCAGAACCCCCACTCATTCATGAGCCAATGTCCCAAGTTCCAGTTGTAGGTTTATTCATACAACCGGTAACCCAAAGACGATAGACTGCTGTCATGAAGTTGAATCACGGAATACATCTGGCTTATTGTACCAACGTCCATCGTGGAGGTGATTGGGCAGAAACATTTAATTCCTTAACTAAAGATGTAATGCGCGTGCGCGCGCGCGTATCGGCCGATGATCCTTATGCCATTGGTCTCCGGTTGGGAGCGGATGCAGCGCGTCAATTAGCTGATCCCAGTCGACTACTGGAATTCCAGCGATGGCTGGAGGCAAACAACAGTTATGTCTTTACTATCAATGGATTTCCATACGGGAAATTTCATGGAACACGTGTAAAAGAACAGGTTTACAGGCCGGACTGGTCAACGTCGGAAAGATTGGAATATACCAATTTGCTTTTTGATCTGCTTTCCGAGTTGTTACCCGCTGGTGTTGATGGGAGTGTGAGTACTTTGCCGGGATCCTTTAAGGAATTTATGGGCTCTGTAGGTGTGCCAGATGCTATTTACGATAACCTTGAGTCGTGCTGTCAACATATTGAGAACCTCACAAAACGAACAGGACAAGATCTACACCTTGGCTTGGAACCTGAGCCCTTGGGGCTTTTTGAGACAAGTGGAGAAACCGTTGAGTTTCTGGATACACTTGGAACCCGAATGGGTTCTGACAACAGTTGGAAACAAAGAATAGGCGTTAATTATGATACGTGCCATTTGGCAGTGGAATTTGAAGAACCCTCGGCCGCTTTTGGCAGGATTCTAGATTCAGGATATCGTATTAGTAAGATTCATCTTAGTTCGGCACTGACTGTTGTCCCAACCAAGGAGGCACTTGAGAGTTTGGCTGATTTCCATGAAGAAGTTTACCTACATCAAGTTGTTGCTTCTCGAAATGGAGAAGTGATTCACAGAACAAAAGATCTTGATTTCGCCTTACAGGATGCAGCAGGTCAATCATTCGGTGGCCTTGGTGAGGAGTGGCGTATACATTTCCATGTCCCACTACATGCTTCACCGGGGTCTCCATTTGGAGACACAAGGAACCATGTACTTGGCACTCTTGATATTCTACAGGAAAATTCCGCAATTTGCAGTCACCTGGAAATGGAGACTTATACATGGGAGGTTCTTCCACGAGAACTTCGTGCCTTGGATGTTGTGGACCAGATTGTAAAAGAATATGAGTGGACAATAAGGGAATTGGCAAATCGAGGGTTGGCAGGTCCGCATTGAACTGTTTCTCTGGAATCAAAGGATTCCAACTTACATGTCCAGTTCATCAATAACCAAGCTACACGCATTCCTTACACTTGGGCGGGTATCAAACTTGCCGACAGTCTGGACAAACTGCCTGGCGGCTTGGGTTCTTAATCGTATGGGGCAGGAGTTGCCCTTGTTTGAACTTCCGAATACATCTGGTGTCGGAGCATTATCATTTGAACCTAAACAATGGTTCTGGATTATTCTGGGTTCAAGTTTGCTATATATTGCCGGTACAACGCTAAATGATGCCTTTGATGTAGAATATGATCGCAAGTATAATCGAGATCGTCCCATCCCTTCAGGAATTCTAAAGTGCTGGGAGGTTTGGACAGTTGGTTTTATACAATTGGTATCCGGTGCAACTATCCTATATCTCAGGGCTGATGTATCGGGAATTTATCTAATCCTGCTTGTCATGACAATACTGGCCTATGATGCAGTGCATAAAAACTGGGGCGGATCGGTATTGCTTATGGGAGGATGTAGATTGTTCCTATGGTGGACCATTGCAACCGCAGGATCGGATATTTCTCAAGAACTTTCTCCTCTTTTACTTGTCTGGAGTTTTGCGATCCTTCTTTACATAGTTGGGATAACAAGTGTTGCGAGAGGTGAGGCGACTGGCACTCTCCCTGCAGTTCCATGGCCATTCATTCTCTTATATATTCAGTTTTTGCTAAGTTTATTCTTTTGTATATACTCCGGACGTTGGATTGTTCTCATATTTGTCTTATTGTTGGCGTACGGAATTTGGCATGGTGTTCAGCAGGTAAAACTTAAGGGTAAAAATATTGGACGTGGTGTCGCACTATGGCTTGCACTCATTACGATTGGTGATGCAGTTGCCATTGGACTTGTAGTCCCTGTTTTAGGACTGCTTGCCCTTTTAGGATTCCCCCTAGGTATCATTTTGCAGCGAAAGTACGCAGCTACATAAAAATTTCTTAAACGTTTTCCTCACCTGAAATTAATCTAGGAGATGAGGATTTCAAGCTTTCAAGAATACATTATTCGATATTAATTAATGGGGTAAGTGGCGTTGTATTTGTTTTCGTTAGCTGCCCAAAAGAGTTGTTTTGTGTGTTTCAATCTAAATATTGCATGAAATTATGACTAGCGCTAAGCCAATTATAATCAGGACTTTACTTAGAAGTTGGTATTATGTTCAAGGTATGATAAAATATGTTTACCAATTGAAAGGGAGGATGTTGCTGCCGGGGAAGGAGCATTGCATACATTGATAATACCTGAGTTATCTTGAATTATAAAGTCATCAACTAAGTTGCCATCATATGAGACAGCCTGCGCTCGTACTCCTGATGGTGCGGTAATTAGATTGTCGGATTTAATTTCAGGAACAAGTCGCTGGAGATCCCGAACAAAAGCTTCTTTGCTGAATGATCTCCACATCTCTAAGGCTCCAATTTTCCAAAACTTGGATGCTAGTTTAATAAAACCCGGATAAGTTAAAGATTCAATAATATCAAATGGGTTGATTTTTAGCTTGGTATATCCTTCACGAGCATAAGCAAGTACCGCGTTAGGCCCACATTCAACATTTCCATCAATCATTCGTGTGAAATGAACTCCGAGGAAAGGGTAATTTGGATCTGGAACGGGGTATATTAGGTTTTTACACAAAAAATGAGAGTTGGTCTTTAATTTGAAGTACTCGCCTCTGAAAGGAATAATTTTAACATCCGGTTTTTGGCCACCTGCACGAGTTATGCGATCAGAATAAAGACCTGCGCAGTTGATTACATGGGATGATTGAATCTCCTTCGATCTGGTTAGAATTCGAAATTTCCCATTTTCAGGCACAATAGACTGAACTGGTGTATTGTAGTGTACTTCATTGATGTCATGCTCAATGATTCGGGTTAATAGACGATCACAGACTTGCTTGTAATTGATGATGCCAGTCTCAGGGACATGAATACCTTTAATACCGAGGACGTGGGGTTCGAGGTCCTTTAATTCATTTCTACAAATTAATTTACATTTAACTCCGTTTAACTGACCACGATTATAGATGATTTGCAGTCGGGGAATCTCGTTGGTGGTTGATGCAACGATTACTTTACCGCAGGTTTCAAATTCAATTCCTTCATCTAAGCAAAACCTTTCTAAATTTAATTTACCTTCACGGCAATTTATAGCTTTTAAAGATCCAGGTTTATAATATATACCTGAGTGTATTACACCAGAGTTATTACCGGTTTGATGATATGCAGGACCAGATTCTTTTTCAAGTAATACGATATGTTTATTTGGATAAAGATTTGATATTTGGTATGCAGTACTAAGTCCAACGATACCACACCCTATTACGCAAATATCTGATTTTATTAAGGACAAAATAAGATTATTGTAATAAATGTATTTAATGAAATCAGCTATTTTTCCTAGAAATAGATGATGTGCATGATCTGTCCAGATGTACATAACCTCCATCTGGATTAAAAATCTGTCCCGTCGTGTGCGATGATTTAGGTGAAACGAGGAAAGTAGCCAGGTCAGCTATTTCCTCTTTGGTTGTCATGCGATGCCCCAGTGGAATTTGGTCCTGAATCTGATTAAGGGTCTCCTCCGGTTCAGGAAGTGATTCAATCCAGCTTTTATATAACGGGGTCATGACTTCAGCCGGGGCTATGGCATTAACGCGAATACCATAAGGGGCTAAATCAACAGCCCATTCACGGGTTAAGCCGTTTATTGCTCCTTTTGAAGCCGCATAGCCTGATGTCCCACCCTGACCAGTTTGTGCGACTTTGGATGATATATTAAGAATTGATCCATTGGATTCTTTTAAGGCATTTAGGGCATAATGTACCAGGCAATATGTGTGCACCAAATTACGATCTAGGGACAGTTGAAATTTCTTGGGGCCATCTGTTAGGTCAACGCTGTCATTTACCCCTGCGTTGTTTACGAGGATATCAAGTTTCCCATTTGACCATTTAAGAACCTGTTTTATCGCAAACTGGCAGGCGTCCGGATTAGTCAGATCCGCTTCAATCGAAACGGTGTTTACACCATCACAATTCAGATTATCAAGTAGGGAGTCCGCTGCATCAGAATCAATGTCAATAATTGCAACATTCACTCCTTCATTTACAAAACATTTTACTATGGAAGAACCAATGCCTTTTGCACCGCCAGATATGACTGCATAATTTCCTGATAAATTTAAATCCATTATTTGTAAAAAAAGTTCTTAATAAATTGTTAAACCTAATTATAGAGAGCAATTAACGGCTTTTTGAGAGGATGTTCCAAGGCCTTCAATTCCAAGCTCAATCACATCACCTTCTGATATAAATTGTGGAGGATCAAAACCGATACCAACACCTGCAGGTGTTCCGGTTGAAATAACATCTCCAGGTAGTAAGGACATAAATTGACTGAGGTAACTTATGATGTGAGGGATATCAAAGATCATAAATGATGTGTTCGCATCTTGTTTTACTTGGCCATTCACCTTCAGCCACATATTAAGTTTGTTGATGTCTTTTACCTGATCTGGAGTAGCCAAAAAAGGTCCAAAAGGAGCGAATGAATCGCAGCTTTTACCTTTGACCCATTGTCCTCCTCTTTCAAGTTGAAACTCTCTCTCAGAATAATCATTGTGCAAGGCATATCCTGCAACATGATTCAGAGCATCTTCCTTCGATACATAACTCGCCTTTTTTCCAATAACAATTGCCAGTTCTACTTCCCAATCGGTTTTCTTTGAATTGCGTGGCAAAATTACGTCGTCATTAGGCCCGCAAAAAGAAGATGAAGATTTAAAGAATATTATCGGTTCTTCAGGTATGTCCATATTGGACTCAGCCGCATGATCCCTGTAGTTTAAGCCGATGCAAACGATCTTGCTCGGACGGCATATTGGTGGTCCATATCTCTCATCATCTGGAAACTCAGGTGATGCAGATAAATGTTCTTTCAGCCACTGCCCCAATAACTCAATTCCATCCCCTCCAAAAAATTCTTCATTATAGTCACTTCCAAATCCTGAAACGTCGATGCGCTTCCCATTATCCAGAAGTATTCCAGGGACTTCATTTCCTGATTTACCAACTCGTATTAGTTTCATATTATTTTGTTGTGTGAATCTTGTTATCTTAGAAGAGTTGTGCCCCCATCAACATCATATGCTGATCCGGTAATAAAAGATGCGTCATCTGAGACGAGGAAAGCAACCAGATTTGCAATCTCCTTAGGTTGTCCCATTCGTCCTATTGGTTGCCACTTTGAAAGTTTCTCAAACATTTCCTCCTTATTTTCGGGATAATGTTCATCAAGATATTTGTCTACGAAAGGAGTGTGAACCCTTCCGGGGCAAACGCAGTTACAGCGTATTTTCTTATCGATATAATCCCTGGCTACGGATAATGTCATCGTGTAGACTGCTCCTTTGCTCATTGAATAGGCAAAACGTTGTTCAATCCCCAGCTTTGATGCCACAGATGCAAGATTTACAATTGCCCCCCCCCCTTGTCCTGCCATGACGGGTACAACCGCATTCATGCAATTGTATACCCCCTTTACGTTTACATTGTAGATTCTATCTAGATCGTCCGGCTTTGTTGTCTCGACATTACCGATATGTGCAATCCCTGCGTTGTTGACCAAAATATCGATCCTTGAATCTTTTCTTGTGGTTTCACTTACAGCTACTTTCACTGCATCATTATTTGAAATATCACATTGAATGGCTCGTGCAGATCCTCCGGATGAAATAATTTCTTCCACAGTTTCCTTTGCATTATCGGAATTTATTTCAAAAATAACCACATTGGCGCCATCTGATGCCAAGTGTTTTGCAATGGATTTTCCTATGCCAGATCCTCCACCTGTTACGATGGCTAGTTTTGAATTAAGTTTCATATTATTATATTAATTTAAAAATTATAACAAATTGTCAAAGTGAGACTCCTCTTTTCCATGGCAGGAAATCATCCTGAGACATTTTATTTGTACATGTTATATAATCACCACTAGCTGTATCTATACATAGGTTTAAAAGTTCAGATCCTAATTCATCAACAGTTTTATTTCCTGTAATTATAGATCCTGTATTGAAGTCAATAATTTCGCTTAATGTATTCGATAGCTTATCATTTGTTGATACCTTAATAACTGGTGTTACAGGGTTTCCTGTAGGCGTTCCCAATCCTGTGGAAAAGAGAATCAAGTTAGCACCAGAACCTGCCATTGCGGTTGTGGATTCGAGATCATTACCCGGAGTGCAAAGCAGATTTAATCCCTTGGTATTGATGACCTTTTCAGGATAATCCAGAACATCAACTATGGGAGATGTGCCACCCTTTCTTGCAGCTCCTGTAGATTTAATCGCATCTGTTATGAGGCCATCTCGAATATTTCCGGGTGATGGGTTCATATCAAATCCCGATCCTACTGCTTCTGCCCTGGCAGCGTAATCTCTCATCAATTTAATAAACCGATCACCTATTTCTTTAGTAATACAGCGGTTTACCAAACTTTGTTCTGCACCACAAAGCTCAGGAAATTCCGAGAGGATTGCACCACCTCCCAGTGCAATCAGACGATCGGTGCATGCACCAATTGCCGGGTTTGCAGAAATTCCCGAAAAGCCATCGGATGCACCACACTCAAGACCGATTAACAATTTGTTTAATGGTGCTGGTTTGCGCTCACATTCATTAGCTACCGAAAGATTTATTATGGTTTCCCGAATAGCACTTGTGATCATATCCATTTCCGAACCAAATTTCTGTTGTTCGTAGATCAGTAGTGGTTTGTCGAATTCGGGGTCTCGTTTGATCACCTCATCCTTGAGGATAGAGACCTCAGCATTTTCGCAACCCAGACTTAGAACCGTCGCACCGGCCACATTTGGGTGGGTGATATACCCTGCGAGAAGACCGCAAAGAGAGTTTGAGTCCTGTCGCGTCCCTCCACACCCTATATTGTGTGTTAGAAATTTGATTCCATCAACATTTGGGAATGCACGATTAACATGAGGCGTTGACGACTTCAGTTTAGAGATTTCGAAATCGGCCAATTCCTCTTCTGATGCGCCATTACGGACCATTTCAGCTAGTTTCTTTGCGTAATCCTGGTATATAGTTGTCTTCTCATAACCCAGTGACTTGTTAAGAGAATCTCTAAGGACATGTATGTTTTTGTTTTCGCAAAATACCATTGGAACGAATATCCATGTATTCGCTGTGCCCACAGAACCATTACTTCGGTAAAACCCCTTAAACGTACGCCCTTGCCATGGTGATACATCCGGCTCATCCCAATGGTATCTTGAATCTGTTGATACAAATCCATCCGATTTATGCTTAATATTTGATCTGGAAAGAAGTCCTCCTGCAGGGATATTGCGGATGACCTCGCCCACGGTAACGCCATACATCCTTACAACTTCACCTTTTTTGAGACCTGATATACTAAATTTTTGTTTGGCTGGGATAGGCTCTGAAACATGTATTTTATTGCCATTCGCTAAGATATCCTTTCCGGGTACCAAGTCAGCTAGCGCCACATATACATTGTCTGATTGGTGTATCCTGAGAGCCTGATTATTGTTGTTATCCATGTTTGTTGATTTTGATGGGAGGGGCATGGATAGTGAAACTCTGTCTGTAGGGTGCAATATGAA
The DNA here is from genome assembly GCA_018668635.1 of Opitutia bacterium. Classification (GTDB taxonomy): domain Bacteria; phylum Verrucomicrobiota; class Verrucomicrobiia; order Opitutales; family JABJCN01; genus JABJCN01. The sequence goes on from JABJCN010000156.1 coordinate 18,374, forward strand.
AATTTATCCATTAAATGTCGTCTTGTATCATTATTTGTGAACTTGTCTTGACGGACATGATCGACTGTTTTTTGTGCATCGTACAATGAAATCTATAATCATTAATAAATTCGGAGGTCCGGAGGTTTTTACCATAGTTGATTCAGCCCCTCCAGTACCCGGCCCCGGCCAAGTATTGATCAGGGTTGAAGCCTCGAGTGTGAACCCTGTAGACACCAAGATACGCAGCGGTGCCTTGAAGGCAATAGCGCCTCCATTTCCAGCTATCCTACATGGTGATGTCGCAGGAGTAGTTGAGTCTGTTGGAGGAGATGTTGATGGATTTAGTCAAGGTGATCCCGTATATGCCTGCCCGGGTGGATTCAAGGATTTGCCCGGTGCCCTTGCAGAGTTCATGCTTGCCGACGCCAGACTCGTGGCCAAAAGACCTGCGAACCTTGATCCCCGCCAGTGTGCGACACTCCCATTGGCTTCGATTACCGCATGGGATGCATTGCATGACCGTGGACAGGTCAGTAAAGGGATGAAGGTGCTTGTCCACGGTGGTTGTGGCGGGGTGGGGCACTTAGGCCTGCAATTGGCCAAGGCAGCTGGTGCGGAGGTCACGACAACTGTCTCCACATCACAAAAAGCGGATATCGCCCTGGACCTGGGGGCTGACCATGTGGTGTTATACCCTGAACGGGAGGTGGACGATTATGTGGGAGAATACACTGGTGGCGCTGGTTACGACCTTGTTTTTGACACGGTTGGGGACGCCAATCTCCAGAATTCCTTTGCGGCCATACGCCTGCATGGCACCGTGGTTTCAATTGCTGCACGTTCGGAGCAGGATCTTTCACCATTGCACATTCGTGGTGGTACGTTAAGTGTCACCTTTATGCTTCTTCCACTCATTACGGGCAAGGATCGTGAAAGGCATGGGGAGATTCTCTGTGAAGTCACTCAACTCGTGGAAGCCGGCAAGGTTCGGCCACTGCTGGATGAAAGCCGGTTCACAATGCTCGAGGTGGGTTCGGCCCATGCCAGGCTTGAAGCGGGACAGGCGATGGGAAAGGTGTCCCTCGCATGGGAATAGGAATCAGAGTCGACCGGGTTGCCGGCGGCTGGTCTTTAGGTCGGCGTCAAATGCCCGCCCTAGCCCGACGAGCCTTTCGGTGACCTTGGTGTTCTGGTCCTTTACGTCTGTAGTCTCCCCTATATCGGTCTCCAGATCGAATAGTGACAGCCCGATCTTTGCCTGTGAATACTTGGTGGGAATGCCACCCTTGCCCCCGGGGCGTCCGGCCATGGTGCGGTAGTTGTGTGGGAAATGTAGTTTCCATTTGCCGGAGCGGACTGCTTGGAGCTGATTGCCGTAATAGAAATAGTACGCTTCATGGGGAGATTTGGCACTATCATTGGTGAATAGAGGCCAAACATTCTTCCCGTCAATCCTGTTGACGGGAAGCTTTGCATCAATCATACGGGCAATTGTGGGCAGAATATCAATGGTCATGGCAGGTTCACTGCATACAGAGCCTGCAGGTATGGTCCCGGGCATCCATGCCAGTGTGGATTCGCGGCAACCGCCATCAAACATGGTTCCCTTTCCCTCACGCAAAGGGCTTGCAGAACCCGCATGATCGCCGTAATTGAGCCACGGACCGTTGTCCGATGTGAAAAGAACAAGGGTGTGCTTGTCCAGCTTGAGCCGCCGCAGGGTGCCGAGTATCTGCCCCACCGACCAGTCCACCTCCATCATGACATCTCCAAAGAGGCCTGCACCACTCTTTCCCTTGAACTTTTTGGAAACGTAGAGCGGGACGTGAACCATACTGTGTGGAACGTAGAGAAAGAAAGGTTTATCCTGGTTTGTCTCGATAAACGAGACTGCATGCTCGGTGTACTGGGTGGTTAATTGTTCCTGATCCCTGCCGGTTACAGTGCCATTAACTGTTTTGTTCCCGTCAATGAGCGGTAGATTGGGCCATTTCTTGAGTCTCTCCTTCATCGGTAGGTGAAGCACACCCGGGTGATAGGGCCACATGTCGTTGGAGTAGGGGAGTCCAAAGTATTCGTCAAAGCCGTGCTGCATGGGTAGAAACTTCTTGTGGTGTCCAAGGTGCCACTTGCCATAGCAGGCCGTTGCGTAACCTTTTTGGCGACATATCTCGGCAATAGTTATCTCATTTTGATTGAGCCCATGTGTGGATTTGGGACCGAGTGCACCAAGTATTCCGATTCTCACATTATAACATCCCGTTAGCAGCCCGGCTCTTGACGCTGAGCAAACCGCCTGAGTCACATAAAAATCTGTGAACTTGCGGCCTTCACGAGCCATTTGATCGAGATTTGGTGTAGGGTAGTCCTTGGCTCCAAATGGTCCAATGTCAGCATACCCCATGTCATCCATGAAGATAATTACTATATTCGGTGTTGATTTCCTGTCCTTTAGTCTGGACCCATGTCCTGAGATTGAGGCAATGATAAAACAGGATAGGAATATCAGGAGTGACTTCATTGGGGATGTCATGGCTATTGTAATTTGAAAGGAAGGAGATGCTCCCTAAATATGAATTGGCAAGATGAAATCCTCAAATAATTCACCAATAAAATTTTTGTCTGGAAACGATGTTCGTTAAAAAGGGCTTGCGATCATTCACTAAATCACCCATTGTTTATCAGCATCAAATTCCCCATCCCCACTTACATTCATCCTCAGTAATCCTGTCTTTTTGTCGCTTTTTCAAAAAAAACCAAAATTTTTCCGTAACATTTGGGTTTTTTTGGCTAATACCTGTCGAACCTGTTTTGTGTGCGCACCACAATATCTCCCTTTTATCACGTGATAGAGCCGCGGCTCATTGCATTGCTATAGCTACATTGCATCCTTCCCACCCAACCCATTCCAAACTTGTAGGCACATGCCTGCCTGGGGACTGTTTTATCAGGTTCACACCCTTGGCCATCTCAATAAAGGAACGGATTTAGAAGGAACCCAGAACATCCCTACAACTCTCAGTTCATCCACATACACAAACCGTATAATGAAAATGCAAACCAACGACACCCGATCGAACAACCTGAAGCAAAATACCCTTGGCGGGGTGGCTCGCAGGATCCTCACCGGTATCGGAATCGCCTCCGGGCACAGCGTCGGTTTTGCCAAAAAAGTGCTAACAAATTTCACGGGTGGATTGTGTCTACACGTCTCGATGCTGATAACCGGCGTTGTCGCATTCTCTCTTTCCATGGCCCAACCGATCATGGCCGCTGACTTCTATATTAATGATGCCACACCGAAACTTTGGCTGGATGCGGGCGTCGGTGTTTCGGGAGGCACATGGACCGACCAATCAGGGAGTGACAACAATGCTACCAAGAAGGGTTCGCCCACGGTGGTGGCGAACGCATTGAATGGTAAACCAGTGATGAGATACAGCGGTGCCAGTGGCGAATACCACGACTTCACAAACATGAATAACGTACGAACCGCGTTCTGGGTGTTGAAAACTAAAGATGGTGGTGGATTCAGTTCATTGTTGGGCGATAACAATCAATACCACTTTCATCCTGATGGAAACTTGTTCTGGTCATCTGCTCACACAAACGCGAACGTTAAGAACGGCTCCCTGAGACAAAATGGCGTATCCAAAACTGGTCACACCGACAAAAAGCCAGACGCTTATGCAGTCCTCTCATTTCGCACCGCAGGCAATGTCGAAGTATCTAATTTCTTCAGTGACCGTGGTATCGGTGGTCGGAATTTCAAAGGTGACTTGGCAGAACTTGCTATTTTTGACGTTGCACTGACTGACGCACAAATCGCTAAAATTGAAGGTAGCCTTGCCTGGAAGTATGGACTGCAGGGTGATCTTGCCGCGGATCACGCATGGAAGTCCACCGACCCGGCCGTGCCTGCCTGGGCAGTTGCAACTCTATCAGTTGCCAACGGCAACAAGGCAAAACCAACAGTTACATTGGAATGGACCGCTTCGGTCTCCGGCTTTACGGCAGATGATATTTCTGCAACCAACGCCACAATCAGCAACTTCCGCGTTCTAGGTTCAAAGAAGCAGTCTTTTGTAATCACACCCAATGCTGCGGAAACAGAGGTGACTATTTCAATGGATGCAGGAAAATTTACTATTGGAGGTAAGGACAATTTGGCATTTTCCAGCAAGTATAATTATACAAGGGGCGTTACCCGACAAGGTGACTTGTCTGCTTGGTTTAAATTCGATGAGGCCAGCGGAGCCTCCACTTCAAGCTCCGTATATGCGCCTGGTTTACTCGAAGGCACCTTGAGTGGGAACATGTCTTTTTCCCCTAATCCCGGTAATTTAGGCGTGAAACAAGAACCATATGCCGCCCGTGCCGGTGGCAATGGTAAAGCACCTTGGGCCGGTAATCTAACTATCGTCTACACCGGTCAAATATATGACGCGGACGGTAAGATGTCCTTCTATGAGAACATCGATGACAAGACTTGGCTAAAAGTGAACAATCAGGTGCTCCTTGATGATGCAGGATGGAATAATGCGACAGTTGGACAGACTAATTTTGGTCAAGGCGGTTGGTTTGATTTTGAGGTACGATTTTCCAATGGAGGTGGTGGAGCCGGTGAAGTTGGTGGAATGGGCTTCGGTTGGGATGAAACCGGTGCTGCCGCCACCAACAACAAAGCGTTATTTACCTATCCTGTTAACAGCTCAAGCAAGACCATCTTCCGGTCGGGACTTGCTGCTGCTCTTACGGATTCCTCTTTTGCTGAGGGAAAATTTGGTTCTGCGGTCGAAATCACATCCAATACCGCTCGCGTGCAAATTGCAGGCAATGGTGTTGATCTTGGTGCCGAATGGACAATTTCTAGCTGGTATAAGCAATTATATCCTGCAAGTGCATGGCGCACACTGGCTCGTGGTAAATCCACTGACCATACGATTATGGGACACTCCTCATCGAATAAGGTTGGTGTTTATATAAATGGCAATGGAGATTGGCAAGATTCAGGTGGGGCTCTCACGCCAGCAGCAGACACATCTAGTTGGCATCATATCGCCGGGGTTGGATCGGGTGGTAAAACCAAGATTTATGTTGATGGTGTTCTCGTTGGGACATCAAATAGACAGTCAACATCGGACGTTTATTCGATAGGCAACTATCAGGGGGGGGGGCAGCGATTTGCCAAATATATTGATGATTTCCGCATATACAACGTCGCATTGAGTGATGCTGAGATCAGCACTATTTATGGTAATGGGGAAGGTGACTTCGGCCCGATCACTGATATATCTGTTGCCGGAGGACTTGATACTACCGTATTTCCGGTAGCAGTAACAGTTGATTTTAAAGAAAATGGTGCAGCTCTAAATGTTATTGGGTTTGAGGAATCAGACATTGTTGTCAACGGTGGAACGATTAAGGATTTCACCAAAGTTAATGACTCCCAGTACACCTTAAACATTTATCCTGAAGATGTACCGTCAAGTATCACGGTATCCATACCTGCTGGTGCTGCTTTATCCCCCGGTGAAGAACCTACAGGAGCAAGTTCTGCCAATATTAATTTCAGTACAGAGAAAGCCCTCAAGTATTCCTCTGTTTCCGTCAATAAGGGTTTTAATGCGGGAGCAGTGGGTGCGCTTTCTGATGAATACATCCCGAAAGGACACAATAAAGGTGACTCATGGAATAGTGGTAAATATGTTGCCGTAAATTCTGATAATTCCGAATGGACCTTCGAATTTGATAAAGACTATTCATTTTCAAAAGTACGCCTTGATTACCAAGAGTGGAATGGCACTACGCAGTATAACCAGATAACTGTTTCATCCAGTCTGGACGGTGCCGCCTGGGAGCAGGTGGGACCACTTGTAAATAGCCGTGCTGGATTACAGCGCTTGCCTCTCACTATGGATATTGATCTCGGTGGTGCAAGCGGTCGTTACATAAAGTTGCATTTCAAGAAAATGTCCGGTTCATGGGGGGTTATGATGGGAGAGGTGCGTTTCTGGGCCAGTGGGGGTCCCACCATATCCGGTGGCAGTCGGGTACAGCACTACGCCAATAAATCCAAGGCTTTTTCTGCTGATATACAAGCAGGTGGCGCCACTCAGTTCGCCTCCAAAGGACTTCCGTCATGGCTGACACTCAACAATACCACCGGTAACCTCTCCGGTACCGCTCCTGACAAGTTTGTTGGCACCTTCCAGCCCGATGTCTATGAAGGACTTGAAATGTGGCTTAATGCCGACGAGGCTCCCGGTGGGCAGGGTGACACGGTTTTCAAATGGCAGGATGATTCCGGAAGTGGAAACCATGCTGACAATGTTCAAGGTAATCCAACTATCGAGACGGATGCACTCAATGGACACAGGGTTATATCATTTGACGGTGTAGATGACCTGCTTTGGACCAGCCGAAATTTTGATGACCTTGGTAGTGGGTACACACTTTTCAGTGTTGCCAGGTACAAGGGCGCCCCGCAGGCACGACTTATTTCATCAAAGACCCAGAATTGGCTCTGGGGTTTCTGGAACAACAGGATCAATCAGTGGCATCCCAACGGCTGGGTATCCAACCACGGCGGAACCGACACCAACTGGCACCTCCACAGCGGACACATCACCAATGCCGGTGACCCGGTTGCCAACTTCTGGGTGGACGGTAATCACAAGGGCAACAATTCCAAGGGTTCCAATAACTCCGCCTACAAGCCGGGGAAGATGGCATTCGGTGGCGTCTGGAACAACACTGGTGAGATGTCCAACGGGCAGGTGGCTGAGGTCATCCTTTACAACCGGGTCCTTAACGATACCGAGCGCAAGATGGTTGAAGCCTACCTCTCCCAGAAGTATGACATGACGCATCCAAGCAAGTCCATTGACACCGCCATCGACAACTATCCCTTCAAGTTTAAGATTCTCGCTGGTAACGCAGATGGCACAGACGCAAAGGAGTTTCGGGTGTCCCTGATAGATCTTCCAGCCATTCAGGCACTTGATGCCACCTTGCCGGGCCTGTATTCAGGTACAACAAACGGAAAAGTCACTTCAACTGGAAATGACAAGGCCAATGTTAAGGTTTATTTTGGACCAGCAGATGGTGAGGATAACACATCGAACTGGCAACGCTCCTCTACTGTAGGAGAGTACACTGAGGCCACAGATATCAGCCAGATTATCAAGGGACTGCAACTCGATACTAAAAATTACTATCGATACCTAATAACTAACAGGGGTGGTTTCCCTGTCTGGTCAGAAACCAAAAGTTTCAATACAATTGGCGGTTTGGAAAAGCCACAATTTGATGATCCCATCGTCAGTGAACTGAAGTATACTGCAGCTGTTCTCAACATTAACATAACTGAAACCGGTGGGGAGGAACCCCAGGTCGTTCTATATTGGGGCAATGAAGATGCTGGCACAGATGCCTTTACATGGGATAATGCGATTGATCTAGGTGCCCGCGGCAAGGGTGCCTTTACTGCTGAGATTCAAGGTATCGCCGCCCCCAGCATATATTTTGCACGAGTTGCTGCCACCAATCCTGCTGGCACGGTGTGGTCCACTTATGCCACCACGTTTACCCCGGGGGCTCCCCCATATGTACAGGGTAACTCTCTCGAGCTTTACTACGACTTCAATGACGGCAGTGGCGATGTTGCCAAGGACACCAGTGGCAAGGGCCGCGATGGTTCCATCAAGAATGGTGCCAAGTTTGTCGACGGAAAATTTGACAAGGCACTTGACTTTGCCAATCCCAACAAGGGATCCAATGATGTATCCGGCCTTTGGGTTGAAGCACCTGGATTCACCATGGGTGGTGGACCAATGGCTGTTTCAGTGTGGGTCAACTATGATGAGTTCCGTAACTGGAGCCGTATCATCGACTTCGCAAAATCTGCCGGACAAGACAATATCATTCTTGCCAATCGTGGGTCTGGTTCAGAGGGCTACTGGGGCATTCGCAAATCCGGAGCTTCGATAGAACTGCGCCAAGGTAATTTCTGGGAGAAAAACAAATGGTTGCATGTCGTCGGCACCCAGGACAGCGACAACAAGATGCGCCTTTATAAGAATGGTGTTAAAATCAAGGAGGTTAATGGACTTGATCCAGCCTCCACTTTTCGTGTCGGCAACCGCATCGGCCGATCTCACTGGAACGATTCCTACTTCGACGGTCAAATGGACGAACTCCGTATTTATTCCACGGGCCTTAGTCAGGATGATGTGAATGCCATTTATGGCGGAGGTAACGGGGAAACCCCGGTCACTGCTCCGGTTATTACCAGTGCTGTCACTAAAAGCGGCGAAGTCAAAAAAGATTTCCTTTATATCCTGACCACAGATACCCCGAATGTGGTTTTCGGTGCCTATAACCTCCCTCCTGGCCTGTCCATTAGCGGTGCCAAGATTTCAGGCAAGCCCTTGGTCGGTGGAACATACAGTGTTACACTCACTGCCTCCACTTCGGCGGTAACCGGCACTAAGATTCTGACCGTTACAATTCCGGCCTCTCCGGCACTTGTTCGGGCTCTTCCTGCCACCAATGTTTTAGCCTCCACGGCCCGGGTTAACGGTGAGGTAGTAGAAACCGGTGGAGACAACCCAACTGTTACGTTATATTTCGGGGCAACCGATGCCAATGATGATGTAGATGGCTGGAATCTTAACAAAGCCATGGGGGTCAAGAGTAAGGAGGGTTTTAATGTAGATCTTGACAGCCTTTTCCTGAACAAAACATATTTCTATCGCTTCAAAACAACTAATTCAGCTGGAGATAGCTGGAGTACAGTACAGAGCTTCACTACGTTGGATCATGTTCTTAAGCCTGTTTTAGGTGCAGATATGTCCGCTACTGATATCACTGGTAGTCGAGTTACATTGAATGGATCATTAATTTCTGCCGGAGGAGGGGATACTATTGTTAAAATTCACTGGGGTGACAAAGATCCCGGAGCAACTGTCACTGGTTGGGACCATTCCTTGTCACTTGGAAATCTTGTGCCAGGTAAATTCAGCTGGGACATTGATGAAGGGTTTGCCCCTCCCAAAGTTTACCATGCCCGATATGAGGCAATCAATTCTGCTGGTAGTACATGGTCGGATGCCCTCCATTTCACGGCTTTACCCAGCAAGTCGACCAAGCTTACCAAGACTGCAGTTTCCGATCTTGCAGTGTGGTTCAATGGTACAGACATTGATGCTGATGGCTCACCGGATGATTTGATCAATGGTCAAAAAATTCTTTCATGGAAGGACTCCTCTGGTAACGCGTATGATGCATCCCTTTACAGGAGTGATCCCAATTATGTCAAAGTCGGCAGCCATGGCAGTCCTGCAATAAACTTTGATGGTGATGACAGCCTGTATACCACTCAGAAGTTCACGAACATACTCGGTGACCCTGGTCACACGATTTTCACCATTGCCCGGTATACCGGCGGTGACAGCGAACGAATCTTTTCCACCCGGGACGGTCGTAACTGGCTTTTCGGTTACCATGGCAATACTGTTAAACGTTGGTATTCAGATGGATGGATCACCAATATTGGTGGTTCAGACACTGCATGGCATATGCATATCGGCGATATTGGTCCTCGTGGAGTTGGAGACCCTGAAGCTAATCTATGGGTTGATGGTCAACATGTTACCGTAAAAAGCAGAGGTAGTAATAATAACAACACCTATCCAACCGATTTTCAAATGGGTGGCTACAGGGGAAACAATGAATATTCCAAATGCGAGGTTTCAGAAGTCCTCATGTTTTCACGTGTGCTTCCTGAATCTGACCGTCATGTTGTGGAAGGTTATCTCGCTCACAAATATCAAAAGGCTGGCACACTAGCAGCCTCCCACCCCTACAAGAATGAACCTCCTTACTTTGGTGCTGCAGCTCCAGATGTCCTATTGCCTGATGTGGTCAAGGCCTCTGTGGGGAATCCTTGGTTGCTTAAGATAGAAGCAAACAATGCAGCAAATAGTTATAGCGGGTATGATCTTCCTTCATGGTTAACTGTCGACGGGGAATACCTCAAAGGGACTCCAACTGCAGATGGGGTGTTCGACATCACCATCGCAGCAGCCAACGACAATGGAAATGGGCTAAAGAAGATAAAACTTGAGGTAACAGATTTCGCAAAATGGCCATATAGCATGGATTTTACCACTAAGTCCATGTCTCCAAGTGATGAAACCCTTTCTCTTCACTGGAACCTCGATGAGGGATCCGGGACAACCGCCACAGATTTATCCGGATCCACACCCGGTCCTGACGGTGTTGCCGGCAATGCTGACGATGTTCCTGCCAATACCGGTGTCCTTACCGGCGGAACTGTCGTTGGGCAGGATGGTCGTTTAGGAAAAGCTTTTAAATTTGATGGCAAGGATGACAAGGTCACCAGGACGCTACCTGCCAACACCACCTATGAGAAGTTTACCCTATCCCTGTGGGCCAAACCTGCCGTATTGGGTCAGACGACTAATGCATCAATATTCAACTCCGGTAACACAGGAAACGATTTCCAGATAGACTTGGATGGCGCTGTCCCAGGTGAGTGGCGTTATGTTGGAGACAAAGTGGGCACTAAGAAACTTGGCATGGCGACCAAGGACTGGACGCATATTGCTGTTGTTTGCAATGGAGCTGACACCAAGCTTTATTTTAACGGATTAGAAAAATACAATATTGCCGGAAAAAAAGACAATATATTCCAACACTTCCAAATTGGTACTAACCGTTCATCCAACAAGTTTTTCAATGGCTTGATTGATGATGTTCGCATTTATACTACCGACTTGTCTGGTGCAGATTTGTATGCCTTGGCAGATACACGTCTAAAGAACTTTCCTGTACTTGTTCGTCTTCGTGATGGGCTTGGAGGTTTTTCGTACAAACAAGTCAAGTCGCTAAAGGGGGGGGATATTCGATTCCTGAGTACATCCGGCAATGAACTTCCTTACAGTTTTGACGAGTGGAATAGTGATGGCGAATCCGACCTCTGGGTCAGTTTGGATTCTGTCAACCTTAATGGGGGTGACAAGTTTACCATGTACTGGGGCAATCCTGATGCCACCGCAATTCCGTCCTACTCCACAAATGGTTCTGCATGGCAGGACTACATTCTTGTTTCACACCTTGGGGAGACGAATCACATCATCGATAGTTCCCCTCAAGGCAGTAACGGAATTGGTCTTAACAACGTAACCAAACCAACATATGGTATAATTGGTTCTGCTCGAACATTCACTGCCGATAACAATAGCATTGTATTTCCCGCACGTGATAAGGATGTCAAGTCCTTGACTGCCAGTGCTTGGTTTTACTTCACCAAGGTTCCCGGCAATGATGAGACATTCTTCTACACCAAGAGCTGGACGACAGGTGACACCCGTGCTTATTTCCACGATAGTAACGCAGATGGTCCCAACTTCCGATACGAGGTTCATTCAGGCAATCCATCAAACATTGGCAGAGCCCCGACAACTGGGGTAATTTCCGAAGATGATCTCAATAAATGGACTCATATTACAACAGTATACGACTCACTCAATAAGCGCTACACCTTCTATAAGAATGGCGGTGTATACTATTCATGTAGCATTAGTAATCCAAGTTCGGCAAAGGTATCCACCGGTATTGTTCTTGGAGCCAATGAAAATGGAAACTGGCGTGAAATGCGCAGTGCCAACATCGACCAGTTTGAGGTCTCATCCGTTGTGCGGTCCCATGCTTGGATAAAGGCCTCAATTGAGAGTGCAACGCCTGGGTCCGGATTCTTGACCCCCAGTAACTTTGATGGACCTCCCGAGTTTATCGGTGATGTACAGATCACGGGTCTAATACACAAGGGTACCAATGGCCAAGATGTTAGTGAAGCCATCAACTTCAAGGTGCCGATTAAGGGCTCGGCTGATACCATTACCGCTGTTGGTCTACCAGCAGGTCTAACTCTTGGAAATGATGGTACGATATCTGGTACACCCCTAACTGGTGGTACCACACCGATTACACTTACTGCCACGGGCAAGGGAGTATCGGTAGAGAAGAAGATAACCGTTCGCGTAGTTGATACAACTTTATATACGCACACCCTAACTCTTTCATTCCCAAGTTATGCTGGTGGGACCAACAATCTGGAGAACTTCCCGGTACTCGTTGAACTCGGCACCCATTTAAATAATTTCAGTTACAACAGCTTCCTTACCCCGGAAGGTGGAGACCTGCGCTTTTATGATGCAACTCCCGGCTCAGCTTCTGTTGGCCGTGAACTCAATTATGAAATGGAACAGTGGGACCCTGCAGGTAAGTCCTACGCATGGGTACAGGTTCCAAACCTTACCAAGGATACCAAGGTGATTGTGACTTGGGCCAATGCTGACGATGCGGTGCTACCTGACTACCGTTTTACTGGGAGTACATGGAGTGATGGATTCGCCGGTGTGTTTCACCTGCCTCCTGTTAATTTCCTACAAAAGTTTACTGATTCCAGCCTCAACTTTGCTCACGGTGATGACGTATCGATGCCTGAAACCGAGCAGTCCTATATTTCGTCTGCAGCCAATTTCGGTAATAGTCAAATTGATGTTCCAGGTGTTGGATCTCTAGGCACCGTTAATGAAGGTGACTATTCCATCTCCCTATGGGCCAAGCTTAAAGGGGATATCACAACCGGAACACCGGGTCTGAAGGAGTACATTTTTAACGGTTCATACAATGACACCAATATTGACCCTCTCGATAGTGGAAAAGGTTTCCTTTCCGGATCTGTGGTTCCGGTCAGCGAGATTATTTGGACTGCCAACGAGAACATCAATTGGAATGGTGGTCAGATCAACACCCGTTCAGGTGGCAAGACCGGTACCGACAGACTCGGCATGGCCTGGGAAGGTATACTTGTTGTCGGTAACGGTTCTCCTGTTAATGCCGGTGATATATCCTTTGGAACACGCTCTGACGACGGATCCGTTGTCTGGGTAGACAAGAACAAGAACGGTAAATTTGATAATGGTGAGATGATCGTCAATAACAAGGGCGGTCATGGCCAACAAAACCGAGCCGGTAATCTAAACCTTGCCGCTGGTCAGTACAAGTGGGGTGCTGGCTTCTACGAAGGTGGTGGCGGTGAGTACGTCGGTATTCGCTGGAAGCAGGGTAAAGAGGGCGATTATAACAAGATGTCCTGGATCAACCCCGGACAATACAATGGTATGTTCCTTGCTCCGAACAACGGCATGCCATTGGCCACCAGTGCGGCGAATGATATGGGTATTGTGATTGCCCCGGGTAACAAGCCCAAGTTTACCGATAAGGGCGCATTGGAAGGTGCAAGTCTGACTGGAAGTGAAATTCAAAAGGATCAATGGAATCATATAGTCGGTACCGTTGACCGCATAAACGGGGTTACCACGCTCTATGTTAATGGTGCACAGGAAGCCACATCATCATTTACTCCGGGTGCCCTTGCCTCGGATCTGGAAGGGGCTAATTGGTTGCTCGGTTCAAGTGCGCAAGCCAACATGGAACTGGATGAGGTACGTTTTTCAACTGCTAACCGTTCTGCAGACTGGGTAAAAGCCTCTTTTGACAACCAGAAGCAAAACCAAAGTCTGGTATCCTATGCTGAAGTTACGGGACCCGCTCGTATTTCCAGCAATCTATCTGTTGAATTCACAGCCAACACAACTTCTGAATACGATATAAAGGCCACCAAGAATCCCGCAGGGTTTGCTGCTCTTAATCTCCCCGGTGGTATGAGCGTTGACCTTGACACCGGTAAAATTTCAGGTTCTCCGGAGGTAGCCGGCACATTCGAGGTTACACTTCAGGTCATGTATCCGGATGGTTCACTCATTGAGGAAACACTGACAATTATAGTTAAGGCGTCCGCACCCGAGATCGCCGCCAGTGCACCTACTGAGGTGCAGGATACCAACACCAAGTTCAATGGTACCGTCACCAAGACCGGAGGTGATTTCCCATCCGTCTTTGTCTATTATGGTAACGAGGACGGTGCAAACGATCCTTCCGCTTGGGACCATGCAGTCAACATCGGCAGACAGGGCGGTGCCTTCTCCGAGAAGATCGGTGACTTGACTCCCAATTCGGATTATTTCTATCGCCTGCAGGCTTCCAACTCCGCTGGTACGGTTTGGGATGGCTCAGCAACCTGGTACTCTGCTTTTGACGGGATCAATGATTCCACATTAGGCAAGATGCACGGCCCCACTGAGATCAATACCAAGGACAAATACCTCCGATTGACCAAGCCAATCAATTCACAGGCAACCACGGTCTACATACCCGACCTCAATCCAGGTAAGGCGATCAAGAACTTCAACGCCAGTTTCGACCTGTATCAAGGTCCCGGTTCGGATGATCCGGCTGATGGTGTCTCCTTCTACTTCGGTCCTATTGCCGACACAAAGAATCTTGCTGACAACGCCAATGAGAACGGTCTGAAAATCCACTTCAAGATTTACCAGACCGACCAGATCGAAATCCGCTACAACAAGGCCAGCATCAAGACCACCCAGAAGCACCTACTTCTCGGCGAGTTTGTGCCGGTATCCATTTCAATATCCCAGAGTGGCAGAACCCGCGTCATGCACGGTTCCACGATTATTGACACGACCATATCCGGATGGAACCCGGCAGCCGGCTGGAACTTCGCATTTGGTGGCCGTACCGGTGGACAGAATGCACTGCAGGCCATTGATAACCTGAATATCTCCGTCCTCAAGGATTCGGCCCAGACCTTCAAGACACAGCAGACCACCAAGCCTGTTGTGGCCAACAATCCCGCCCAGGACGTTTCTGGGTCCGGTGCCACACTCAGTGCGAACGTGGTTGCAGTCGGTACCGGTACAGTTGACAACGGCAAGTCTCCCTCCTTCTCCAAGGAAAGCATTGAGGGACTGGAACTCTGGCTGGATGCCAGTGACGTGGCCACCCTCGCCAAGAATACCGATGGTTCCGGAGGGCAACCCGCCAACAACAACGACGTCAAGTACTGGGCGGACAAGAGTGGCCGTGACAACCATGCCCGTAACCATATCAAGCGCACCGGTAACATTCCAAAATACAAGACAGGTGCCCGTAACGGAAAGTCTGCACTCGAATTCACCAATGACGTACTGGTTGTAGATAACAGCGCCCGCTTTGATGAACTGGACCAGATGACCATGTTCGTCGTCGTCAAAAGTCACGATATTAGTAACTGGGCTCCAATGCTGAGCAAGCGTGGTGAAAGCAACCAGGGCTGGCAGCTCCGCCGTCGCGGAGGTGACGATCGTATAACACTAACCGTTCGTGGCACCAGCGGCACCGATGACCCGGCAGCCAATCCCTATGTGAAACACAGAGGCAAATGGCGTATATTTGCCGCACGCTATGATGGCAACTCCCGCACGCAGTGGGGTAATGGTCGCCAGGAGTACAGCTTCAGTGACACCGGTACCATTCCTGCGACAGCCTCAAAGGTTGCCATTGGCGCCCGAGACAACAATGGGGACAACAATATCAGTATGTCTGGTAACATGACCTTCGGTGAAATCATCTTCTTCAAGACGGGGATTTCCAATTCCCAGGTTGCCATGATCGAGGGTTACCTGCAGGACAAGTGGAAGGTTGATGATGGTATCGTGCAGGCTGATCACAGGTACAAGGATGTTGCCCCTGACTTTTCCGAGCGATCCAATGGTTCCAAGCTTACCCTCTATTATGGTATCAGCGATGGCGGAGAAGATACCGGCGCCTGGGACAACAAGATTGAAATAGGCAATTACTTGAATGAGATTTCCAATGATGGATTCATAGGTAAGGGTTATGCCCGTAACCCCGATGCACGCGGTCACGGTACATCCTATACAGACCAGGAACATTTCTTCCGCGTCAGCATTGAGGATTTAAAGAAAATTGCCCCCACTGGAAAAAAGATTATCACGAGTGAACCCGGTGGCTCCGGATTTAACTTCGATGGCGATAATGACTTCAAGCAGATTGGCATCGGTATTACATCGAATGACAATTACATGGCTCTCTTTGAAGCTTACTTGACTCCAAAACAAACCGGTGAGCATACCTTCAAGATGGATAATCGTGATGATCGTCAAGCCATGTGGTTGGACAAAAATCGCAATGGTATCTATGAATTAAGTGAGGGAGAGAAACTCGGCAATGCCCCATGGGACGTGAACAACATCAAAGTCAACCTTGATGCTGGCAAATCCTACATGTTTGCCATGTTAAGTGGTGAATACGGTGGTGGTTCAAAGTTCCGTTCAAGGATTACCGCCCCTGGTATTTCCCAACGTATAATTAAACCTCTGGAAAATGCCCAAAAAGGTATGTTTACATGGCCATTGCTCTCTAATGGACAGGATGTATCAACGCAAATCGATACCACCGTTGCCATCTCGGGTCTTGTGAAAGGAGCGAAATACTACTATCGTTTTTATGCACAAAATACACCGGATGGTGGAGGTGCCACGCAGGTTGACTGGGCGGACAGCACCGGTTCATTTACTGCCGAGAAGGTACTCGATTTCGAGACCGGTACCATTGCCTTCGATACGACTGCTGCAACATGGAGTCACAGTAGTGGTGCTTCCGGAGCGGGTGAGGTCGTCGAGCAAACATGGACTGATCAACAAGGAAATGACATTACCTACAAGAAGGCAGTTTTCAAATATGATCGAATTAATATTGGCACCTCGGTGAGTGTCACGCTTTCTGGGAGTAATCCGATCTCACTACAGACCGAAAACAACGGAAACATTTCCCTTGGTGCCAACCTCATTGCAAATGGTGGCAATGGATTAAACGGGCGGACAACCGGAGGCGTAGGTATTCTTGGTGGTTCTGATGGTGGTCGCTCCAATTATGACCCAGGTGACCCTGGTGCTGGTATTGGTGGTGGCGCCAAAACCGGTACCGGTCATGACACACATTTCCGCCAGTGGATTGCTGCCGGTGGTTCCTACGGAGGCAAAGGATCTGATCGCGCCGGATGGGGACGCACTGTCGATGCCGGACCAACCTATGGCGATCGTAAGATTTCAGCACTCCTCGGTGGTTCTGGTGGTAGTGGTGCTCATCATGATGCCCAGGGAAGTGGTGCTGCCGGTGGTGGTGCCATTGAACTTGTGGCAGACGGAAATGGTGACGTGACCATCCTTGCTGGTGTCCAGATAGCTGCAAATGGCGGTGATGCTGCTGCCGGGAAAGTCGGTGCTGGCGGTTCCGGTGGTGCCATCCGTATTGAAGGTCGCAATGTAACAAACAATGGCATACTTTCTGCCAAGGGCGGTAAGGAAGGTAAGGACGACCGCAGTGCTGCCGGTGGTGGTGGTCGTATCGCTCTGATTGCCCGTGAGAAGCTTGTGCCTGGTAGTACCAATGTTGGTGGTGGCATGAATGGCCGCGGTACCGCTCCCAAGGGAGAAGACGGCACACTCCACGTTGAGGCAACATCCGGCGGTATGGACGCACTTGTATTCAACACAGGTATTGTCACCATTGACACGACGCAGGCCAATATCATCCACTCCGGTGGCGGTGGCCTTGCATTCGGCCAGATCGAGGACAGGGTCTACACCAGCGCTGATGGAGTGGACACCTCATATGGCGTCTGTACCTTCACCTTTGATAAAATTTCGATCACCGGTTCAGCACTGGTTATCGTTAAGGGTGCGAATTCCCTTTCCCTTAAAACGCGCAATAGCGGTGACATTACAATTGGCACCAGCATAGGGGCATCCGGTGGCAATGGATCTGCAGACGAACGTGGCCCCATTGGCAAGGGAGTACTCGGTGGCGGTGATGGCGGTGTTGCTTATCCTGAGACATACGGTAAGGGTATCGGCGGCGGAAACATAGGTCGCTGGAGAGGCGGAGGCGGTTCCTACGGTGGACTCGGTAACCGCAGCCAGGATCCCGATGCCTATGGTAAAACATATGGCGATGCTGCCTTGACAAGCTTGCTTGGCGGTTCCGGTGGAGGTGGATCACGTGATGGACGTGGTTCCGGCGCTGGTGGCGGTGGTGCCATTGAGTTCCTTGCACACGACAAGGGAAAATTTACCCTCAGCAAGAACATGAGTATTACAGTTAACGGTGGTACAACTGATGGTGGTACTGGCGGCAGTGGTTCCGGCGGTGCCATTCGCATCGAGGCTGGTTCAGTGGAAATTCACGGTAAGCTCTCTGCGGTTGGTGGAGATCGCAACAATACAGAGCACCACCAGACAGGCCATGGTGGTGGTGGTAGAATCGCCATCCACACCACGGGTTCATTTATCACATCCGATACATACACCTATGATGTATCTGGGTACAATCACGGGACTTATGCCGTCTATGGTTCCACATCAACCGAAGGTGCTCTTGAAGACCTGAGCATCAATGGTGGAACACTTACATTCACAACGGAAAGTGCTGGTTGGTATCACACAAGTGGTGTTCATGGCCAGGGTACACTTGCCTTGCATGAAACTCCAGAGGGTCAACTTACCGTAGCAGAATTATCATTCCGCTCGGTCAATATCGGTGCATTGACAACCGTCAAGTTCGATGGTCCCAACCCATTGGCAATCAAAGCCATTGATTCAACGGGTTCAGCGGGTCGTTCCTTCACAATCGGTTCCGATGCACTTGACAAGAGCTTCAAGATGGCCGGTGACTCGACCAGTTATCTTCCGATTGGCACCACCATCAGCCTGCGTGGCAGCACATATAATGTGGATTCATCCAAGTTTGTATCCGGCAACACGGAAATCATTCTGAACAAGGCACACGGTGCAACCGCCGGTAACAGCTTTAGTGTTGTTTCCGATGCTGGTGCTATCACCATCAATGCAAATCTTGATGCATCCGCTCAAGGATATTCCAAATCTGATGGTAACGGTGCTATTCCAGTTCCCGGGACACTTGGTGGAGGATATGGTGGCGGTGGCCATCCTAACCGTACCGATGGCACAGGTATCGGCAAGGGCGGTAACGCAAACAATGGATCCGGAGGTGGCGGACATGCAAATATTGGTGGTAAGGGATCTGAAGTAACCGCTGGTGGTAAAGCCTATGGAACTCCCGGAATTGCTTACCTATTCGCCGGTTCCGGTGGTGGTGGCGGTTGGCACGGTCCCGGAGGTGGTGGCGGTGGTGCCATTTCACTCGAAGCAGACCGTGATCTTAACATTGGTACCGATGTCACAATCAGCGTCAATGGCGGAAACAATGAGCCTTTTGAATACACCTCCACGGGGGCAGGTTCCGCCGGTAGCATCCGTTTAAGGGGCCGAAGCATTATTAACAAGGGTACACTGACCGCAAAGGGTGGTGCCCCAGGTAGTGGTGGCCGTGGTGGTGCAGGTAGTGACGGTCGCATTTCGTTCAACTATGCAAAGGATCTGGAGAAAGGAACCTACGATGTCGGCACCGGTACAGTTGGTATATCCACAGTACCTGCCATTACGGGTACCTTTAATGCCAATGGTAATCTTGCCGCCTCTGCAACTTGGCAGGAATTCACTGCACCGACGGCATATGACGACCTTGTCTTCTGGTGGAGTTTTGAAGAGGGTAGTGGCAAGAGCGCCATCGATTACTCCGGTAACAATCTGCATGGTTCACTTGAGCGAGACACCAAGTATCAAGATGGATTGTTCGGTAAGGCCATTTACTTGGACGGCAATGGCGACCGTGTACGTCTTAACTACAACCCGCTTATTGCTGTCGAGCAGTACACTGTCTCGATCTGGATGAAGACGCAGCAGGACAACGATGGTTGGGCCGGCCTGTTTGGGCGCAACGGTAGAATCTATAATATCTGGTTGAACCAGGCGAACAACAACACCGGGATTAACTACCTTCACCACCGTTTTTGGGATAATGGCAGCACCAACAGTGGCGCTCCTGATGCGAAGGCACCAGGAGGAGGTCGGTTGACCCACAACAAGTGGTGGCACATTGTTGCATGGAACGACGGAGTCACCTCCGCCACATGGGTCAATGGAACCAAGATGACCACTGGGAATGTCAATGGCGTTTTGAAGAACAAGGCTTCAACCTTGTGGCTCGGTGCTAACCCTGAGAACGGCAACAACCAAATGAAGGGCTGGATCGAGGATGCCCGTCTCTATAATAAAGGACTCAGCGCTACACAAATAGCCACCATATACGGCGATGGGGAAGGGGACAAACCCAAGGGTGCAATTGAGGATATTGCAACGCTCACTGGTACGCAGAACCCCACCGCATTTAGTGCAACCGGTTTGCCCGCAGGTATCATTGTTGATCCAAATACCGGTGAAATAAAGGGCACACCCAGCACAGTTGGCACTTTTGAAGTACTTGTAACCGCCGGCAACCTTGCTGGTAGCAGTGCTGCTCAAGTACTTGAATTGGTCGTAAATCCTGCTGTTCCAACATTAAAGAACACCGCCGCCACCAACATCGGGTCCAACTCCGCCATTGCAAATGTCGAGATTTTGACAACCGGCGGGAAAAACCCTTCAATCACTGTATACTACGGTCGTACTGATGGCGGAACAAACACTGATTCCGAGAACGGCGGCTGGACCGACAAGGTCGAGTTTGGCGAGCAGGAGGCCGGCACATTCCAGATCGGTATATCCGGTCTGGACAAGGGTGCCGCCTACAAGTACCGCACCCTGGCCGACCACGGTATTGAGGGACTCGCCGGAACCTGGGCTGCGGACACCATCTCCTTCACCACCAGCAATGTGGCCGGACCGCCACTTGTAGCCGCCAAGGATGCAACCAATATTGCCGGCACCACTTCTGATGTTAGTGGTCAACTTCTATCTTATGATGGATCGGATAAACCGACTATCACTGTGTACTATGGCAAGGAGGACAAGGGTGCCACCGCCGCAGGTTGGGACGCCAACAAAAGCCTTGGAGCAAAGGATACGGGTGTCTTTACCGGTCAAATAACTGGTATGTCACCATCCACTATCTACTACTATCGTTTTAAAGCGTCAAATGGTGGTGGCAATCACTTCTCTGAAGCCAAAAGTCTGGCCACCGTTGGTCCCCCGATCGGTGAGACCAAGCCTCCTTCGGATGTAACGCCGTCTTCGGCAACGCTTAACGTCAAGATTACCGGTACGGGTGGTTTCCGTCAGGAGCTTCCCGGTACCGATGCCCTCGTAACCGATGCCCTCCGTGCCCACTGGCGCATGGATGAGGGTTCAGGAACCACGATCACGGACGAGGCCATCGACGTGCCCGGTAAGCTCGGTCAATATGTCGGTACATTTAACGGCGGTGCACCCGCCAAATGGGTTGCCGGTAAGTTCGGTCAGGCACTTGAGTTTAATACTGGTGACAATCAGGTCGTGCTGCCCGTGGAATCGCACCCACCATCCAGTGGAATGGCCATGTCCATCTCCTTCTGGTCCTGGGGTGCCGACAACGTGAAGCGCAACACCTCAATCTTAGAAGCCACCAATGGTAATAACCGAATCACCAATCTCCACCACCCGTGGGGTAGTGGACGTGTCTATTGGGACAGCGGTAACGGGGGACATGACCGTCTGGAAAAAACCCCGGACATCAACTGGCTCAAGGGCAGTTGGGCGAACTGGGTATTTACCAAGGATCGTGTTACCAGTACCATGAAAATTTTCCACAA